>NZ_BMFT01000001.1:2773832-3082036 GCF_014639155.1 Paenibacillus segetis
TCAAAATACCGATCTGAGGAGCAGCTAAGCCCACTCCTTCCGCATCGTACATCGTATCCGCCATATCGGTCAGCAACTTCTGCACATTCGGCGTAATCTTCTTAACTTCCTTCGCAACCTGGTGCAATACCTCATCCGGTTCATTCACAATTATCCGTATCGCCATAATGGCCACCATCCTTAACACAAGAAATGATATATAAATATATGCCTTATCAATATTCTGCAATTCTATACTAACATAATGCGCTTCCCGTAGGGACA
Organism: Paenibacillus segetis; assembly: GCF_014639155.1. Classification (NCBI taxonomy): domain Bacteria; kingdom Bacillati; phylum Bacillota; class Bacilli; order Caryophanales; family Paenibacillaceae; genus Paenibacillus; species Paenibacillus segetis. The sequence goes on from NZ_BMFT01000001.1 coordinate 2,774,097, forward strand.
GCCCTTCTTCGACTATGCTCTCAAAAGTTGCAGGAGCACCAACCGTAAAGCGTGCCCGTCAGGGTGAAAGCGCTCCACCTCCACCAGTCCCCAGGTACACCCACCCTAGCAGCTTTGAGCAGCATGTTTTCCCTGGTTTCCCGGGTGAGCCAAAAGTGAGACGTACCCGAAGGGGGAAAAGCGTACCACGGACCAACCAAAGCGCATTCCCAAAGGGAACAGCGATGCAGGAGCGCCTCTTTCCCTCCAACGTTCCTTAAAGCGGGTATCCAAAGGGCAGCCAGCCCTTGGGGCCCTCCCTTACGATAAGGGAGGGTTTGGGTGGGTTGGGACCCCCTACATGAGCATCTGCGGATCCACATCAATACTAATCTGCAGCGAAGCATCGCGCAAATTATCCACAGTGGCAGATGCCGTCTCTCGTACGAGACCAACCGCGTCCAAAGCGCCGCGATATTTCACCATACATTGGAACCGATAACGGTTCTTGATCCGTGGAATTGGGGATGCTACTGGCCCGAGAATGTCCAGTGCCTCCGGCATAAACCTGTCCAAACTGCCATACCAGCCCTTTCGCTGAGCCTTGGCACGTAGCTCAACAACGAAATTCTCAGCCATTCGCAGAAGAAGGGGTAGCTTCTCATGTGACATTGTCACTAGGATTAAGCGGCTGTAAGGTGGATAATGTAACGCCTTCCGATGTTGCAACTCCTCTCGAACAAAGGAAGTGTAGTCATGCCCGCTCGCATGAACGATCGAATAATGATCCGGTACATACGATTGAATAAACACCTCACCAGGAAGCTGATGCCTACCCGCGCGACCAGCGACCTGAGTGAGTAGCTGGAATGTTTTCTCCGCTGAGCGGAAATCCGGGAAATTCAGTGCTGTATCTGCGGCGATGACACCAACCAAGGTTACATCAGCAAAATCTAGCCCCTTGGCTACCATTTGCGTACCAAGCAGTACGTCTCCTTTTTTCTCACGAAAAGCTTGTAATAACTTCTCATGGGAACCTTTCTCGCTGGTGGTATCAACATCCATCCGGATTACCCGGATGCCCGGGAATAACTTGCTGAGTTCCGCCTCTACTCGCTGAGTGCCTGTCCCAAAGTACCTTATATGCTCACTGCCGCATTCTGGACAAACGGCTGGAACTGGAGCCGCATAACCGCAGTAATGACAGCGCAAATTATTCGACTTCTGGTGATATGTTAGTGAGATGTCACACTCAGAACAACCCGCTACATAACCACAACTACGGCACATCACAAACGTGGAATGTCCACGTCGGTTGAGAAATAACACCGTTTGCTCGCCACGTTCCAAGCGAGTTGCAATCCCCTGATGTAAAGCCCGGCTAAACATCGAACGGTTGCCTTCCTTCAGTTCTTCCCGCATATCTACAATATGAACCCCAGGTAACGAACTACCGGAAGGGCGTTGTTTCATTTCAAGTAAGGTGGGCGCAAAATCATCATCAGACTTTGAACGAGCAGCATAATAACTCTCAAGAGAAGGCGTTGCTGATCCAAGAATAACTGCAGCACTATGCTGTTTCGCACGTCTCACCGCTACATCACGCGTATGATATTTAGGTGTCTCTTCTTGTTTGTAAGATGTCTCATGCTCCTCATCCATAACGATCAGCCCTAAATCTTTAAATGGAGCAAACACAGCAGAACGAGCACCAATGGCTACTTCTACGCGTCCTTCACGGATTTTACGCCATTCATCATAACGTTCTCCAGTTGAAAGACGGCTGTGCATGACCGCAACCTTAGCACCAAATCGGCCTTTAAACCGCTCCACCATTTGTGGGGTAAGTGAAATTTCAGGTACTAACACGATTGCCTGTCGTCCCATAGCAATACAGCGTTCAATTGTCTGTAGATATACTTCCGTCTTCCCGCTCCCCGTTACCCCATGGAGTAAAAACACACCATGCGCACGTTCATTAAGCGTTCCAATCAGTGCGTTATACACATATTCTTGTTCATGAGTACGTTCTAATGGAATTGTTCCTTTAAAGTACCGATCTTGATAAGGATCGCGGAATACCTCCACATCCTCCATGATGGCATACCCTTTCTCTACCAACTTCTTCACCGTACCCGCTGTGACGCGGAGGGTAGAGAGCACTTCTTGAAGCGATAGTGAAACGCCCACTTCAAGCAGAAACTCAAGTACTTCCTTTTGACGACGAGCCTGAGCAGTGAAAGACGCTAGAGCAATCTCTGCTTCTTCTCCACTTACAGCAGCAACAACGGTTTTCACCGTCTTTTTACGTATTTTATCCTTAATGCTCTGGCTTTCAGACAGGACTCCCTTACCGAGAAGCCCTTTGATCACTCCGAGATGGTCTGGGTAGCGCGAGCTTAGATGAGACATCGTCACTGGTCCCACCGATCTTAGATAAGAAATGATTTCTTCTTCATCGCTACTGAGAAAAGACGACATTGCAAACAAGGTACCCTCATCAGGCTCCCCAAATTCGCTATCTTGTTCATTCAAATGAATATATCTTTCCGCTTTACCTTTAAGAGCGGCTGGTATCATCGCCTGCAGTGTAGAAATCATACTACAGGCATATCTTTGACTCATCCATGCTGCAAGCTCCACCAAATCTTGCGGGAGCGGGGGAAGCAAATCCAATAGCTCTTGAATCGGCTTCATCCTGGACTTGTCCATTTCCGGCTGTTCATGTAGTGAAACAACAAATCCCTGAACCGTCCGCCGACCGAAAGGAACGCCAACCCGGCTTCCGACTTCGATCCATTCCGACATCGATTCAGGGATCAAATAGTCAAAAGGCCGGTCGGTTTCCCGGCTCGGCACATCAACTATGACTTTGGCCATTCTGTATATCATCGAGATAATCCCACCGTACGTTCTGCCACAAGTTCCATAATCCGCAGCCCCACTTCCTCTTTGGATAACTTAGGCAAAGACACGGCCAGACCATTTGTGTCATAAATGTTTACAACGTTTGTATCTGAACTAAATCCTGCGCCTTCCATGGTTACATCATTTGCAACTAGTAGATCGCAATTTTTGCGGCGGAGCTTATCCATCGCATAGGTCTCTAGTTCATTCGTTTCTGCAGCAAAACCAATTAAAAATTGTGATGTCTTATTCCGACCTAGTGTTTCAAGAATATCAATATTCTTGACCAGTTCGAGCGTCATGGTATCACCGGACTTCTTCATCTTGTGCATAGCACGTTCCTTAGGGCGATAGTCAGCAACAGCCGCAGCCTTAACTAAGATGTCGGTTGCTTCCCACAATGCATTTACTGCTTCGAACATTTCAGATGCTGATTCAACTGAAGTGATCTTAATACCAGACGGTGGTTGAACTTGTGTACTGCCAGCAATAATAGTTACTTCTGCACCAAGCTGCTGTGCAGCACGGGCAACAGCAAACCCCATTTTACCAGACGAGTCATTACTAATGAAACGAACGGGATCGATACGTTCTAGGGTACCTCCTGCTGTAACAACTACTTTTTTACCTGCGAGAGGTTTCTTGGACATGGCTTCCTGACGTTTGAAGAAATCTATGACAACAGAAACGATGGTCTCCGGTTCCTCCATTCTGCCTTTTCCCGTGTAGCCACATGCAAGTAATCCTTCTCCCGGCTCAATCATCATAACCCCACGCGATACTAGTTCTGCTAAATTCCGAGTTACCGCTGGGTGTACATACATATGTACGTTCATAGCAGGAGATAACATAACTGGACTTTGCGTAGCAAGCAATGTAGTCGATAGCATATCGTCAGCAATACCTGCCGCCATTTTCCCAATAATATTAGCAGTTGCTGGAGCCACTAGCACAAGATCAGCCCAATCAGCTAGATCAATATGAGCAATCGCATTTGGGTTCTTCTCATCGAAGACATCGGTATATACGGGATTCTTGGATAATGCCTGTAGCGTTAACTCAGTAACAAACTTGGTCGCAGATTTCGTCATAATAACCCGGACTTCCGCCCCTTGTTGCACAAGTTTACTACATATTGATGCTGCCTTGAAAGCCGCAATGCCTCCCGTGATGCCAAGCAAAATCTTCTTGCCAGTTAACATCGGTATCCCCTCGCTTTTCTCCCAATGGATATGACCAGAAAAAAATAACAACCTCGCGGTTGTCGTAAAGCAGCCCGGAGGCCAGTAGATTTAATCCTCGTCTATAAGTGGTTGACCTTGCTCATTTCTCTTGATTTGAACGTAATCACCATAAATTTCTTCAAGTGCAATTCCAACTTGTTTGTGGGATCTTGGTTGTTTCAGTTCGCTCTTCTCGCCTTCTCTAAGCTGTCTCGCTCTACGTGAAGCCGCCACAACTAACGAATATTTACTACCAACCTTGTTTAGCATTTTATCAATGGATGGATATAGCATTCATTACACCTCTTCTTATTAGGCTCATTCGCCAACAATTATTTTCTTACTTTACAATGTTCGGCGATGATGATGGATTCTATTCTTTTGCAGGCAAGATCAATCTCGTCATTAACAACCGCATAATCATATTTCTCTATCAAACCAATCTCATCTGCCGCAACCGACATCCGATGATCAATTGTCGCCTGATTCTCGGTACCTCGTCCTTGAATGCGCCCTTTGAGTTCATCTAGCGATGGAGGTAACAAAAATACAAACACTCCTTCTTTGAACTTCTCTTTCACTTTAAGCGCACCCTGAACTTCAATTTCCAAAATGATGTCTTTCCCCTCTTCGAGGGTCTGTTCCACGAAGTCACGCGGTGTACCATAGTAATTTCCAACATACTCCGCATACTCCAACAGCTGATCGTTCTCTATCATCTCAAGAAACTGTTCCTTACTCTTGAAGAAGTAATTCACCCCGTGTTCTTCTCCGAACCGGGGTTGCCGCGATGTAGCGGATACGGAATAGACAAGTTCCGGCATACGAACCCGTAATTCATTACAGACTGTTCCTTTGCCGACACCCGAAGGTCCCGATAATACAATAAGTAATCCTTTAGCCATAGCTCTCTCCATTTTATTCGTCGTTGTCGTCATCTTTGGTGGACAGACGATGAGCGACCGTCTCGGGTTGTACTGCCGAGAGAATGACGTGATCGCTGTCTGTTATAATTACTGCACGCGTACGACGACCATAAGTGGCGTCGATCAGCATGTGGCGGTCCCTAGCCTCCTGAATGATCCGTTTAATTGGAGCAGATTCCGGGCTAACGATAGAAATGATGCGATTGGCCGATACGATATTTCCGAAACCAATGTTAATAAGTTTAATTGCCATATACAGGTTGTTCCCCCTAATTTACTTGACTCACCAGCGTCAAAATACCAAATGAACATTACTCAATATTCGCTGTCTGCTCACGAATTTTCTCCAGTTCCGCTTTCATTTCGACGACACGGTTGACTAGAGTCAAATGATTGGCTTTGGATCCAATCGTATTGGTTTCCCGGTTCATTTCTTGGATCAGAAAATCTAATTTCCGTCCGACTGGCTCACGGGACTGAAGAAGTCCGCGGCACTGCTCAAAATGACTCTTCAATCGAATAAGCTCTTCGTCAATATTGGAACGGTCTGCAAATAGAGCCACTTCCATCGCGAATCTCTGCTCGTCAAATGCAGTCCCATCTAGCAGTTCATCAAGACGTCCCTTCAGGCGGTTGCGATAATCATTCACAACCTCCGGCGCCAGTTCAAGCAGTTCTGCATGAATCGCCTCAAGTTTTGCAAGACGATTCTCTACATCGGTAACCAAATGAAAACCTTCCTGTTCCCGCATTTGTAGCAACCCAGTAATTGCCTCTTCGATCCCTTCATTCAGTATAGTTCCCCATTCCTCATCCGGATGGTTACCGTTAGTTGAAGAATCTGGTACAGACAGAACATCAGGTAGAGCAAGCAAATCCTTCGCGCTCAAATGAGCATCGGCACCATACTTAGTTCCCAGCTCTTCAGCAGCGCGTAAGTAGGCCTCCACAACGGAAGAATTCAGCATGAAAGGCAAGGAATTCTCATCATCCCGCTCTCTGCTGATATATACATCAATCCGTCCACGCTTAACGTGACGCTGAACCAGGCGCCTTAGTCCGTCTTCGTAACATGCCCACTCCCGTGGCATCCGAAGAACAACCTCGGCGTACCGGTGATTGACGGATTTAATTTCAAATTGAACGACGAAACCGCCATAATGCTTGGCGGAACTACCGTAACCAGTCATACTGTGAGACAAATACATCACATCCGTTATACTATTGTAATTGATAATTATGAGTGAGACAAGTGGGATACATTGCGTTTCGACTTCTCTGTAACATAATTCATTAAAGCGACATTCATTTCATAGAACATAAATGGCGTCATCAAATAGATTCCGTTAAAATGTTCCATTGCCGTATCGAGTAATTCTTTGGCAATTTCCACACCCATTTCTCGACCTTCAGCGCCCTGTAATCCCTCAATCCGCTTACGAACATTCTCCGGAAGCTGGATGCCCGGCACCTCATTATGAAGATATTCAGCATTCTTGCCACTTGCGAGCGGCATAATACCAATAAATATCGGAATATCGAGATGGGCTGTTGCCTTTTTGATCTCTACAATTAATGCTGGATCATACACCGGCTGAGTCATGATATAGTCTGCACCTGAGGCAATCTTCTTCTCTAACCGTTCTACCGCTTTGTGCAAATATTTCACATTCGGGTTAAAGGCAGCACCAACTACAAATTTTGCTTTTTGCTTAAGAGGCTTACCTGAGAAGCCAATACCTTCGTTTAACTGTTTGATCATTCGAATAATCTCGAATGAAGTTAGATCATATACCGAGCTTGCTCCAGGTAGGTCACCAAATCGAGCCGGATCACCTGTTACTGCAAGCACATGATCAATACCCAAGGCATCAAAGCCCATCATATGTGACTGTGTTCCGATTAGATTACGGTCACGACAAGCAATATGGATGAGTGGACGAATCCCCAGCTGTGATTGAACAAGATGCCCCAAAGCCATGTTGCTCATTCTTGTAACGGCCAGTGAATTATCAGCAAGCGTCAATGCATCGACCCCAGCCTCTTTAAGGGCAGCTGCCCCCTTCATGAACTTAGTAATATCTAGATCGCGCGGAGGATCAAGTTCGACAATAACGGTATGCCGCTCCTTCACCGTCTCCACAATACTTGGAACATCTGTATCTCGACCATTTGACACTTTTTCAGCTTGTTGTCCCCGCTCAGCAAGTACAACTGAAGCTTGCACTTGTGGCAGTTCTCTACCTTCAGATAAAGGTGTAGGAACATATTTCTGCAGTGTCCGTGCAATGGATGCTATATGCTCAGGTGTTGTGCCACAGCACCCTCCAATAAGCCTAGCCCCCAGATCAGCAAATGGTAGCGCACATTCTCCAAAATAATTGGGTGTTGCCCCGTATATATACTCGCCATCAACATAATCCGCCAAACCCGCATTAGGATAAACCGATAGGGGAATATCCAGAGGTCCGTCCAACTTCTTCATTACACTCATAATACCTTTTGGACCAGAGTGACAGTTAAAACCAAAGACGTCAGCCCCATCTTGACGGAGTATTCCGAATGCATCTTGAATACTGTATCCATCCAACGTACGTCCTACTTGATCGACAGCGAATTGACATATCGCCGGAATATCCGTTAGCTTCCGTGCTCTCCCTAATGCGATACGCATTTCTTCAAGATCATAGAAGGTCTCGAACAATATAGCATCTACACCTTCTGTTAAGAGTGCAGAAATCTGTTCTTCAAAAAACATATCAAGTTCTCTTACAGAAACGTCCGATCGTTTCCCTCCGCGAATAGAACCTACTGCCCCGGCAATATATGCACGATTTCCTGCAGCCTTTCTCGCAATGCGTACAGCAGCACGATTGATCTCATCAACCTTGGATTCCAGACCAAACTTGGAGAGTTTGTAGGAGTTTGCAGAAAAAGTATTCGTCTCAATAAGTTGAGCTCCTGCCTCAATATAATGACGGTGTACATCACCAATTACTTCCGGCCGTAGCAAGTTAAATTCTTCAAAAGAAATACCGACAGGGAACCCCAATTGATACAAATAGGTACCCATTGCACCGTCGCCAACCAGAACATTATTATCCCATGCTTTACGTAAATCCAACATCATCCAAGACCCCCATTGCCGCAGATCATATTCTATCAATAATAGCTACTTCAAACACTCTGCACTTCATAATTTCACTCTAATGTACCATAAATCCCCCGGAATGATAAGAATTGTTCCAGAAACTCTAGAGATCTATTTATTTTCATCCAATAAAATAAAACAGTAGACCATGATTATCACCACGGCCTACTGTTATTCTTGAACTAATACAATCCCATTACAAACTGCCTTGGAAAGCAATTTCTGCAGGACCTGTCATATAGACATGATTGTCATGCTCATCCCATTCGATAAACAGATCTCCACCCTTCAATCCAATCCAAGCGGCCCGATCGGTAAGCCCGTTCAGTACGGAGGAGACGAGCGTAGCGCAAGCACCTGTTCCACAAGCTAGAGTGGGGCCAGCTCCCCTTTCCCACACCCTCATTTCTACGCGATCCCTGGAAGTTACGGTTGCGAATTCAACATTTATTTTCCGCGGAAAATAGGGATGTACTTCTAGCTGTGGTCCCCATGTTCCTAGGTCAAAGTTAGGGGCATCATCTACATAAATTACGCAATGTGGATTCCCCATCGAAACCGCGGTAAAAGCAAATTCTGATCCCCCCGTGGTAATGGGGTGATTCAACACCGGATTTTCCTCCAGTATGGTCGGAACCGCAAGACCGTCTAACACAGGTTCCCCCATATCAACCCGAGCCGTTCTAACGGAGCCCTGTTCCACCTGTAGGCGTACCTGCTGAACTCCCGCACCCAGCGTTTCAATCGTAATGTTATCTTTGTTGGTATAACCCTTCTCGTACACATATTTGGATACGCAACGGATGGCGTTACCACATTGCTCTGCTTCAGTCCCATCCGAGTTGATGATCCGCATTTTGAAATCAGCCTGCTCCGAGGGCAAAATAAATACGAGACCATCCGCACCTACTCCAAAAAATCGATTACACCATTTAATCGCTAGTTCAGATACATTCTCAGGTAGCGCCACTTCACCATATATCACAAGAAAATCATTACCCAATCCGTGCATTTTCGTAAAATCCATCTAACCCCACTCCTTATTAGCTTTGCGAAGCAAAGCTGACTTCGTAAGCATATGCCAAGCTTTGCTTAAAAAAGAGTGGTGAAACAATCCCCGCTGCGTAAACCGTTTGATCCTTCGATCGCTGTTGTAGTTGGATTGTCTTCATTGTATAACACCAAATAGGGATACAATCCAACTACAAAGGCGAACGCAGCTTATGCTTCCGTGGTAGCTTTCTATCGAAAGCTTGGAGCTTCTCCAGATTCAAACGTTTCACTCCGCTAACTTTTCACCAAACTTTACACAAAGCTTTGCTTTATGGGGTTAGTCTATATTTTAGCGCTATGAAAGGGTATTGATTTTATGCACGAATATTTGTACTTTTCACTGTTGCCATAGGACGAGGACCATTATATTTGCGGCGACGATTACCCGACCAGACGCTTCCAGCCCCCATTAGGAAAGTTGGAATGCCCGCAGCAACCAATGTAATCGCCCATTCGCGAGTTCCAAGCGGTACGGTTTTGAAGATAGGTTGTAACGGTTCAATGTACATTACCCCAAGGAGTAGCAGTACTGAAGATAATACGGCTATGACCAAATAGCGGTTTTGAAATATATTACGATGGAAAATCGAGCGAGAGCTGCGGCAATCAAATACGTGAATCAACTGTGCCATTACAAGGGTCGCAAATGCAACGGACTGTGCCTTGAGTAATTGATTCGCATCATTTGGAGAAACCTGCAGCGTGAGCCAGAAAGCCCCTAAAGTACACAGACCAATCAGAAAACCACGGCTCAATATTTTCCAGCCCATACGTCTAGCAAAGATATTCTCGTTTGCTCCGCGAGGTTTGTGCTCCATCAAGTCTTTCTCCGGCTGATCTACCCCGAGTGCCATGGCTGGCAGCCCATCTGTGACTAGGTTCACCCATAGTATCTGAATCGGAAGTAGTGGCAATGGTAGACCTGCCAACATAGCAAATAGCATGGTTAATATTTCTCCAACGTTTGAAGCAAGTAAATATCTAATAAATTTACGGATGTTCTCATAAATATTTCTTCCCTCTTCAATTGCAGCCACAATAGTAGAGAAATTATCATCGCTAAGAATGAGCGAAGAAGCTTCTTTTGCGACATCCGTACCTGTAATCCCCATGGAAATACCGATATCGGCCGCCTTGATTGCGGGCGCATCATTTACTCCGTCACCGGTCATAGCAACGACATGTCCTCTATTCTGTAAAGCCTTAACGATCCGCAGCTTGTGTTCCGGCGATACGCGAGAATAGACGTAGACTCCTTCAACCTGACGGTCAAGTTCCTCGTCCGTAAGTAACGCCAATTGTTGACCAGACATGGTCTGACCGCCTCGTGGTATAATGCCTAATTCGTTGGCAATTGCTTCAGCCGTAAGCCCATGATCTCCAGTGATCATTACTGTTTTGATACCCGCACGACGGCATACGGAGATGGCTTCTCTCGCTTCACGCCGCGGAGGGTCGATCATTCCAGTCAATCCGACGAAGATTAGCTGTGATTCAACCGCATCCTCATGATCAATACTATCCTGTGGACGCAGATCCCGATAGGCCATTCCCAGAACACGTAGGGCACTTCTTGCCATCGCCTCATTCGCTGCTAGAACCTTCTGCCTAAATGTACCTGTAAGCGGAACAACCTTACCCGCCCATAAAATATAAGAACATTGCTCCAGAAGCATATCTGGCGCGCCTTTTACTAATGCAATTTTCCCTCCTTGATGGGAAACAACAACCGACATCCGCTTACGCTTAGAATCGAATGGGAACTCTAGTTCACGAGCGTACATACTACCTAGTGAAGCAGGGGATAGTCCCATCTTTGAGGACAGGGTAACGAGCGCACCTTCCGTTGGATCGCCCTTTAACCGCCACTGAGAGTCAGCACCTTCATCTTTCCCTTTACGGCGAGCTCTTGCTTCCTCCCCTCCATCCTCTTCATAAATAACCGCATTACTGCACAATGAACTGATTTGAAGTAGACGACGTAGGGTTTGATCTCTTTTCAAATCAATAGGGATACCCTGATCGAGAACATTGCCTACAGGCTCATAACCCTCCCCCGTAACTTCCAGAGGCCGCCCCTCAATCCATAACCGAGTAACCGTCATTTTATTCTGAGTGAGTGTACCCGTCTTGTCACTGCAAATAACGGAAGCGCAACCTAGCGTCTCAACTGAAGGAAGTTTACGCACAATCGCTTTACGCTTGATCATCCGTTGTACACCTAACGCCAACGCGATTGTGACGATAGCAGGTAGTCCTTCTGGAATAGCCGCTACGGCAAGGCTGACCCCCGCAAGGAACATACCGCCTGCTGGCTGGCCATTAATTATCCCTACAAGAACAACTAGTACGGTTAATGCTAATGACAAGTAAATCAATATTTTACCTAACTGCGCGAGTCGCCGCTGTAATGGCGTTTCTTGTACTTCGGTATTTTGGAGTAAGTCGGCAATTTTTCCCATTTCTGTGTCCATGCCACTACTGACGACAATACCTTTACCAGAACCACGGGTAATCATAGTACCCATAAATCCCATATTCTTTTGATCGCCAAGAGGTACTTCAGACTCATAAATCGCTCTAGTATGCTTACCCACAGGATGTGATTCCCCGGTTAAGGCGGATTCTTCTGCGTCCAAACTCTGGATGGACAACCAACGGATATCCGCAGGAATACGATCCCCGCTCTCCAATGATACGATATCCCCCGGTACAAGTTCCTTGGCAGCAACATGCACAACTTTTCCCTGTCTCAATACATTAGCGTGAGGAGCTGACAGTTGCTTGAGTGCTCTAAGCGATCGTTCTGCCCGGAATTCCTGAATAAATCCTAGAACCCCATTTAGAATAACGATGGCTATAATGGTAACGGCATCTAAATATTCGCCGAGAAGTCCAGAGATCAAAGTGGCGCCCATCAGTACAAGCATCATAAAATCTTTGAACTGGTTCAAGAATAATAGGATCGGCGATATCCGTTCCCCCTCCAACAGTTCGTTCCAACCGCTTACTTGACGTCTTCGCTCTACTTCTTCCTCGGTCAGGCCCTGCTCACGCGTGACGCCGAACGACTGCAGAAGTTCGTTCTCGCTTTGCTGGTGCCAATTTTTTTGTTCCATTCTCCGTTTTCCCCTCCCGTATTTAGTACGATATACAGCGTGAAGGCTTTTCCACCTAGGGTAAATGTATTCCAGCCAGTCCCAAAATATCACAGAGTAGCACTTAAGTTTTTGCCCAAAGTATGGCATCATAAAGAATAGCTATTAGAGGTTGTTCAAAAAGTCATCTTTTGATCACGAAGTAGAACGAGATGTATATTCGACATCGAATCTTGGATTCAGCCGGGCCAAGCATATGCTTACGAGGTATGTTTCCTGCAGAAACATTTTAGGTGCTCACGTAGGTTTTGCCTACGCTCCGCTCCTCTGTCCCTAGCTTCATCCAACCTTCTCGGTGCTGAAAAACTGACTTTTTGAACCATGATTATTAGTGTAATTTATAGACAGGAGAATAAACGATATGGCACTTGATGGCATTGTTACGCGTTCTATCGTCCATGAACTACAAGTTTGTGTAGGTGGACGAATCAATAAAATACACCAGCCTTCTGCAAGCGATATTATTATGAATCTACGCTCTCAAGGTGAGAATCGCAGGCTCTTGCTGTCGGCGAATCCAACTTATCCTCGCGTTCATTTAACTGAGGAATCATTCCCTAACCCGCAGGAAGCACCTATGTTCTGCATGCTGCTACGCAAGCACTGTGAGGGCAGCGTAATTGAAGCCATCTCGCAAGTCGGTATGGAACGGATCATTCATATCGATGTAAGACAACGAGACGAACTCGGAGATATGTCTCAGAAACGGATTGTTATCGAACTCATGGGGCGTCATAGTAACATTATTATCGTGGACCCAAGCACAGGAACCCAACTTGATGGTATACATCATGTGACTCCGGCGATCAGCACTTTCCGGATTGTTATGCCTGGATTCGCATACACCGAGCCCCCACAGCAACATAAACTCAACCCTCTGAAATCCAGTAAGGAAGAGTTCCTTGCCGCCCTGAAAGAAGCTGCAAGCAAAGAAGAGAACAAGGGGAAGGGATGGATGGTCGATGCTTATAGCGGCCTCAGCCCATTAATCGCCGAGGAGATCTATTATCGCGCATTTGGTAAATCTTCGGCTGGGGAAGGAGCGGAGGAAGAGAGTATATCAACTGAGAATAACGAGACTCTGTGGAGTTCTTTTAACAGTTTGATGAATGACATCCTTGAACATCGGTATTCACCTCTTATTGGGGATAATTCCAAAGGGAAAAGTGTATTCTCAGCCATCCCTCTAAGTCTCGTGCAAGGAGACATCCGAACTTACGATTCCATCAGTACATGTATGGAAGCTTATTACGGAGATAAGGCGCTTCGGGACACCGTCAAACAAAGAACCAGTGATCTTCTGCGCTTTTTGCAGAATGAACGAAATAAGAACATCAAAAAACTTACCAAGCTAGAAGAAGATTTGGCCCAAGCGGATGACGCTGAGCGCTACCGAATTTCAGGTGAACTACTGCTATCATCTCTGCATATGATCACAAAGGGCGACCGCGAGGTGAAGCTTGTCAACTACTATGATGAAGAACAGAACACCCTAACGATCCCGCTCGATCATCTACTTACTCCTTCTGAAAATGCTCAACGTTATTTCAAAAAATATAACAAGTTCAAGAATAGCCTTGTGGCAATTGAAGAACAAATGAGTAAAACTAGAGAAGAAATTACTTATTTAGAAGGATTGCTCCAACAGCTAACCTATGCCACGATAAATGATATTGAAGAAATCCGTGAGGAACTGGTGCAGCAAGAATATTTAAGAGAACGTGGGAAGAAGAATAACAAGAAGAAGAAAAAGAAGGATGCCCGTCCGACACTTCATGTATTTAAGTCATCCGAAGGCATTGAAATCTATGTTGGAAAAAATAATCTTCAAAACGAGTATGTCACGAATAAGCTTGGTAATTCCAATGATACATGGCTTCACACTAAAGATATTCCTGGATCACACGTACTTATTCGAAGCTCTTCCTTTGGTGAATCAACATTAAACGAAGCAGCGCAGTTAGCCGCTTATTTCAGTCAGGCAAAGGAATCTAGTAGTGTTCCGGTAGATTGTACTTTAATCAAGCATGTACGAAAACCTAGTGGTGCAAAGCCTGGATTTGTCATTTACGACCATCAGAAAACATTATTCGTCACACCAGACGAGCAAATGATCAAGAAGATGCCTAACACGATTAAGAACGGGTAAAATTAAAGAGGCACCCTTATACGATTGCAGGTTTACAATCGTGTAAGGGAGCCCTTTTTTATGATCTCGTAGTCTCCATAAGACGTTCTATTGTCTCTACCGGCACGCTACGACTACCAACATCACCATGAAACACGACTCCTTGTCGTATGCCGTGATAATCCGACCCCCCCGTAGCAATTAATCCATATTGATTAACCATTTCCATATATCGTTCTTCATCTGCAGGTCCATGGTCAGAATGGTACACCTCGATCCCTGCTGGTTTCCCCTTCTCCACAATGTCTCGAACAAGATGGTCATCTCCATACAGGCCTGGATGAGCTAGAACTGGCGCTCCGCCTGCATCGCGGATCCAATTCATCGCTACCTCAGGTGCAATACGTGGCAAAGAGGCATAAGCAGGTCGCCCCTCGCCCAAATAACGATCGAACGCATCGCGCAGATCGGTTACATATCCTTTACGTACCATAGCGTCTGCGATATGTGGTCGTCCAATACTCTCATCAGGGGATAGCGGACGATTAAGTCCCTCTTTCACTTCTTGTAACGAAATCGGAATATTCAGTTCTCGTAGCTTATCTAAAATCATTTCGTTTCGCTTCTCGCGTGTTGCACGTAATTGCGTTAATCTTTCCAGTAAGAGTGAATCTTCGTGATTTAATCCATATCCCAATACATGAATGTCCTTCCCTCCGGCATTAGTACTAATTTCAATCCCGGGTACAACAATCATTCCAGCTTCACGTCCCATTTCCAGCGCTTCAGTAATTCCAGCCACTGTATCATGGTCTGTGATCGCGATGCCGGACAGACCTTTCTGCTTGGCGAGCAGCACATTCTCGGCAGGAGAGTTCATTCCATCAGATGCGCTTGTATGAGTATGTAAATCACATCTCCCATTACCGTTAGTTGATCTCATGAATACTTCATCTCCTTTATTTAAGGTAGCAATTTATGTTCCCGTAAAAAGGTCAAAAACGTGACTGCGGACACAGGTAACAGGGCAGATTTCAAATGGACAGAATAAAATTGCCGCTTAAAGGTTACATCCTTGATGTCCAGTATTTCCATTAACCCCAAAGCAACCTCGTGTTTCACCGAAGAAGGTGACAGCATGGTTAACCCAAAGCCCGCTTCAACCGCTGATTTCACCGCACCCGTGCTACCTAGTTCCATAACCGTCTCTATTTGGCCAAGATCGATTCCTCTGCGCTCCAATTCCTGCTCCATCACCTGACGAGTTCCTGAGCCTTTTTCTCGAAGCACGAAGGGATATGAAACAACCTCTTCTAATTCAACCTGCCCTCTACCAGATAATATATGTCCAACGGGTACTATTAGCTTCAGTTCGTCCTCCATCACAGCTTCCGATACTAGATCAGGATGTTGAACAGGGGCCTCCACTAGACCAAAATTCAACTGATGATTAACGATTTCGTCGACGATCTGACTAGTATTCATAACCTTTAGAACTATGGAAATATGCGGATATTGGCGACCGAAGGGACCCAATAAGCGAGGCAATACATATTCACCAATTGTAAGGCTAGCACCAAGCTGTAATCTACCCTCAAGCATAAAAGTAAAACGAGACATCGCCTGCTCCGTCTCCCGAATCAGTTGCATACTTTGATGCGCAAAAGGGAGCAATGTTTCTCCTGCTTCCGTTAACTCGATTCTTTTGGTTGATCTTACTAATAGTTTACAACCTAGATAGTCCTCAAGCGACTGGATCTGCATGGTTACTGCCGGTTGGGTCATATGTAGTGCCTGTGCCGCAGCCGAGAAGCTCCCACGCTCGGCAACGGTATAAAAAATATGTAATTGATGATAATTTATCGCCATTGGATGATTCCCTTCCCTTCTATATCCTTTACAATAGCATGGAAAAGTAGACAAAAAAAGCATGTGCAAGAGTAGCACATGCTTCCGTACGAATCTATATTTTTATTTTATCTACGTTTACGAGTATTCTTCATTAATGTCATCCGCCTGGAATGACGAAGCCATGAATAGTATGATTTCAAATCGCGTAATTCAATCGTCTCCGACATGCGTCCGAGAAATGTAACGACGATCATCCGGTGCAACGTTCTTCCCATAGAATCGACTTTGTCTGGAATTTCAGCAAATTCAGCTACCATCACGAGATCGTCGTCGATAAGATAGACGTCCTCTTCTTTGCGATAGTAAGGTTTAATACGCCCTTGTTTTAGACATTCCCAGGCCCAAGTTGCGATATTGTTATAATCCTTGCTACTACGATCGATCCGATCGTGATACCTCACCTTGGCATGGTTGGTTATTACGATATCGGTAACTCTTTTGTCACCCAAGAGAACATGACTTGCTTCGTATGTTCCCCACCGTTCTTTAACCTCATCTCTCATGCCGCACCTCACGAATAGTAATAGGCCTTATTAACTAAGCATTTTTACCTACTATACCACATCTTTCTCCATTATTCTACAAGATTGGCGTTTAAGAATAGTTCTTATGCCCCTCTATCTAAAATCGACATTCTACCTCAGCATAAAAAAAGCAGCCCGAAATGGGCTGCTTCGTTACATCATAAGTAATGCTTTATAATCCATAGTATTGAGTTTTATCAGGGGCATCTTTCGTATACTCCGTCTTGATCTCATTACGATAAGACCGTTCAATCTTGCGAACATAGGATAGCTTCCGAACATTCTTCATAATATCTTCCGCGCGATCTGCGTTCACATACATTACAACGTAATGCATTCGCCTAGATAAATAATGTACGCTTCCGTATTTCTCCAAATTTCTTGCAGCTTTTAAATCACTTACCCAAATAATATAGCCTGTACGCTCCGGAAACATCATTTTCCCTCCGTTCAATTGCCTGTTATACATTCCGGAATAGACAAGCTTTCGGCTATAGTCTGATCCATCGCTTTAGCCGCAACTACACTTGCCTCCACTTCCACATCCACCACCAGATGGTGTAGGATCGTTACTAGGCACCTTAATGGTGTCTGACACGGCAAATGCGATAGTCTCCGACATTTGATGCAATATATCATCAAGTTCCTTCTCTGCAGCCTTGAAGTTGCGAACCGCTTCGAATTGCTCAAGCTCCCGCTCTACCTCTAATACCTTATCTTTAGCCTCGTGATAGTTCGGGTGGAAATGACCGAACCGCTCCGTCTCTTCAAAAAGCTCTCTCTGAGCGGAAAGTTTCTTCACCAAACTTTGTACTTCAGTATCTTCCTCAACACGCCGTTTCCAATACAAGTAGTCAGAGACAGCGGATGAATTATTTATCATATCGCCTAATTCATAGGCGTAAGTCAATAGTTCGGCCATATCAACCGTGTTGATTTCCGATACGCTCATGAATTTCAACTCAATTCTGTTGTGTAATGGTCTACTGCACAGTAGACGATTTTATCATACCACAATCTCACTAGGAGAAGAAGAGTTTCGTTACAGCATTTTCCGCTTTATGTCAGGAAGAAGCAATTGAATAGCTTCCCACTCCCCCGGAGCCAGCTCATGCTCAGCACCCTTATTCTCCTCCTTAAGGAACATCAAGCCTCTTACTTTCCAATTCTCCTCGCCCACCACGGCTAATGGTAGACATTCAACAACCTCACCGCGAATTTTCAGTGCGATCTTTGTCCGCCAAAGTAGAGCTTGCACGATGATCTTTCGAGTCGTAGAGGCATGATACGCCCTCATTTCTTTTATCCACATCACTGGGGTATCCTCCAGGCCAGGAAATAAATCATGAACCTCTGGAATGCCATCATCATACTCATAATTTTTATATTCACTTCCACAATATATCCAACCTTGCCGTCCAAGCAAACCATTTACTCTATTTATCGATACTCGGAAGTCTGCTGTTTCTTGAGTACCGTTTATAATCCGCATCCTCTCGTCATGTTTAGTTTGATCCATTTCTCGGCCCCACTGCTCAATTGCTAGCCTTACATGCTCAGGAACTCCTGTGGAATGTTCCTCCAGAAGCGTCAATATATCCTTGGAAGAACGGCCATTACGTACAGCCTGAGTCACACTTAATCGGCTTATTCGATACAATGACATGATATCCATCGTGATGTGCTCAAAACATGACTCTAATTCCCAACGAACCGTAAACGAAACGTCCGGCGGAACTAAAATTTCAAAATCAGGCTGAACATGACAAAGTCCCGTATGCAAATGGACTCCTTCAGGTACGCCCCCCCGTTCTCTCATCATGTCCGGTTTATCTACCCAACGGAGATATAACTTTTCGTCTCTCCCTTGCCCTAGTTCCATCCAACCGAATCCGCATAAAGCAATGAGCCAACTTCTCATCCACAATTGCTGTTCCGGTAGCAATGATCCCGTAAATATACCTTGTTGCTCCAGTGAATCAAGCACATTCTGAAGACCATACCACATACCACTCTGTATAGAAGATGAAGTTATCCCAAACACAAAATGTTGGAGTACAGCGTCAGTTGGAACATATCTCAGCATGATCTGACGGAAGAATGCTGCATTCATCTCTTCCAAGTCTAATTTAAGCCATGACCTTACGTTGACCTGGTTTAACAGCCACTCTCCATGTTCTTGCACAATTAGATCAAATGCTATTAACATATCAAACACAACAGCAACCGGAGGAGCATAAACCTCCTGATATGGATAATATAGTGAAAGGCCCATAATATCCTCACTTTCCAAGGAAATTAGGCCCCCTATTTTACTTAACACTTTTTGATAAAGGGTTCCCTTAGCTGTGATCTGCAGACGATTCATTGATATCCAAGCCAAGGTACGGAACATATCACAGGCTAGCCCACGTCTGGACTCCCGGTATAGAAACACATCCAGCCCGTCATATGACCTGATCGAAGGGAGTACATACATCTCCTGAAGCTGAGGTAGAAGGTCAAAAGGAATGTAATACAACCGTTCTCCCCATACTTTCTTCACCGCATGTAAATATCCTTGTTGAAGTAGAACAGGGATTGAGGCACGTATGTCAGCACCACTTAACCTACCTCTCGTCACCTCATTCAGACCTTGAAGTGTAAACGGCTGTCCAGCAAATCGTCGAAATATGGCAGACAACGCTTCTTCATCTGCTAAGGATAATGCCGCCAGTTTTACAATTACAGAGGAAGCCTGTTGGTATTCGAAAATCTCCATTACGGCGACACCTCCAGTTTCCCAGCCGTAACAATTGCATCATCACAACCATCTTCGTGATCAAATGTTATGATATATTCATATCCTTGCTCTATTAAGAACAACTGTCTACGCATCGCAAAATCCTGCTCCCTAGTATCCTCTGACACTAAGGTATAGAAATAGGCCTGGCTTCCGTCTGATTTCGGTCGTAAGATCCGGCCCAATCTTTGAGCTTCTTCTTGACGAGATCCATAACTACCGGAAATCTGTAGCGCCACAGATGCATCCGGAAGATCGACTGCAAAATTTGCAACTTTAGATACGGCTAGAACTTGAATATCTCCGCGACGAAATGCCTCGAACAGCTTTCCCCGTTCCTCCTGTGGCAAACTGCCAGTAATAAGCGGCACATTCAACTGTAATGCCACGCTTCTCAGCTGATCTAAATATTGTCCTATAATTAGAATTTGTCGACCCACATGTCGTTTCATCAGCATTCGGAGCCATTCAATTTTCCGGGGATTCTCGGCAGCGATTCGAAACTTCTCACGTTCTCCTGCATTTAAATAATAATCTCTAAGAACTCGAGACATAGCAACTCTTATTTCGCAGCATTGCACCTCAGCTATGTACCCACTCTGCTCTAGTTCTCGCCAAGGTACCTCATAACGTTTGGGCCCAATTAAAGAGAATACGTCACACTCACAACCGTCCTCCCTAACCAGAGTAGCTGTCAGACCAAGACGACGAGTCGCCTGAATATCAGCAGTCGCACGAAATACGGGTGCAGGTAGAAGATGAACCTCATCATATATAATGAGACCCCAATCCCGTTGATTAAATAAACCCATATGCTTAAATCCTTCGCCCTTGCTGACTCGATGAGTCAGGATTTGATAGGTTGATACCGTCACAGGTCTCACTTGCTTTTGTCCGCCTGAATACTCACCCACATTCTCTTTGGACAAAGTTGTCTTATCCAGGATCTCCGATATCCATTGCTGGACTGAAGTCACATTCGATGTCAGGATCAACGTTTCGCATTGAAACCGTTCCATCACCGCAAGACCAATTACCGTTTTTCCTGCCCCACAAGGGAGAACAAGGACACCACTCTCTCCAGTGTTGTTTTCAAACCCAGCAAATGCAGCGACCCCTTCTCTCTGATAAGGTCTCAATGACAAAGACAAACCATTATCCAAGGTTGATCTCATCCTAAATGAAAGGGGCTGTCCTAGGTGGTAACCCACTTCATCCGTTACGGGGTATCCAAGTCGGGTTAACTCCTGTTTCAATATACCTCGATATCCTGCAGGCAGAACTAACCGATGTGACTCCAATCGTTGCAAATGTAGCTCAGCTAGCGAAGATTCTTGTTCAAGTCGCTCGAGTAAATAAGCATGCTCAGGTTGGCATTCCAGCCATAAAGTTTCTGGTTCGTGTTCTGAGCGTCGAAGTACTAAAGATCCATATCGCGTAACCCACATGCGGATATCTGTAATTACCTTAGTAGGAATATCAGAACGAGAAATAAACCGTAACATCTCGATAACTTCCTCAGCCGTCAATCCCGAGGCAGCAGCATTCCATAAAGAAAGAGGGGTGATTCTATAGGTATGATACGAAGCCGGACTTTTTACTAATTCTGCAAAGCGGGCTAACTGCCCCCTAGCCTCCACAAATCCAGGATGTTCCTTCTCCAATAGTACGGTGAAATCACGCTGAACGATACCCGCACCCGATCCGATCATAGGCTCTACCTCCTCTTCGTGTTCTACATGCTTAAAGAAGCCCGCCAACATGCACGAACTTCTCCCTTTAGAATTTATTGATTCGGTTACATCAATGGATTTGCTCCGATATGTGTGTCAACGCTTCGCCAGCTTCATTAGCAAAAATGTTACGAACTGCTAAGTCACCAATCGATACGATACCTATCAATCGCTCTCCATCCGTTACCGGCAACCTACGTATTTGCTGCTCAGCCATAAGTTCAGCCGCTTCATCAACAGAGGTATCCTTAGATACGGTCTCAATTCCTTTTGACATTACGGTCTCAACTGCTGCAGAGCCTGGATGCTTCTCCGCAATACCACGTATGACGAGATCACGATCGGTAATAACTCCGAGCAACCTGCCCCCGTCTACTTCAACAACGGGTATGTATCCAATATCGTGCTGCTTCATCTTTACAGCGACCTCATATACATTGTCCCTTGGAGTAACTGTAACGACATCGGTAGTCATAATTTCGCTTACTTTTCTCATGTACAATCCCTCCTTCGGAGATTATAATTCCAAAGTTGGGAACAAATTATGCATATTCCACTAGATAAGATTCCGCCATCCTAATCATCAATCCGGCAGCATGGAGCATTGCATCCTCATCAATGTCAAATCTCGGATGATGATGTGGATGTACAATTCCTTTATCCTGATTGCCGGCACCTACAAGTATGAAGCAACCTGGCACGTGCTGTAGATAATAAGCGAAGTCCTCGGCAGGCATGATTTTGGCTGATAGATCGGTTTGGAGATTAGGTACCTGCGGGCCGGTCTGGATAAAACGATTAAATTCATATTCATCGTTAATCAAACACGGATATCCGCTCATATAGTCTACTGTTGCTGTAGCTCCATAAGCTCGGGCTGTATACTCTGTCATGAATAAGATTTTATTGCGGATCAATTCTCGCGTCTCCTCACGGAAACAACGGACTGTACCTGCAAGACGACAACGTTCAGCAATTATATTTTGAGCGGTGCCTCCTTGAATAGAGCCGATGGTTACAACCGCGGGATCTAATGGATCAACAAACCTACTTACAACACTTTGTAACTGAAGTACAAGAGCAGAACCCGCTACAACACTATCAACTGCTGCATGAGGCATCCCGCCGTGGCCGCCCTTACCGTGAACTTCGATAAAAAACTCATCGGTCGAAGCCATTAGGGGACCCGGTGCACTTGCTGCCGTACCTACAGGAATCGGTGTCCATAAGTGTATGCCGTAAATAACATCAACCCCATCTAGCGCACCATCTTTTATCATCGCTTGTGCTCCACCGGGACACACTTCCTCTGCCGGTTGAAAGATCAATCGGATGGATCCTCGCAACGTTTCCTTATGCTTGCAGAAATATTCTGCCACAGCCAATAAAACAGCGGTATGACCATCATGTCCACAGGCGTGCATCACACCAGGAACTTGCGAAGCATATTGGCAAGTCTTCTCATCTTGAATCGGAAGCGCATCCATATCTGCACGTAGAGCAACCGTCCTTCCAGGAAGATCGCCTCGAATCGTCCCGAACAACCCATAGCCACTTGTAACTGACTGAAGTTCCACGCCTAAATCATGAAGAATTTCTCTCACGTATGCTGTCGTTTCCTTCTCCATATAAGACAGCTCAGGATGACGATGTAAATGTCGCCTCCATTCAACCATAGATGGTAACAGTGCTGTAAGTACTTCTTGTTCCATTGCATTTCACTTCCTTCATCTATATATTTCTATCGTTCCTTCATCACTCCATCGCTCGAAACTTCATCAGCAATCTGAAGCTACATATTAGTTCTATTGTATCAGAAATAAAGTGAGCACAGAGTATAGAACCAGTGAAACTTCCCGGACTTGGCAAGTCTTGCCACCCTTGCACAAGTGAGGGAAACATAATATCATGAGAAAGAGAACTTTTAAGGGGGCAATCTACAAGATGATAGTTGAGAATACTGGGTTAGAAGGTTTAAAAGTTGAGTTGGCCTACTTAGATGAATCATCCGAAAAGATTGGGTTTATTCGTTGGCAATGGGAGTACTACCGGGCTACATATGATTACAAAATTACTTTCGATAACCAAGAATATTTCCTTCGCATGAACACACGCGCCGTGGAAGGAAAATTAGAGCGGCCAGACACAGTACTGGACATTGAAGCAGTCTATATGGGACGTGCCACTTTCCCACATGGATTGGAATACGAATCAGAAATCCCGCCGCACGTAATGAAAACAGCACAACTCAAGCTGGCTGAGTTGAAGGAACTTCTCGAGGCCTGAGAAGGAATTCCATGAGAGACAACAACGAAACGCCCAGACGCGGGGCTCCAGATTTCCAACTTCTCATCCTTACCCTTTTATTAGTAGGTTTTGGGATCGTCATGGTATTCAGCTCCAGTTCCAGCATTACCATTGTCAGCGAGAGATTCGGATATGATCCGATGTATTTCACAAAACGTCAGCTGGCTTTTGGAGCTATTGGTCTATTTGGTATGTTCATCACAATGAACATACCCTATGAAAAATTCAAGAAACTATTTATTCCTGTCTTCATCATAGCGATTATACTATTGTTATTTGTACCTTTTGTTGGTGCCATTAACGGCGCGAGTAGCTGGATCAAATTAGGTAACTATGGTATTCAACCTACGGAACTTGCTAAGGTTACAACTATTCTGTATCTATCTGCACTTATATCAAAAAAAGGTGAACGGTTTCGCGACTTACGTACAGGATATATTCCTGTCATGGTGATCGTCGGAATCGTGGCTGGACTCATCATGATGCAGCCCGATCTAGGTTCCTGTTTCATCCTAGTTGCCACCGCCGGTTTAATTATTTTTGCGGGTGGAGCCAACCTGAAGCACATCCTTGGCTCTATTGTCCTCTTGATCATCGGAGCCAGCCTTGTATTAGGCGCACGAGCACTATGGGATAAAGTTAACCCTAGTGATATCGCCGATGCTGCTGCTGTAGGGACAAACTATAAAATAGGCCGGTTTCAAGCCTATATCAACCCTTGGGAAGATCCACAAGGAACTGGATTCAGTCTTATTCAATCTCTAACAGCCATTGGCCATGGAGGACTAACTGGAACAGGGTTTGGCCAAGGTATTCAGAAGCTTCACTACCTAACGAATAGTTATAACGATTTTATCTTCGCGGTAATCGGTGAAGAATTTGGTTTTATCGGCACCTTTTTATTCTTATTGTTCTATCTGTATTTTATTTGGAGGGGCGTACTAGTTTCTCTGCGGAGTTCTAGTACCTTTGGTATATTAACTGGGGTCGGAATCATGGGGTTAATTGCCATCCAAGCTTTTATTAATATCGGTGGTGTTACTAGAACGATCCCTATAACCGGGGTAACCCTTCCTTTCATTAGCTATGGGGGCTCTTCGTTGCTTGTCATGATGATCGCCATGGGAATCGTATTAAGTATCTCACGTCAATCATCTCTACCAACCAAGCAGGAGAGAACCAAGTCTGTTGTAGTGAAACAAGCCTCAAATGAGTTACAAACGATGAGACGCAGATAAATTTATTGACGTAACAACAAATGGGCTGAGCAAGGAATAAAATTCCTCGCTCAGCCCATATTCATAACCTAAATTTATATATACCCTAATTAACTAAACCTCGTCATCCTTAAATGCCACATTCTCAACTTTTACATTTACTTCTACGATCTTCAACCCGGTCATACTTTCCACCGCTTCACGGACGTTCTGCTGCAACATACGACATACCTCATGGATTGGAGTTTCATAAAGTACGATTATTCGTAAATCAATCGCTGCTTCCAATTGACCGACTTCTACGGTGACACCTTTTTGCACATTCTTACCACTTAAACGTTTGGCCCATCCTTCAGATAGCCCTCCAGACATCGCTGCGATACCTGGTGTTTCCAAGGCTGCCATTCCAGCGATTTTGGAAACGACATCATCTGAAATCCGAATAAGCCCCATATCCAACTGTAATTGCTCGGTCATGGTAATTCCTCCTTCAACCTCATTATAATCATTGTAATTCGTAAAACCTAGTAAAGCAACTATAGACCAGTTCCAAGCTTATCGCTTATAATCTTCTCGTTATTGGTTATATTGGTTTTGACCCCATTTTTTACAGATCCACAAAATAATTGTTGAGGTGTGTCTCCTATGAAAAAATATCTTTTTCCGGGTTTACTTGCGTTTTTCTTCATCCTTAGTGCCATCGGACATTTCGTTGAATGGCCAGCAACTTTACAATTCATCATTTCTGCAATTGCTGTTATTTTCGTGGCAGGATTTCTCGGAAAAGCGACTGAAAGTGTAGCTCACTACGCCGGGCAGCGTCTAGGTGGGTTTCTGAATGCCACTTTCGGTAACGCTGCAGAGCTCATCATTGGTATTTTACTCGTCAAGGAAGGCCTATTTGATATGGTCAAAGCTAGTATAACGGGTTCGATCATAGGGAACCTACTTCTTGTACTTGGTTTAAGCCTCTTTGCTGGTGGTTTGAAACATAAGGTACAACGCTACAATGTGTCCCTTGCTGGAATGAATGGCTCTCTGATGATCGTTGCAATCATTGCCCTATTCGTACCTGCAATCTTTCTCAATTCCCACGAGCTTCCTAAAGAAAACATAACGACTTTAAGTCTTGTTGTAGCTGGAATTCTGATCGTTGCTTACATACTCTGGCTCATCTTCTCCATGATCACTCATAAAGATTACCTAGCAGATGTGACAGAAGATAAAGCTGAGGAACTCCCACATGAACATGCACCAGCCTGGTCCAAACGTCAATCGATCCTCTACCTGATCCTTGCTACGGTCATGGTTGCCTTTGTCAGCGAATGGCTAGTTGATACTCTTGATACCTTTACTACCAAATTTGGACTGAGCGAAATTTTCGTCGGCGCCTTCGTTGTAGCTATTGTTGGGAATGCGGCCGAACACAGTGCGGCAATCATGCTTGCATTAAAGAATAAAATCGGAGCTTCAGTAGAAATTGCCGTCGGAAGTAGTCTACAAATCGCCTTGTTTGTAGCCCCCGTTCTTGTCTTTGTCAGTCACCTGTTTGGCAGACCGATGGATATCGTATTTACCGTAATCGAGCTTTCCGCAATTGGGGTATCTGTATTCATTGCCAAGTCTATTACCCAAGATGGGCAAACTAACTGGTACGAAGGGTTACTTCTTATCGCAGTGTATGCTATTCTAGGCGTATCCTTCTACTTAATATAATCGGCGATACCCACTGCTCAATTTATACATTATCATCAAAAAAAGCGTATGTTCCGGAAAAGTCCGGAATATACGCTTTCTTCATTTTTTGTATATAGGTCTGTTTCTATCAAAACAGGTCATTCTTTATTGTTCATCGCTTCGTAGAGTGTAGCCAAGTTCCGTTCGAGCTTACTCACGATCCCTTTCCCTACCGCTTCCTGGATAAGACCAATACGAACCGCATAATCAACCTGTCTGGAGAAGCCGTACATTTGGGTATCCAGCACTTCCTCATAAAGGGGACAGTAACGTGTAGCCAGGTTCTCCATCTGCACTTCAATCAGCTTCTCTATTTTATCAGCATCTTCCTGCAGAAGATTTAACGCTTTAAGGTTCAATTGCTCCTGCAAATCAGATGAAGTCATGTTGTTTCCTCCCCATGTCCAAAATCGTCACTCACCTATTCTATTCTTAATATTAGACGAAATTGAAGACCAATACAAGAACCTCTCTAAATAAACTAAGTTGAGAGTTCCTTGCCCCCTAGAATGAACCTAGTATTTCTGCAAAAAAAGAACACTCCCAGCCTAATAAGGCGGGAGCGTCTTCTTAATTAACTTATTCAGCTACAACTTTAACATTCAGATCATATTTAGCAAATACCGCAGCAACCGCTGCTTTTGCCTCTTCAGCGTCCGAACCATGAACATGCAGTTCGTAGCTTTGAGTGTTCACTAACGTAGTAAAAAGACCAAGGATACTTTTAACGTCAATATACTTGTTGTCAGCTTGCAATACGATCGAAGAAGCAAACTTACCTGCAGTTTGAGCAATTTCAACTACCGCTTCATTATTAGTGGCCATGAGAATCCCTCCGTCTCTAACTTTGGAAACATAATAATATGATACATTGAATCCGCTTTCCTAGCAAGTTGTTTTCTGCTTATTTTAGGTTTTCGGGGTTCAAACCTTCCAGTTCTGGAAGCACAAATATACCATCTTTGCGAATTAGTACATCATCAAAATAAATTTCCCCACCACCATACTCTGGACGCTGGATCAGTACTAGATCCCAGTGGATGGAGGAACGGTTACCATTATCAGCTTCCTCATACGCTTGCCCTGGTGTGAAATGCAGACTACCTGCAATTTTCTCATCAAACAGTGTATCTTTCATTGGGTGCAAAATGTAGGGATGGAAGCCAATCGCAAACTCTCCAATATGTCTCGCTCCATCGTCGCTATCCAGAATTTCGTTGATCCGCTTGTTGTCATTGCTGGTAGCTTCAACGATTTTACCATTCTCAAAACGGAATACGATATTCTCGAAAGTAATGCCGTTATATAAAGTGGCTGTATTGTAGCTGATCGTTCCATTAATGGAATCGCGTACTGGAGCACTATATACTTCACCATCTGGAATGTTTCTTTTACCTGAGCACTTAATAGCGTTGATGTCTTTGATCGAGAACGATAAATCCGTTCCTGGTCCAGTAATTCGTACTTTATCCGTACGTTGCATAAGATCAGCTAGAGCGTCCTGCGCCCGGTCCATCTTAGCATAGTCCAGATTACAAACATCAAAGTAGAAATCCTCAAACGCCTCTGTGCTGACATTTGCTAGCTGCGCCATGCTGGCATTAGGATAACGAAGCACAACCCATTTCGTATGCTTCACCCGCTCTTCACTATGTACAGTATGTTGATAAAGCGAGTTATACAGTTTCATTTTATCTTCAGGTACGTCGGAAAGATCGTTCACATTCGCACCCGCCCGAATACCGATATAACAGTCCATTTGTTTCATCCGGATTAAATCATAGTCAGCCCAGGTTTTAATCCCTTCAGCAGTGGCATATTTCAATTGCGAGCTTTGAACTGCCTTGTCCGTCAGCTCAACAAACGCATTTCCTCCCTTCTTTCCCACTTCTTCTACAATTGCAGTTAATAAATCGCGTTCTGAACCAATCATTTCAACTAGGACGTTTTCACCCGGTTGAACATCTACTGAGTACCCTACTAGGTTCTCCGCCAATTTCTGTATTCTTGGATCTCGCATGCCTTGTAACGCCTCCTTAAAATTGCGCAATATGCTTGCGCTTAAGAGTTTCCCAACATAGAAACTCTTAGTTGAACATCGGTTAATTCTTCTCTATTGTAGCACGGCTGTAAAGGGAAGTCAGCATATTCAACCCCACTACTGATAACTCGAAAACCGATTGTCTGTTAGCAATACTTCACGTTGTTGAAGCCCCGCTGGGCTCAAATAGATCAACTCCGACTCTGAAGTTAAACGTTGGGGTAGCCCGTTTCTGCGGCCTATCGTTAGATGATAAATAACCTTTGCATCCGTTTGCTTCAATATTTTAGCAAGTTGTTCGTTGCCGCTGGTCCAAAGATTATTTATTTCAGGTTCTACTTTATTGCGGAGTTCAGGTTCCATTTTCGCAATTTTGTTTTCATAATCATTCCTTAGCACCTGCATCTCAGCTGTCAACTTTTCCTTAATCATTTCCTTCGCTTCACTAGGATCAAGCTCAATTCGCAGTACCTTTGTTCCTCTGGCCGCTCCACTCTCCGTCGTAATTTTCTTATTCATCTTACGGATCGTCTCTAATTGGTCCAGTGGATTCAGCCTGGTCATCCCTTTGCTTAATACCTCACCTTGATTGGCTGATATTGTCCAGGCTCCTCCTTTCCAGAGTAGCTTGGATTGAATTTCATCATTAGTCTGTTTGTTGCCTGCAGTCTTCCATGTACCAACTTCGTTCAGTCGCGGTAAAATCGTAACCATCTCTAGTTCATGATGATTCTTTAATTGCCCATAGTAACTTATGTTCTCTTCCATGAGCGGTTTATCTTGGCGTACAAGTGAAGCATTCCCTTGAAAGCTTAAGGCATCTCGACCAGCCAGACCAGACCATGTAAATTCGAACCACTCTTCCGGGGTTTTTGCCTCTCCAATACTACAAGCCACCATGGAGCCCAGACAGCAAAGTATGAATATCATTTTGATTCCTCTATATAACATATAACCTCGCGCCCTTTGTCTCCCGGGAAGCACGATAGCGAACCGGGAAATGATGTGTTAACCAGTAGGTTTTCCCTCATCCCAAAATCTATTCGAAAACAAAAGAACGCCCCAACTGGGCGTTCCTATACTTCAATCTATGCTTAATTACCAATTTGAGTTTGGTTTCTTCCGTTGTTCTTAGACTTATACAAAGCCATATCCGCTTGGTAGAACAGGGATTCTACACTAACCTTGTCATCATACTCTCTCCACTCTGAAACCCCACACGAGACGGTTACAGGCGGATCCGTTTCCATTGCTACACGTAGACGGATTGTTTCTGCAATTTGATAACAGTTTTCAACATCAGCTCCAGGTAGATAAATCGCCAGTTCTTCTCCACCCCAGCGCGCAGGTACATCGCTTTTTCGAATGGAACTTTTAACGATAGCACATACCTGTTTAAGGATTTTGTCCCCAGTCTGATGACCAAATGTATCGTTTACTTGCTTAAATTGGTCAATATCCACGATGATAAGTGATCCATTGACATCCTTCTTCTGATAATTTTGAATCGCATCATCCAAGTAATGCCGAGCATAGAGCCCGGTAAGCATATCTCGGTTCGCCATTTTACGTACTTCAGCATGCAGGGAGGCATTAGAGATAGCTAGTCCGATATGTGAAGCTAATACCTGAAGCAGCTTATAATTCTCATATGAGAAGAAGCGTTCATTCCGGTGAGCCAATATTATGGCCCCATTGACTTCTCCCCCTACTATAAGAGGGGCTGCAATCATTGAGCGGGATTCCGTCTCATCCATCAATCTGGACGTTACTTTTCCATAAGCCTTGTAATCCGATAAAATAATCGGTTCCCGTGTTGAAAACACTAAACCACAGAATCCGTAATCCTTAGGGAAAATTTCCTTAGATAAGGAAGGAACATTACAAGATACGATTTCAAAGATATCACTTTCTTGATCAATCTGCGTGATACAACAAAACTCCGCCTGAAAGATCGAAAGCAATTCATCGGTAGCAAATTTGAACACTTCTTTTAACTTTAAGCTTTGATTCAGCCGCTTGGTCAGTTCATTAATTAATCTTAACTCACTGATTAACAGGTTAGATTGCTCGTACAATTTGGCATTCTCAAAGGCAGTACCAGCCGTATCCGCAAGCATCCCGATTAATTGTAAATCGATATCCTCGATTCCTTCTTGCTGAAGGGTCAAATGAAACACACCATACACGCCTTGCTTACCAATCAATGGAACTGCAATTTCTATGATAGGCTCCCCGTCTTTGTTCGTGTATTCTTTACGAAGCATCCGGCCTTCCATGAATGCCCTAACACACATGTAATCCTCTTGCTCTTGTCCCTGTAACTGCAGTGACTTCACGCGAGGGTCACGACTTGGATGATCCTGCGACATCAAAAGCTCGAGCTTGCCTGCTGGATACATTCCTGCAATTCTCTCGAATACCTCTGTGATCACCGAATCCACATCTATTTTATCATGAAGTCTTTGCACAACTTGAAACAGCATCGATCGTCTGTTTTCTTCACGTTTTGCCTGCTTCTGAATATTAAGTAAATCACTGACAAATAAATTCTCAAATCTCTTATAAAAACAACTTCTAAAATGTTGTGCAGCTGCTTTTACAAGCATCTGCGCAGCTTGGCTTGGCTCACCATCCATATAGCAACCCATCAGAGCAAACAGCTCGCTATGGTCCCGCGTCACAATTGGAGTGGCTATCCATATTCCTGTAGCAGACTTTATGATTGCTGAAGACTGTTTCTCAAGACATTCACGAATAGATGTACTGACCAATTGTCTCTCTACTCCGGTAATTAACTCCGGTTCGTACTCTTGGTTCAGTATTTCTCCCAAATGGTTTGTAATAAACCACTTAACGCCATCATGCTGAGATAAATCAGAGGCTTGTTTTTTCCAATCCTCATAACTGGCTTTTAGAAGAGCTTCGGTATATGGATAATCGTAAGGGGTAATATCGAGCTGTTCTAGCCAATTCATCTGTGCCTCGTCGTCACCCCAAACATTAAGCGGCGGAAAAGATAATTCTGTATACATCTTATTCTTCAGGTCATCTCGTGAATGTTTTGCCATAGGATAGCTCCTTTTCGCCACGTCCAGCTCGCAGCGATGTTTTTCGATTCTGTCCTGAACTCCGCCATTTGAGTGATAGATCCGTTCAATTTCCGTGACTATATGTTTATATTACTATCTTCCTTCCCGTTTTGCATCAAATTTCCTTAAATTTGCCTTACTTTTTTAGGACAAAAGCCCTATCGACAAATTCCTACTTAATTAAACAAAATAATGTCCCTTGATTAGCTCAAACCTTCCCTTGACTCCCCTCATTACATCCTATATAATTTATTGTTGATAAAGACTGGATAGAGTCTTGATAAGGGAGTAACGATTGCGGCACCCTCTTGGTTTTTGTTGCTGACACGACAGCGGCTGAACTTTCATGTCAGTTTGAGCGATTTCATCTATCCTCCGCTCAGGCAAACAAAAACTGCGCAAGTAGAACCCTACAACTAAAATTTCATTTTAAAAGGAGTCTACCTATACAATGGCACGTTACACAGGACCTAAATTTAAACTAAGCCGCCGCCTTGGCATTTCTTTGAGCGGTACTGGCAAAGACTTGAAACGCCCGTTCCCACCAGGACAACACGGTGCGAACCAACGCAGAAAAATCAGTAACTACGGTATGCAACTTTTGGAAAAACAAAAACTTCGTCACATGTACGGCTTGGGCGAAAAACAATTCCGCACTTTGTTTAACAAAGCGCAAAAATTGCCAGGTATCGCTGGTGAAAACTTCATGGCTTTGCTTGAAAGCCGTCTGGACAACCTTGTATACCGCCTTGGTTTTGCCAACTCCCGTGCAGGAGCACGTCAATTGGTATCCCACGGTCACATTACAGTAAACGGCAAAAAAGTTGATATCGCTTCTTACCGTGTAGAATTAGGCGATGTTATCGGCCTTCGCGAAAGAAGTCGTGGTCTTTCTTCCGTCAAAGAAGCTTTGGAAAATCGTTCGCATCTTCCAGCTTACCTTGAGTTCAACGATACTGCACTGGAAGGCAAGTTCATCCGCCTACCTGAGCGTTCTGAATTGTCTCAAGAAATCGATGAGAAACAAATCGTCGAATTCTACAACCGTTAAGATTAATATTGAAATAGCCCGGGGTCTTAGACTCCGGGTTGTTTTTTTCTATAGCGACTATTATATAACAACTAAGCAAACTTTCGTTTAAAAACCGCTAACTCATCCCACCGATTTTCACCTTCAACTAAGTCTCTCCAACCCTTTGTCCACATGAATTCAAAGATCCCCTAATATATAATCTTATCCAAAATCAAATCGAAATTGATGCTATCTCAATCTATATTGTAATTGAAAAGGCTTAAAAAACATCCAAGTTTTGCGAATTTATGCTATAATGTTGCTGTTAAAAAGGAGGATACCCATGGTTGATACTAACGATAAAAACTCCGGCAAGGAACAAGGTACGCACGAAGACAAGCCACCTGTTCGCAAGCGTAAAAGAGGAAGATGGGTCTGGAAAACACTGGGCTGGCTTACTCTACTCGTAGTTGCCGGAGTTCTTTTTGCAGGGGGCGCCGCATTCGGTTATGTCTCCTCCATCGTCAAAGACGATCCGGTACGTTCACGTGCCGATATTGAAGAGAAGATCAATTATAACGAAGTAACAGGTTTCGCTTATTTCCGAGACGGTACGCCCATAGGCCAACTTCGATCAGAAGAAGATCGTCGTCCTGTCAGTTATGAAGAAATCCCTTCATCGGTCATCGATGCGGTCATCGCTATCGAAGATAATAATTTTAATAACCATATTGGGATTGACTTTAAAGGTACCCTGAGAGCAGTCAAGGAAAGATTGCTTAAGGAGAACGTCCAAACTGGCGGAAGCACGTTAACCCAACAACTGGCACGTCGTGTGTTCTTGAATTTGGATCGAACGGATAACCGGAAAATCAAAGAAATGCTGCTCGCGTTACGATTGGAACGATTCCTCTCGAAAGAGGAAATTATTACGGCTTATTTAAATAAAGTTCCTTTTGGAAATGGTTCTAACGGCTATCAAGTCTATGGCATCAAAGCTGCAGCTAAAGGTATATTCAATACTACTAAGCTAGAGGATCTGAATATCGCCCAGGCTGCTTATCTAGCTGGCTTACCGCAGCTTCCCTCGACCTACTCGGCGTTTAATGGGAAGGGTGAGTTTAATCAGGAGGCATTTGATCGTGCACTTAAGCGGCAACGCCTTGTCCTCCAACGTATGCTGGAAGAGAACAAAATAACAAGTGCGCAATATGACGAAGCTATGGCTTTTGATATTCGTGGATCGCTTGCTACAACAACGAAAAAAGCTTACGAGACCTATCCGTATCTAATGCTGGAAACTGAACGCCAAGCAGCCGTGGTCATCGTTATGTTAAACAACCCGGAAATGACTAAAGAAGAGGCTTCTAAAAATTCACAATTGATTGAAGAAGCCCGTCAACAGCTCTTAACTGGCGGATACCGAGTTTACACTACGATTGACAAAAAAGTGTATACTTCGATGCACACTGTTTCAGATAATGAAGCCAACTTCAGCCCTTATAGTGAAACTAAGGGGCTTGAGCAAGTAGCCGCGATGATGATCAACAATAAAACCAGTGAAATCTTAGGTATGATTGAAGGTCGCGACTTCTATACTGAACAGATGAACTATGCAACACAAATGGTGAGGCAACCGGGCTCGACCATGAAACCGATTGCCGCCTATTTACCGGCGATGGAACTCGGATTAATTCAACCCGCGAGCATCATCGATGATTCGCCTATCATATTGCGAGATTATACAAAAGGGTATCATATTCCTGTTAACTCCAGCGGTGGGTATAAAGGTCTAGTGACCGCTCGTACTGCACTGAATGAATCTCGAAATGTCCCAGCGCTGAAAATTTTCAATCAAGTTCTGGGTATCGACAAAGCTTGGGACTTCTCTAAGAAGCTCGGTATAACGACGTTGGACGAACGAGATTATGGAGCGCAAACAGGGGTACTTGGCGGACTTAGATACGGCGTAACCGTTGAGGAATTAACCAATGCCTACAGCTCAATCGCAAACGGCGGAGAATTCGTTGATGCGTATATGATCTCTAAGATAACCGATTCTAAAGGTAATATTGTATACAAGCATAATGCTGACCCACAACGAGTATTTTCCAAGCAAACCGCTTACTTGATGACCGATATGCTACGTACTGTCATTACTGACGGTACAGCTAAATCTATTAAAAGCGAGTTTAAGAATTACGGGAAAATTCCGATTGTCGGAAAAACCGGTACCACACAAAATTATGGTGATGTCTGGTTCATGGGCTTCACGCCAGATGTTTCTCTGGGTGTCTGGATCGGTTATAAAGAACCGGTTAATACACTATCCAATGCCGGGAAATCGAGAGCCAAATCCATTTGGTCCTTAGTCATGAATGAAGTAACGACTAACAAACCCGATTTATTTACGACAACGGAGTTTACAAAACCAGATGGTATCGTCTCTAAGACGGTATCCGGGTATAGCGGGAAGCTTCCAACTGAATTAACAAGTCAGGCTGGTAAGCTCGTTACTGATATTTTCAACTCTAAGTTTGTACCTACTGAACCGGATGATGTACTTGTTCGAGCGAAATATATAACGTATGAAGGGGTTAATTATATCCCTCAAGAATCCACGCCTTCAGATATGGTTCTAGAAAAAATAGTGATGAAGCGTGAGAAACCGATCAAGGAATTAGTTGACGATCTTCAAAATGCTTTTAAAATCATGAAATCTCATAAAGACATAAGCTTCTACATGCCTAAAGATGCTGGCGAAGACGCACCAACCAAGCCTGACCCACGTGTAGATGATGGCATTGATCCAAGTGCCCCAATAAACGTAAGATTCTCGTCCAAAGATAACTCTGCAACGATTACGTTCAATAAGAATCCGGAGAATGATGTTGTTGGATATCGTCTATATAAATCATTAGATGGTGGAGCATTCCAATACACTGGAACAGCAGTACTTACTGGTGGTGCAACATCCTTTACCGATAACATCTCATCCGACCACAGCTACAGTTATTACGTTACAGCGGTCGATGTTGCAGGTAGGGAGTCAGGACCAAGTGCATCCGTTGGTTATGACGGTTGGTTCCCTCCTGATGACTCAGGTACTACTCCAGATTTCGGAGATAGCGTGTGGCCAGATGACAACACAGGAAATACTGGCGGAGAGCTCTCAATCCCCGCTACTCCATCTTCGGTTACTATACGTAACGGAGACAATGGATTAACTGTTACCTGGGGAGAAAACTCCACACAGGACCAAGTTTCGAGCTATAACATCTACCTATCAGCTACCTCAGATGGCGCATATTCCAAGGTTGGCTCGACTCCTGGAACACAATTTTCATTCAAGACTGATTCTCCAAGTGGATGGATTCAAGTAACGGCAGTCAATGCCAGCGGAGAATCCACAGCGTCAACACCTATTCAATTTAATAAGTAATCTATACAAAAAGAGTTCCTCAAGTCAATTGACCTGAGGAACTCTTTTAAAATTCATTGATATCGTGATCCTTTTAATCCTCTATCGTAGATAAGTCGCCTACCGGAAGATTCAATTCCCAAGCTTTAAGCACCCGTCGCATGATTTTACCGGAACGTGTCTTAGGTAGCTTATCCTTGAATTCAATCTCTCTAGGCGCTGCATGAGCGGATAGCCCTTCCTTAACAAACTTCGCTATTTCGGCCTTCAATTCCTCGGAAGGTGCATACCCATCCATTAGGGATATGAAAGCTTTAATTATCTCGCCACGCATCGGATCGGGCTTACCGATAACACCCGCTTCAGCAACAGCTGGATGCTCCAGTAGCTTACTTTCAACCTCAAACGGACCGATACGTTCACCAGATGAATTGATGACATCATCAATCCGTCCTTGGAACCAAAAATATCCATCCTCATCCATATATGCAGTGTCACCTGAAATATACCATCCAGGGATTCGGAAATACTCTTCGTATTTAGGTGCATTATTCCAAATGAGTCGCATCATCGATGGCCAAGGAGTTCGAATCGCCAAGTTACCCATTCGGTGCGGTGGAAGCACCTTTCCATTATCATCAATAATCGCCGCCTGAATGCCTGGAACAGGTTTTCCCATCGACCCTGGCTTCAAAGGCATAGACGGGTAATTACAGATCAGTTGCCCCCCCGTCTCAGTCATCCACCAAGTATCGTGAATTCTTTGACCATATACTTTGAGTCCCCAACGTACGACTTCAGGATTAAGTGGTTCTCCAACGGATAAGACATGTCTCAGCGAAGATAGATCATATTCCTCAACAACATCCTGTCCAGCGCCCATTAACATCCGGAAAGCTGTCGGAGCACTATACCATACCGTTATCTTGTTACTCTGAATGGTATTATACCAGTCACTTGGACTAAATCTACCACCACGGATCACATTGGTCACACCAAGCAGCCATGGCGCAAACATGCCGTAAGACGTTCCTGTAACCCAACCTGGATCAGCAGTACACCAATATACGTCATCTTCTTTAAGATCAAGAACTACTTTCCCAGTATAATAATGCTGAATCATTGCGTTGTGAACATGGTATACACCTTTTGGTTTGCCAGTAGAGCCGGAAGTGTAGTGAAGGATTAGTCCATCTTCTCGATTCACCCACTCGATTTCTGCTTCAGGTGAGGATTGTTCCATCACCGCATGATAATCGATAATCCCTTCTATAGGCTCCAGATCCTTACCAACTAGAAAAATCTTCTTCAGCAAGGGTAGTTCATCAATCTTCACACGCCCTAGTAACGCAGGAGTTGTAACAATAGCTACGGCTCCGCTATCTTCCAAACGATCCTTCACCGCAGTCTCCATAAAGGCTTCAAACAACGGGCCTACAACAGCCCCAGCCTTGATGGCGCCAAACATACTAACATATAGCTCAGGACTTCGTGGCATGAATACAAATACGCGATCCCCTTTGGATATACCATGCTTACGAAGTACATTGGTGAATTGATTGCTCAAATCTTTCATTTGTTGAAAAGTATAAGCTTCATCTCTTGACGCATCACTGTAACGAAGTGCAATTTTTCCACCCTTACCTAAATCCACATGACGATCGATAGCTTCATAGGCCATATTAATGAGACCCGTTTGGTACCAGGAGAATTCCTTCTCCACGTCTTCCCACTTGAAATTGTTATACGCTTCTTCATAATTGCCCAAGTTGGACAAGGGTGCATCTGCCGAAATTATTTCGCCTTGCAATTGACTCATACTTTCATCCTCCCTTGAAACTGTCCCTCTGGATAATATAAGATTGAAACAAATGAAAACGGATTCATGTTAGTAGATTGAAATAGTTAAGGATAATTATCACAATGTCAATTGATAGATGTGAATTTTTTATGTCGGGATTAATTATATCACACGATTTAATCGAATGGCTATACTTTTCAAATTTTCATTTATCTGTTATAAGTGAAGGGAACAATCAAAGGAGGCGGCAAGATGGAACACCGTAAAACGTATATCCGCCATACCCTGCCACAGCCCAACAATGAGATTGTCATCGAGGGACCTCTTAATCCATCAGGATTGCTAGGTTTGCAAATGCATCCCGATCTAGATGCCTTCCGAAAGCCTAAAGATCAACACGAAGCGTTAGTAGAGATTGCCGGACTTCCAGAGGGTCGCATTATTCTAGCTCGAGAAAAGGACGTCATTGTAGGATATGTCACCTTTCATTACCCAGATCAGATGGAGCGTTGGTCCCAAGGCAAAATGTCTGATCTTATTGAGCTTGGAGCTATTGAAGTATCCAATGAGTATCGTTCTTTAGGTCTCGGATCCCGAATGATTCAGACGGCTTTTGAGGATGATCAGATGGAGCGCTATATTGTATTCACAACGGAGTATTACTGGCATTGGGATCTGAAAAGTAGCGGGCTTAGTGTATGGGATTATCGTAAAATGATGGAACGACTGATGCAAACCGTCGGCATGGTATGGTATGCCACCGACGATCCAGAGATCTGCTCTCATCCGGCCAACTGTCTTATGGTTCGCATCGGAAAAGACGTTCCCTTAGCGTCTGAGGAGCAGTTTGACCGCATCCGCTTTCAAAATCGCTTCATGTATTAGTAGGACTCTAGCAGCAGATTAAGAGAAAGAGAAAGGGCGTGTGCGATCATGTCTGGAAAGGCTTTATTTGTCCATCACGATAAGGTTATGAGCTATCGTTTTCACGATAATCACCCTTTCCATCCGATTCGGCTGCAATTGACGCTTGATCTTCTAAAGGAGATTGGAGCGTTAGACGTAACACAACAAATTGAATCCCGCCCGGCAACTGAGGAGGATTTACTGCGGATTCATCACCCAGCATATATTGATGCTGTCAAAGGTTTAAGTCAATCCCCTCCCTCGCCCCTCTGGTTAGACCGTGCAGAGCAATATGGTCTGATGGACGACGATACTCCATTCTTTCCAGACATGCATGAGGCGACATCTTATGTTGCCGGTGGATCAATTACTGCTATCGATGCTGTTCTATCAGGAAGATGTACTCATGCCTTACATTTAGCCGGAGGACTCCACCACGCCCTCACAGCAAAGGCAGCAGGGTTCTGTGTATATAACGATGTATCCATAGCCATTGCATACGCCAGACATCATTACGGCGCCAGAGTGCTGTATGTGGACACAGATGTTCATCATGGGGATGGTGTACAATGGAGCTTCTATTCAGATCCAGACGTATGTACGTACTCTATCCACGAGACTGGCAAGTACTTATTCCCCGGCACAGGATTCCTGCAGGAGAGAGGCGAACATCAAGGTTACGGAGCCTGTATGAATATACCTATGCAGCCCTACACCGAAGATGCATCTTGGATGGAGTGTTTTGAGCAATCGGTTACTCGATTAGTGAAATATTTTAAACCGGACATTATCATTAGCCAACACGGATGTGACGCACATGTCCTAGACCCCATGTCGCACATTCAATGTAGTATGCAAATCTATAATGAAATGCCCGCCATTCTTCATCAGCTAGCTCATACGTATTGCGACGGACGCTGGGTCGCGGTTGGTGGTGGTGGATATGACTTGTGGCGCGTCGTCCCACGTGCGTGGAGCTTACTTTGGTTGGAAATGAGTCAACATCCTCTTAAGGCTGGCCTAGTCAAAGATATCCATTCCAAGGTTCCAACAGCATGGATTGAGAAGTGGCAAAGCCAAACCTCTGTACATCTTCCATCCGAATGGCTCGATGATCTATCCCATTGGGAAGGCGTTCCGAGACGAACGGAAATCACAACAAAAAACCGCGAGAATCTCGCGGTTGCGTTACAGGACTATCCTTAATTTAGAACGGTGTCCAATTTAGAAACCATATGGTTAACTATTTCAAAAGAACGAGTTGCAGCTTCCACGGTAAACTCAGTATAGTTAATCTCTGCGGTACCGTCTGCCTTATCCGACATGGAACGGACAACAACATACGGAATCTCATTCATATAACACACCTGTGCCACGGCAGCACCTTCCATCTCCACACATGCTCCACTCATCGTTTCATGCAGTGTACGGACGAAATTATTATCTGAGATGAACTGATCACCTGACAAGACCCTGCCGACAACAAAATGTCGGTCCTTACATAACAAGCTACAAGCCTCTTTTGCCAGGTTTATTAACCCCGGATCGGCCGGAAAATCAGATATTTTCTGATACGGAATAACGCCTCTTGCATATCCTAAGGGACTTACATCCATGTCATGCTGTTGACAGGAAGACGAGATCACGATATCGCTAATCCCTAATAGGGGATCCACAGCACCCGCTACTCCTGTGAACAAGATCAGGTTGACTCCAAAGCGATCAACTAGCACCTGCGTAGTCGCTGCGGCATTAACCTTACCGACACCTGATTTACAAACAACAACCTCTTTGCCATGGAAAAGTCCTGTTACGAAGGTAATTCCGGCGTGAACAATACTTTTCTGCCGATCAAGGCGTTGCAATAGCAAGGCTATTTCTTCATCCATGGCCCCCATAAGGCCAATTGTTCTAATCATAACGACCTCCAAAATTAGATGCGTAGTGTAGAAACACTCAAATACTGTATCTCATAAAACTGCTATAGACCCCAAAAAAAGCTCCTTTTCAGGAGCTTTTTCACGTTACCCTTTTTCATATCTTTGTCTTTGTATATTTATCTCTATAGGATGTAAGCCAATTAAATTTGACTTACAGATAATCTTAAAATCGTTTCGTGTGGTAAAATTACCCGCGGATTATCAACAGGTTCTTTCTTCATCAGCTTCGTTAGCAACCGCATTGCAACGGCTCCAAGGTCATACATTGGCTGAGCCACTGTTGTTAACTGTGGACGC
This sequence comes from Paenibacillus segetis, assembly GCF_014639155.1. Taxonomy (NCBI): domain Bacteria; kingdom Bacillati; phylum Bacillota; class Bacilli; order Caryophanales; family Paenibacillaceae; genus Paenibacillus; species Paenibacillus segetis. The sequence goes on from NZ_BMFT01000001.1 coordinate 2,815,343, forward strand.
ACCATCGATGCCATACGAATATTGTCTACGCTAATGATTGAGAAGTCGTCAGGCACCTTTAGGCCTTCGTCTTGGATGCTGTGGATTGCCCCAATCGCCATTTCATCGGTAGCCGAGAAGATCGCTGTAGGCTTCTTCTTCAATCCTAAGAAATATTTCATTGCCTCAACACCAGATTCATAACGGTAATTACCGATACGAACCAAGTCCTCTTTGTACTCAATTCCCGCTGTTTCCAGCGCCCGTTTGTAACCTTGGAACCGTGCATATCCATTTGCAGGATCCTGCAGTGTTCCGCTAATCATCGCGATCTCCCGGTGTCCGTGGCGGATCAGTGTGCTTACAGCGTCAAATGCCGCAGACTCATGATCGATATCCACGGAAGGAATAACACCTTGTTCATCACTTGTTGCACATAACACAATTGGAACCGAAGACGTCTGAAAAGCTTGAATATGCTCCTCTGTCACAGCTCCACCCATGAAAAGAAGCCCGTCCACTTGTTTCTCGAGCAGTGTGTTAATAACGCGAATTTCCTTTTCCTTCTTCTTATCCGCGTTACATAAGATAATATTATAGTGATACATGTTGGCTATATCTTCAATGCCCCGAGCAATTTCTGCAAATATTGAATTCGAGATATCTGGGATAACCACACCGACCGTGGTCGTCTTCTTGCTGGCAAGTCCTCTTGCCACCGCATTTGGACGATATCCCAAACGTTCAATCGCTTCGTAAACCTTCTTCCGGGTCTGCGGTTTCACATTAGGGTTGTTATTCACTACCCGGGAAACCGTGGCCATCGAGACGCCTGCTTCACGTGCCACATCGTAAATGGTAACCGTCACATTCTTCTCTCCATTGCCAATAGATTTTCAATCATAATTCACGTTAATTCCATGACTCCAATTAAATTTATGATACGACAAAATATTACTTTGTGCAATGATAACGCTTCACTTAGTTCAGAATTCCCTTCAAAGCGTTACTTGTGATGGCCGAATGGGAAGTATTCCAGACGGATTGTCCGTTCTTCACCAACACAACTTGCGGTGATGCATGCTGGACATTCAATCGTTCAGCAGCCTCGTTAGATACTTCTCTGTCCTCAACTACGTAAATAAGTCCGTATGTAACCTCGGCATTTGGACTATCACTTAAGTAAGCTTCAACTTCCAGGTGTGCTGCAGCACTAATTGGACAGCGGGTACTATGTTTAAATATCAGCAACGACTGCTGGTTAGAATTATCCAAAAGACGATTAAGTTCTTCTATGGAAGTTATTCTTAACAATGAAACCACGACCTAACCAACTCCTTTCACTTACCCTTTTCTATTTTAACAAAAAGTGAAATAGAAAAACAACTTAAACCGTCGAATTAGTAAGGAAATCGTTGATTTACTTCAGAAAACTGACGATCTTTAACAATATTGGACATTTGAGCGAGACGATTTGAAGTTTCATTCATCCATTCCGTATCGTTCATACTTTTAGCACATCCGTACAAATCAAGTAATAAATTTATATGTTCATTAGATTTTTGTTCCAGAAGAGCTTCAAATGACGACGCTTCCCCCTCGTCCCATGTCCGATAGATCTCGAAAATAAAATGAGCCAGCTCGTTCATTTCGGTAAATATTACCCGTCCAGTTTTTCCTTGTTGCTTCAAGGACGCGAGTAACTCTTTAAGGTCCTCTTTGATCGCAGGGAATACCTCATAAAAGCAGCCTTCTTCACATTCGTAGATGGGAACACGATCTATTTCTATAATGCCTTCGAAAATAACTAACCTAAAATCAAGGTTCATCATTCCACCACAATGACAATGCTTCCGCACAATATCACCTCATCTTAATCCTTATCATTAGAGATCACAATCGATGAATGCTAGATGTATTCGACCCTACATAAGCGATCTCCTTCACCAAACTAAAAACACTTTATATTCCATAGAAAGAAAGGCTTACCGCTAGTCAATTGGTATGAAAAATATCATCAATTTGATACAATTAAAATATTGAAAATGTTATTCGTCAAGAGCAGTCCAAGACAGGAGGAAACGAATTTGAGACTTACTGGTAAAAAGGTCATTGCATTGGTTGATGATGAATTCGAGGATTTAGAGCTGTGGTACCCGATCTACCGCGTTCGAGAAGAAGGTGCCGAGGTACATCTGGTTGGACCTACGAAAGGCAAAAAATACATTGGGAAGTACGGCGTTCCTGCAGAGGTTGAATACTCATTTGAGGAAGTACATGCCAATCAATATGACGGTATTCTTGTTCCAGGGGGCTGGGCTCCAGACAAACTTCGTCGATATGATAAAGTACTGCAATTAGTTAAAGAATTGAACGCCGCAAAGAAGCCGATCGGTCAAATCTGTCATGCTGGATGGGTGTTAATTTCTGCTGGAATCCTTAAGGGAGTTACAGTTACATCAACACCAGGGATTCGTGATGATATGACCAATGCTGGAGCAATCTGGAAAGATGAACCAGTGGTAGTGGACGGGCATATTATCTCTGCTAGAAGGCCTCCAGATCTCCCTCCCTATGGCAAAGCATTTGTAGATGCGCTTATATCAACTTCTAAATAATAGCTCATTGGAAAATAACAACAAAAACAACGCCAGAGAGTTTCTTCCTTGGCGTTGTTCCTATTGTCAAATCATTCTACTGTAACATTTCAGCATCTATTCCGACAAATTTTGTCAACTCGGACTCAATGTCAGTGCTTGTAGAGAGGCAATAACAATGCGCCCCAATATCCTGACTATCCTTAGCAGTCGTATTCAAAATCCGATGTTTCACCCGAAGTAATGATTGCGGTGACATACTAAGGTTGTTGACCCCTAAATAATTCCAAATAGGGATCGCCTTTTCATCACCAGCCATTTCCCCACACACACTAATGGGAATCCCGGCCTCCTTGGCAGCCAACACGGCTTGTCGCAACGTTCTCAGTACGGCAGGATGATAAGGAGTGTACAGGTGTGCGATTTTCTCATTCATCCGATCTACGGCTAGTACATACTGAACAAGATCATTAGTACCTATACTGAAGAAATCGGCTTCCTTAGCAAGCAAATCCGCAATAGCAGCTGCCGCAGGAACCTCAATCATTATGCCAACCTGTATATCCTTGTCATAGGCAATACCGCGTTCCTGCAAGCCTTGCTTTGCTTCAGCCAGCAACTGATTCGCTTCATGTACTTCCTCCAATGAAGAAATCATTGGATACATGATCTTAACATTGCCATGTGCACTTGCACGCAGGATAGCAGTTAATTGCGTTATGAACAGCTCTTTACGATCCAAACTTATCCGGATAGCCCGATAACCAAGAAATGGATTATCTTCCTCAGGTAAAGCAAAATACTCTAATTGTTTATCCCCACCAATATCGAGCGTACGAATAACGACGGGATGGATACCAGCTGTCTCGACAACTTGTCGGTACACCTCATATTGCTCTTCTTCTTCTGGAAAATTTGTGCGGTCCATATACAAAAATTCAGTTCGAAACAGGCCTACACCTTCCGCTCCATGTTTGAGCGCCTGTTTCAAATCTTTTACGGAGCTAATGTTACCTGACAATTTAAAATGCACACCGTCCTTAGTTACTGCATCAACGGAGGCTAACAATTGCAGTTGTTCTTTCCGCCGTGAGAGCTTCTCGGCGATTGTGGTATAACGATCAATAATACTCGGGCTTGGATCTAAATAAAGCAGCCCTTCATCCCCGTCAATAACGAGCATATCGCCCGTTTGAAGCGGCTCAGGTAGCTTATTCTCCATCCCGGCTACCAAAGGAATGCCAAGTGCTCTTGCCATAATTGTGGAATGTGATGTCTTTCCACCTGCAAGCGTTACTATCCCGAGCACATTATTGGGATTCAAATGTACCAGTTGAGAAGGAGATAGTTCCTTCGCAACCAAAATATAGGGTTGTGTATCTGCCGGCAATGTAATATCCGGAGTACCAAGTAAGTGTTTGAGCAGACGATTACCAACATCCTTGATATCGAGTGCTCGTTCTTTCATGTATTCATCATCCAGAAGGTCAAACATCGTGACGAAATGATCGATAGCCTCTTTCACTGCAACTTCGGCAGCTTTATACTGTCGCTCAATGATCCCTTGAATCTCACTCATAAAGACGGGATCTTCCAAAATGGCTATATGAGCGTCAAAAATACTCGATTCAGCTACGCCCACGGTTTGTTTGATCTCGTTCTTCATCACTTCAATTTCAGTTTTCGATGTCCGAATACCTTCATACAGTCTTTCGAATTCCTTAGCCAGATCTACTTTTTCCATCCGGCGATCCGGTACATCCCAGTCCCAGGTGGGCAGCACAAAAGCTTTACCGATGGCTACGCCTCCGGCTGCACCAATACCCTGTATCATCTTACGACCCCCTATGTTCTAACTCTGTTATAGGTTATCCTCTCTCTATTCCATTATGGTAAGCCTAGCCTTATAAATTTGTCAAAGGAAAATACATAGAAGAACAAAAGCGGGGGTGAAAGAGCAGTAAAAAAGGGACCTTTCTTTATCATAAAAAGGTCCCTTACATTGGTACTATCTTAGCTTCTCTTGCCAATCAAGATACTATCCTCTACTTTGATACATCGGTCCATAATGACCGTCAGTCCGGCCTTTGAGGCGATTTCATTCGCTTCATCACTTAGTATTCCCTGCTGTAGCCATAATACTTTCGCACCAATCTCCACCGCAGCTTTCGCTACCTCTGGTGTCTGCTCGCTACGTCGAAAAACATTTACGATGTCAACAGGTTCAGGAATGTCCTGTAAAGAGGCATATACCTGTTCATTTAGGATTTTTCCTGTAACAGTCGGGTTAACGGGAATGATCCGATAACCGTTATTTTGAAGCGCCCCCGCCACCATATAAGAGGTTCGGTCCGTCTTATCTGACAATCCCACGACGGCGATATTCCCGGCATGTTCTAATATTTCCTTGATCTCTTCTCTTGTTGGGTTCTGGAATGTCATATTTGAATTCCTCCTCTTTTTATATTGTTATACCCATTCTACAGCTGCACCAAGCGCTGTAATGTGATCAAAAAATTGGGGATACGATTTAGCGACATGATGAGCATCCTTAATGACAAGAGGTTTCTTACAACGTAGTCCAACTACTGTCAGCGCCATAATTACACGATGATCATAATGTGCATTAATTTCAACACCGCCCTCCAGACCAGAAGGCCGACCATGTACAATAATCTCAGCTTGCCGCTCTTCTACATTTGCCCCGGCTTTTCTTAGCTCGTTCAAATAGTCAGTTATACGGTCGCATTCTTTGTATCGCAAGTTCTCAACGTTATAGAACCTAGACGTCCCATCTGCAAACACGGCAGCAGCTACCATCGCTAATACTGCATCTGTCGCCGCATCGCCATCGAATTCAACGGGTCGTAGTCGGCCGTTCCCTTGAACATGGACCGTACCATCACGATGAGTTAACGGAACATCCATCATTTGCAGAACGTCAACAATCGCGCGCTCTCCTTGCTTACTCTTCTCAGCTAAGCGGAAAATCTTGACGTCCGATTTCGTCACTGCTGCAGCAGCCAAAACCGCCGCTGAACCAGGATAATCACCTTGAACCGTGTAAGACTTTGCTTGATAAGACTGTCCACCAGGTACGCGGAAGTTCATGTAGTCGTTACTTGCATGGATAACAATTCCTGCTTGCTCTAACACTTCTAAGGTCTGACCAATAACAACCTTGGATTTCAAATCGTCTAACACTTCGATTTCGCTGTCCTCAGCAAGTAGCGGGGTAAGGAATAACAACGCGCTTAGATATTGAGAACTTACTGCTCCAGATACTTTAATCTTACCTCCACGAGGTTCTCCGCCTCGGATCGTAATCGGCAATCTCCCCTCTTGATGGTCAACCTCCACGCCCATTTCTCCAAGGGCTGTAATTAAGTCATCATGGGGACGCTTTCCAAGTGAATCAGGATATGAATTAACAAACGTCACTTCAGGGCATAACGCTGTAACCGCCATAAGAAAACGCAGCACCGCTCCTGCGTTGCCTACATTCAATTCCTTTACATCCTTAGGGTGTCGACCAAAGCCGGTTATAACAATTTTCTCGTCGTCCTCTTCAAGTACAGCACCAAGATCTCTAATGCAGCGGCGCATAGCATCGCTATCCTCACTATGAGCAGGATAATATACCGTACTTGTCCCCTCAGCCAAAGCAGCGACGAGTAGGTAACGGGTCGTGTAATTTTTGGATGAGAGTGCTCCGATCTCACCCTTAAGCTCAGAAGTAGGTTTAACGATAACGTCCATATACGAATCCCCTTTATTTATATTTATTTGATTTAGTGGCAGTTAGACGCGGTAATGTATTAAATTAATTAACTGTCTCATATCATAACACAGGCTGGTACATTTAGGCACTGCCCTAGTGCTACTTGAGGGAAAATTCTATACTTCAAACCAAAAAAAGAGATGCCAGAGTGAGCGGTAGTATACGCCCCCTCCGACATCTCTTGAAGATATTTCGGATTTATCTTAGAACCATTGGTGATGGAATACGCCTTCTTTGTCCACACGTTTAAACGTATGAGCACCGAAGTAATCGCGCTGTGCTTGCAGCAGATTAGCCGGTAGACGTTCTGTACGGTAGCTGTCGTAGTAAGACAGAGCGCTGGAGAAACCAGGAACAGGAATTCCACCTTCAACCGCAGCTGCAATCACTTTACGCCATGCCCCTTGATAAGTCTCAACAATGTTCTTGAAATAAGGATCAAGCAACAAATTCTTGAGTTCAGGATCACGATCATATGCGTCTTTGATGTTATGCAAGAACTGCGAACGAATAATACATCCACCGCGGAAGATCATCGAGATATTTCCGTATTTCAAATCCCAACCATATTCGTCGGAAGCCGCACGCATTTGTGCAAAACCTTGAGCATAGGAAACAATTTTACTAGCGAACAACGCTTTACGAACGTTCTCGATAAATTCTGCTTTATCCCCAGTAAATGAAGTTGCTGTAGGACCACTAAGGATCTTGCTAGCTGCAACACGTTCTTCTTTCATTGCGGAAAGGAAACGGGAGAATACAGATTCTGTAATCATGGACAACGGTACACCAAGATCCAGTGCACTTTGGCTTGTCCATTTACCAGTTCCTTTTTGTCCAGCAGCGTCAAGAATAACATCAACCATCGGCTTACCAGTCTCTTCATCGTATTGTGAGAAGATATCAGCTGTAATCTCGATCAGATAGCTGTCCAGTTCGCCTTTATTCCACTCTGTGAAAATTTCATGTAACTCTTTAGCATCCAAACCAAGTACATCTTTCAACAAGTGGTAAGCCTCGCCGATCAATTGCATGTCTCCATACTCGATGCCGTTATGCACCATTTTTACATAATGGCCAGCACCGTCTGGTCCGATATATGTGCAGCAAGGATCGCCGTTTACTTTTGCAGAGATCGCTGTAAGGATAGGTTCAACCAATTGATAAGCACTTTCTTGTCCACCTGGCATGATTGCAGGGCCTTTCAAAGCACCTTCTTCACCGCCGGATACTCCTGTACCGATGAAGCGGAAGCCTTTAGCTTCAAGCTCTTTACTACGGCGTTGCGTATCTGGGAAGTAAGCATTACCCCCGTCGATAATGATATCGCCTTGATCCAAATACGGAAGAAGTTGCTCAATGGTACCATCGGTTGCAGCACCAGCTTGTACCATAATCAAAATTTTGCGTGGTGTTTCCAAGGAATTCACAAATTCTTCAACTGTGAACGTACCTACAAGATTCTTACCTTTGGCTTCATTTTCTAGCAGGTCATGTGTTTTTTGCGGCGAACGATTGAACACCGATACAGTGAAACCCCTGCTTTCAATATTTAGGGCCAAATTTTTGCCCATAACGGCAAGGCCGATAACACCAATTTGTTGTTTTGACATGGTCTCCATCCTTTACACACTATTTTTTCAATAGTATCATTTTAACTCTTTTGAGTACAGAAGTGAACCCCTATACCTACCAATTCACAAAACAACCCCCGAATATATGGGGGGGTGCAATGATTTTTCACACATCATACTCCATATTTAAGAATGGGCTCATTACCACTCAAGTTGAATCAACTCAATTCGTAGTCTGCGCAATTTTTCTTTGCATGCTTCAACTATGTCCTTATCTCCACACTCTAATGCATCAAATAGCTTCTCAAGTTCCGCATCAAGCTCTTGCTGAAGACTCAGTAGCTGCCATTCAGCAGACTGGGATGCGAACAATTCAGCTAATTTCCGCGAATCCACTACAGGGCCCTTCTGAAAAATCACTCGATGCTCCACTCCTGTGATTTCCACCTGCCTAATGACTTCACCGAACATGATGCTCTCAATCAATATCTGACGATCTTTAAACCGCTTAACCACGGCATGACCCCGCAGATCTCCAATCTGCTTCTCCAACCAATCCGAGAGTTTAACATCCTTTATTACGTAATCGCCCACAAGCTTGTATCCTTTAGCAAGCCGATGAAATCGTAACTTAGTTAATTTACGTCCTGTGCGGACTGAAATAATGAAGATGGTTTCACTCTCACTCCAATATAAAGAATACCCGTCTTGGATCAAATCGCGGATTAGTTGCTGAATGTGCCGGCGGTCGAATCGGAGCTCCAGGTTGCAATATTCTACCTCGTAACTTTTATTCACGGCACTCCCTCCCCAAAGTTTGGTTAACCAAAATCCCGATTATGACTTACCTTATCTTATACTCCATATTATGTAGTGGAACTTGGTTTATTGATTAATTTTACCCGCTTCGGGTTGCAATTGACGCAAAAGGGCGTATTTTTGATCGCAATCCACAATAAATGTTCTAAATGCGCTTGTCCCATTAGCAGAGAGGAAGTCTCGAAACGATATATGTTATACTGAGAAACGTACGTTTGATAGGTTGAACCTACACTTTTAGCTAATAAATTATTTTTGGAGGTAAATAAAGAATGACATTTCCCGGTTTTTCCAAACAGGATTTCGATTGTATGACCATACCTGGTCTTGAACCCCGGATGGAAGCGATCATAGATCAAGTACGTCCTAAACTGACCTCACTTGGAAGTGAGATATCCCCTTACTTGTCCGCACTTTGTGGGGAAGAAATGTACCCTCATGTAGCAAAACATGCTCGGCGTACAATAAATCCACCAAATGACACATGGATCGCTTGGGCTAGCAATAAACGTGGATACAAAGCGTTACCTCACTTTCAAGTTGGCATGTTTTCCACTCATTTATTCATCATATTTGCGGTTATTTATGAAAGCCCGAATAAAGTTACATTTGCCGATTATTTAGAGAAGCATACGACCAAGGTGCAGAAGTTAGTGCCAGATCATTTCTATTGGTCTACAGATCATTTAGATCCAAGCGGTACACTTCACAAAGAAAGTGACAACCAAACCTTGAAGACACTAGCAGAAAGACTCAAGACCGTGAAGAAATCAGAAATTATGTGCGGACTACGCGTGGAACGGGATAACCCTATCCTACAAGATGGCAGCGGGTTGATCTCTACAATTGAAGAAACCTTCGCCACTTTACTACCGCTATACAAGGGTTCTTTCTAAAATAAAGTTTTGTTTGAGAAGTTTCTATCGCTTTATTTCGGACAGGCTGTGCTGTCTTCTCGTTAACGCAAGGTGGATGAAGAACAGCACAGCCATCACAATAGCGCTCCCTAGAAAAGGGGCAGGCGGCCCTAACAGATCCCACAGCTTCCCTGAAACGATAGGACCCACTACCATCCCTGACCCCTGAATGGTCAGAAACAATCCCCAAACCGTGCCTTTCTCGCCTTCCGGAACCATATGCGAAATCATGGTATCCCAGGTTGGAAGAATAAAGGCGTAACTAATTCCGATTAATATGACAACAATCCAGATCATTGGCACTGAGCGCATAACCGCAAATAAACCAATAGATACAGAGCTTAATAAGAATCCAGCGTGAAGAAACCACTTCGTTCCAAATCGGTCAACCAGTTTGCCGATAGGTATAAGACCCAGCACAGTAATCCCGCCCCCCGTCACCAGCAAGGCACTAAAAGCTTGAGGTGACATTCCAAGTTCCGTGCGTACGAAAAGTGTAATAACCGGCGTTAAAAGGCCTACAGCAAAAGATTGCAAAAAAAGTGCCGGATACAGGAGTGGACTAACATCTAAGTTGTCTCTTACTTTAATCCATGTCTCCTTCAGGGCACGAATTCCCTTTATTTTCTTATTGTTAATATCGAGTGGAACATCATTCGAAGCTTGCTTAATCTTCTTGCCAGGAAGAAAAAATGCCACGATGATAACAAGGGCCAAACAACCGAGAAGAATCCAGAACACCCGTGTATATGAATCGCCTACGAAGAAATTAATAATTACTGGTCCTGCTCCTGTACCACCTAGACATGAAATTTGAATGACTCCCATAGCCGTTCCAAAATTTTTATTTTCTTTAGTGACGGCAGAGATTCCGATCATTACACAAGGCCACAGTGGTGCCGTTCCTATCCCTAGTAATGCACAACCCAGGACAATAAATCCCATAGTCTGCGTTAAAGCAATAATACTCACAGCTCCAAAAGTAATGATGAGGCCAAGCATAATGGTGATCCGAAATCCAATACGTTCAATAAGCCATCCCGCAGGACTACGAAATACATTGTCCCCTATGTATTGGAGTGAAAAGGACAAGCCAATTGCAAATGCGCTTAATTTTAGAACCTCTCCCATATAGACAGGTAGGATGGCTACGATCAGCGCCCCCTTTACGAATTCCACCAAAAACATGATGATCCACAAACATATGAAGGTCGGAGTCAACAGTTTTCTACTTACTAGCGAGGAAGTCAATTCCATGGAAGTCACCCTCTCCTTCTTTTTTTGAGATCAGACCAACTCTATATAGTCTGTCCCTTTTTATCTGCCAACTTACACTTATTTACTATTAATTCTCGTTACTCTTCTGATTCTTTACTTGCATTCCGGTCTCTTTTTGCTATACTCAACCTTGTTTGTAAATTTAACCTAAGGAAGGGGACGGCCATTATGGACCATCAGCTCACCCCGTTATTTACCGCCCTCAAGCAGCATGCAGCTAGTAATCCCGTGCAATTTCATATTCCTGGACACAAAAAAGGTCTTGGTGCAGATCAAGAGTTTCATGATTTTTTGGGCGATAACGCTCTTTCTATCGATCTGATCAATATTGCACCACTAGATGACCTCCATCAGCCCTCAGGAGTGATTGAAGAGGCTCAGAAGCTCGCAGCGGATGCATTTGGTGCAGATCATACCTATTTCTCCGTTCAAGGCACAAGCGGAGCCATCATGACAATGATACTATCCATTTGTTCTCCCGGTGATAAAATTATTATCCCAAGAAATATTCATAAATCTATTATGTCTGCGATTATTTTTGCGGGTGCCAAACCTGTATTTGTGTCCCCAACGCAGGACGTCAATCTTGGCATCGACCATGGCATTACAACCTCCTCTGTAAGGAGAGCTTTGCAACGCCATCCGGATGCTAAAGCCGTATTAGTCATTAACCCAACTTATTTCGGAGTATGTGCCAATCTCAAAGAAATTGTTGATCTAGCACATAGTTTCCATGTCCCTGTCCTTGTTGACGAGGCTCACGGGGTGCATATTCATTTCCATGAAGATTTGCCTATGTCGGCGATGCAGGCCGGCGCTGATATGGCGGCCACCAGTGTACATAAATTAGGTGGTTCGATGACTCAAAGCTCAGTGCTCAACCTCAACACTAAAAACGGCTTTGTTAATCCACAACGGGTGCAGACCATCATCAGTATGTTAACGACAACATCAACTTCATATTTGCTCCTTGCATCACTCGATACCGCTCGTAGAAACCTCGCCCTTCATGGTCGGGAGCTCGCAAATCAGGTTATCGAGCTAGCACAATATACAAGAAGCGAAATTAATAAAATTGATGGCTTGTACTGTTTTGGCTCTGAAATACTAGGTAGCGAAGCCACCTTTGCTTATGATCCTACGAAAGTGACGATTCACGTCCGTCATTTGGCCATTACAGGGTACGAAACAGAGAATTGGCTAAGAGATCATTACAATATCGAAGTTGAACTTAGTGACATGTATAACATTCTCTGTATTATTACCCCAGGAGATTCCAAAGAAACTGTGGATACACTCCTATCAGCTTTGCGTGAACTATCCGCACTAAATTATATAGAGAATAACGCCAATGAACTTATTGTAAAAGTTCCAGAAATCCCGCAATTATCGCTCATTCCACGTGATGCCTTCTATGCTGATACTGAAGTGATTCCGTTCAAACAATCGGCAGGTCGAATCATTGCCGAATTCATTTATGTATACCCCCCAGGCATTCCGATCTTGCTACCTGGTGAGGTTATCTCTCAAGATAATATCGATTATATTATTGATCATGTTGAAGTTGGTCTACCTGTGAAGGGACCCGAAGATCGCTACATCAATCAGGTTAAGGTAATTGTCGAAGCTAATCCTATTTTCTAGTGTAAAATAGTTATTCTATATAAAAAAGCTCCCCATCAGGGGAGCTTTTTTGTATAGTTCGGACTCAATCTATTACACTTCGTCCTGTTTGGAAACAAGCTCGTTATAAGCTTCTTCCACTAGACGCCACTCTTCTTCGTCTTCGATATTGTAAAGCATCATTTCTTCGTTCTCTTCTTCCAGACGAAGGATGATACCGTCCGCTTCCGTGTTATTCCGCTCAAGCAGAAGCGCATATACCTTTTCAGCTACGTCAAACGTTTCGACAAGAACCATTTCCACATCATTGCCTTGTTCGTCCGTTAGCGTCAACACAAACTCTTCGTGCTCGTGCTCATGGTCATGGTCATGTCCACAGCCGCATGCTTCGCCGTGTTCGTGATTGTGATCGCTCATTGAAATACCTCGCTTTGAATTGATTTGTTAAACCTGTCGGTTTCTATCGTATCGTAACACTTTTACATAGGACAGGTCAATTTGAGAATGAACTCACTTCGAAGGATTGTCAACGTTACTTAAGTACGTTGACACCCTTTTCAGAGACTAGAACGTATTCTCCACCTGATGATGGTTTCATATAAAACCCAATCGTATATTTACCTGCGGACTTAAAATCATACGTGAAATCTTCCGTACGGAACCAAAAGTTATCACGTTGATCTTTGATATCCCCTGTTTGAATTACTTTGGAGGTACCATCCGGAGCGGTTATGGATATACGAACTGAGGAAATATCCGTTTTTAGATTATCAATTTGCGAAAATGCGTAAAATTTTAACTTACCTGTTTTCTCAATATCTCCAAATACCTTATCATCCGAGCTCGTAAACAAGAACATATGAACATTTGGTTTATAGTAACTCACTTTTTTGGACGTATCGTTGTATTCGACAATACCTTGAAGCTCACGCACAGCAACATAGGCTTTACCATCAACCACATACCCGCCGTCCTCCACTTCACTTCCGTTCAGCAGAAATTTAACCTTCTGAGTTGCTGCATCAGCGAATAACAACGAACCACCCATTAGTGAGAATGCAAATACAAGTAGCCCTACTCTTCTCCATTTCATAATAATAACCCTCCATATATATCATGTTGATGTAAATTTATACTCTGGAAGGTTGTTCAAGTTGCGGTCATCACACGTTATAGCTTAATTTTTTTGCATAAATATTCTGATATCTTTCGTTTGCTTTAGAATTAGTGTACATTATGCATACAATAAGAGGAGGGATCTCATGTCACTTCGCCTTCAAATGCTTGGTACTGGCGGTGCATTTGCCAAAAAATATTACAATAACAACGGACTACTCTACACAGGGGAATTCACGCTCTTGATCGATTGCGGAATAACTGCCCCCCTAGCGCTGCATCAGCTTGGTATATCACTTGATAGGGTTGATGCCATTCTAATTACGCATATTCACGGAGATCATGTGGGTGGACTAGAAGAACTCGCTTTTCGCATGAAATATACCATCGGTCGTAAACCTGTCCTATATATCGAAGAAAGATTAGTTAAACCCCTCTGGGAGAACACTTTAAAGGGCGGAATGGGACAAGATGGGGCCGACTCATTAGAGGACTATTTCGAGGTTCGGCGACTTACGGAGGGCCATCCAATTACCTTATGTCCTAATCTCACCATAGAGTTGATTCAAACTCCACATATTCCAGGGAAAAACAGCTTCTCGCTCTATATAAATGACGAAGTGTTCTATAGTGCCGATATGACGTTCCAGCCTGAGCTGTTACAACAACTTGTTTATAGAAGAGGATGCCGTAAAATCCTTCATGAAGTACAGCTTACAGGTCCAGGTGAAGTGCACACGACACTACAAGAGCTTCTCTCTTTGCCAAAGGATATCCGTGCAAAGATCTCCTTAATGCATTATGGAGATGAAATGGAGTTATTTGTCGGGCAAACTGGGGAAATGCAATTTCTGAAGCAGCATGAAATCTACATGCTATAAGTACATAAGCAGCCCCTCGGATAACAAAATCCGCGGGGCTGTTTCTTGTAACTAGATTCATTTATTGGAAGTTTGGTAACGAGTCGAGATTATTACTTGGATCTCCATCGGCGTCACCGCGAATATACATTTCTCCGTCTCTACCTTTAAACACATTAACACCGGCGATTGCTCCAGCCTTCACTTCTTGTAATGCCTGTTCATACTCGAGAACTCTTCCACTAGAAGTTTTAAAACGGGTCAAATCTCCGTCCCCATTTTTCTGAACCGCGATAAATGTTTCTCTGGTGTTAAGTGCCATATTATATCACATCTCCTCAGTTCTTAATGTCCCTGTTCGGGGATGTGTATAGCTTGTCCCTTTTTCCCATATTTATGTTATATTACAAAGGATATATAACATCTGCTGTTCAACTACTTAAAGAGGCTTCTCCATTCGCACATGGGGTATGCCTGCATCATCGAAAGGTTCAGTTGAGATCGTCACATAACCTAGTTTGCTATAGAATGATTCGGCTTGACATTGTGCATCAAGAACGGATTTGCTCAGTCCTAGTTCACGGGCAAGTTCTTCAAGTGCGAGTAGCAGTATTCTTCCAATGCCTTGAGAACGAAACGTTTGACGAACAGCGATTCTCTGCATTTTAGCCGAGTTATCCTTATAATAGGTCAGTCTCCCCGTAGCGGCATAAACTCCGTCCTGCTCGATCAACACATGATGTACGTCCGGGCTTAACACATCAAACTCGTCGATCTCCAGATCAATCGGAACCATCTGTTCCTTTACAAACACTTCCTTACGAATATCTAGGCATTTCTCCAATTGCTCATTATTTTCTACGTGTATAATTTTAGCAGCAGTCATCCCTACAGATTCCCCTCCATTGTTGTCTTTTATAACTTTATTCTAAGTCATATAAAGTACTCTTAAGTTGCATCATTATACAAAAAATCGGTTGTCATGTATAGTTAAACTGTCCAACTTTATTATAACTTTGGAGAGGAGTTGTCATGAATTATGATCTTTGGAGTGACCATTGCTGCATCTGTGTTAATTGCTGTAGTGTTAATCCTACTGATGTACTATACAACTAAAAAAGGCTATTCTCGCAAATGGGACGAAGATTGATTATGAAATAGAAAAAGTTACTCTTTTGAATATACATCTCCTATTATAGTTGGAGCATATACTCCGTCCGACACCGAAGGACTGGTGTCTATTAGTGTTTTTGATTGCCGCTGCAGGGTCTCAGAATCGGGCGATAAACTACATCCACTAATCAATAGAAGCGTTACACTTACACACCCCATAACTAAAACCATTCGGATATATACAACCCACTCTTGTCTACAATGACGAGATAGTTTAATGTTACGTATCATATCCACTCAACCTACTTTCTTTTATCGTCGTATATGACTCATTGTTGTCTCTGGTGAGTTGCTTTATACGCTTGTATAGACGGGAAGTTGTGCTGAAAATAGTTTGACATAACCCTATCATCCTGATAATATAAATTTTATCTTCGCTATATTCATGATCTGCTAGCTCAGCTGGGAGAGCACTATCTTGACAGGGTAGGGGTCAGTGGTTCGAACCCACTGCAGATCATACTAGGAAACCCTTGAGGCCATTGGCTTCAAGGGTTTTTGCTTGTTTATATATAATACTGCTTTTTGTGATTTGGGGGCGGGTTTTGTAAACCCATTAATAACCTTCCTACAAATAATTCAAAAATTTTATTTTGAATTTATATGTATCTTTTTCTTACATCAATGATCCTTTTTTATACACTAATCCCAACATCATTTTACATAATTTATCTATTTAGGAGGAATTAAGTAGTTTTTTATCGAATTATATATTATCACTATAGTCCTGGTGCGGACAGTACTATGGTGAGATCCGCAATCACGGACGCCTGTCGACAGCGAACGTCTAAAATAAATACTTTTTAGATTGGGAGCTGTTCAGTTTGGATTTATTCCGTAGAATTGAAGAACTCCGCTTGGAGTTAAACCAGCTATCGACCTATAAACGGTTGATCGATCAGGAAGTTATAAGAGTAAGTCAACAACTAGATGATGCATTAAATGAATACTATAAGTTGCATAAATAAAAAGTAATCAGTTGATCAAAGGGAGTCGCGAAAGCGGCTCCTTTAAGTAATGATATAAAAGGTGATTTTCAATAAACAAACTACGAGAATTAAGGTTTGCTATTAGATAGTTTCAGTTATATTAATTTTAAACGACAAAACTCCACCGACCGAAGTCAGCAGAGCTCTGTACAAATGGATTCCAAACTAATCAAATAAATGCACAGGAAACGATAACAAGAAGAATGAACAGAACCAAGATAACCCCAGTTGATGTAAATGCTCCACCAATGCCACAACCAATTCCACCTATTTCACCCATGTGTTTCCCTCCTTGTATTTTGCGTACATTTCATCATATTCTAATGTAGCTTAATCGACTGGGCTTATTGTACTACTCTAGGCTTATTATACTGTCTAAATTATCAGTGCTTGTATTACAAGTTTGGTGGTCTTACCTCTGAAGGTACGACCCTTTGTTTGTGTGCACCCTTTTTGTGCTCCCACCTGTAGCGTTGTCTCCACAAATAAAAAAGCACCCATTAAGATGCTTGGTACCTACAAATTTCTTCTTATCTCAGTACATCTGCTTGCTCCTCTATCGTATCTCCCCCTATCCTCATCACTATTCGACGAAAGAAGTATTTCCCTGCTACACAAAAAAGCCACCTATTGGTGACTATAGGCAGCCCAATTTATTTAGGTCAAGTGTCACTAATCCTGTCTAGACATAATATGAATTAACCATAGACGAAAGGAGAAAATCAATGAATCAGGAAAACTATAACGTACTAGGATCTCAGCAAAGGGATCCCCAACCATATCATCACGGACATGAACATATGCATCAACCTCATTTTCATACCCATGGTCAACAACAAGGCCAACACTTCATCCATCATCATCATCACCATCATTACCACTATCATCACATGATGAGAGAGCAAAATACCACTCAAAGAGAAGATTAAAAATAACCATTGCAGATCCTAATGAATAACCCTTGAGGCATTTTGCTTCAGGGGTTTTTGCTTTCTAAATCAGCATGATCCAAGTGGAAATCCGGTTATGGTATTTAAATCGTGGTTTTCCGTTAATAATCTCCAATGAGGATAAAATAACTCCAATGAAGCAAAATAGCTAAACATGTGATTAAACAGTATTTATATTGGAGGAAACGGTATCGATGCTTAAATTCAAAACTATGCTGATTCTGCTCGTAACCATGTCGATATACAGTGGGAATGCTGTTGCTTCGCCTACATCGCAGGTTGTTAAAGACAGGAGCTATTATGAGGAGCGAGGCGACATCGTTTGGGAGGTACCCACTCAGAAAAAGACGATTGCTTTTACGTTCGATGATGGTCCAGATCGTAAGCAAACGCCAAAAATCCTGGAGGTTTTGGACCAATATCAAGCAAAAGCTACCTTTTTTGTCGTTGGTGAGCGTGTCGAACGTTTCCCTGAAATCGTTAAGCTCGTACTAAGTAAAGGACATGAAGTTGGAAATCACTCTTTTTACCATCCATCTTTCCAGAATATTTCCAAGGAAAAAGCCGTGAACGAAATTGGAAAAACACAACAAGCCATACTTAAGGCAACAGGGCACACTGCGGTACTATTTCGACCACCAGGCGGTTCCTATGATCAAAACATCATTAATGTATCTAAGCAAAATAACTTACAGCTAATCTTATGGTCATGGCATCAGGATACCAAAGATTGGAGAGCTCCGGGTGTTCAGCGTATCGCCAATAAAGTCCTAAAAAATGTTCGAAATGGCGATATCATTCTTATGCATGATTATGTATATAATAGTTCGCAAACGTCGGAGGCTTTAAAAATTATATTACCTGAGCTTAAAAAACAAGGTTATTCATTTGTCACCGTGTCCCAATTGCTATCGCAAAAAGACAATCCAAATACTCATATTAAAGTAACTCAATAATTACCAAACCAACACATAAATATAGGGATGATCCTTCACATAAGGGTCATCCCTTTTTTTGAGGATACCATACTTACTATACTTTAATATTGACTAAGTAGCTAAAATTCACTACAATTCAGTAGAATCCAATATAGACAGGTGATAAATCATATGAGCAAACCAGCGTATCGCGTATTATTATTTTATAAATTCACAAATATTGCTTCGCCAGAGGTTTTTACGGCAGAGCATTTGCAATATTGTAAGGACCTCGGCGTTAAAGGACGTATTCTAATTGCCTCTGAGGGGATCAATGGAACCGTGTCGGGTACAGTAGAACAAACAGATCGTTATATGGCAGACCTTCTCGCTAATCCACTATTTACAGACACTGTATTTAAAATTGATGACGTAGAAGAACATGCCTTCAAAAAAATATTCGTAAGACATAAAAAGGAACTGGTTACTTTCCGCTATGAACAAGAGCTGGATCCTAATAAACTAAGTGGGAAGAGATTGTCCCCGACGGAGTTTTACGAACAGTTGCAACAAGAAGATGTCGTAGTTATTGACGGACGAAATGATTATGAATATGAGATCGGTCATTTCCGCGGGGCTATCCGTCCGGACGTAGAATCATTCCGTGAATTTCCGGATTGGATTCGCCAGAATATGAGTCAATATAAAGACAAGAAAGTACTCACTTATTGCACTGGAGGAATCCGCTGCGAGAAATTGACTGGGTTTCTGATCAATGAAGGGTTCTCGGATGTCGCGCAGCTTGAAGGTGGGATTGTGACTTACGGAAAAGACCCTGAAACTAAGGGGCGGTTGTTTGACGGAAAATGTTATGTGTTCGATGAACGTATCTCCGTTCCGATCAATCAAACCGAAGAGGATGTCGTCATTGCAAGCTGTCATCATTGCGGTGTGACACACGACCGCTATATAAATTGCCCAGTATGTAACCTGCAGTATGTATGCTGCGAAGAATGTGAAACGGAGCACCAAAGCTTCTGTTCCGATGCTTGCCATGACGCCATATTACCCGCTAAGCATGGCTAAATTCACCTCACGCCAAGGAAGTTAAGGGAGTGTCGATTATGAAGCCGTTAAATGAATTGTCCACTAGAGACCAGATTCTCCAAATGATGAAAACCTCTGGGCCTCTTAGCGCCAAAGATATAACAGATCGCCTGCAAATTACTGAAATGGCGGTTCGCCGCCATCTCGGAACAATGGAACGGGATGGATTGATTGAATCCAAAATGATTCGCCAAACTTTAGGTCGTCCTACTGCGGTATATGGGCTAACCGAACTTGCTCAGAGCTTATTTCCTAAGAACTATCATACGCTTACTCTAGACCTACTGGGAGAATTAGCCGAGGACGCCGGCGAAGATACAGTCAATCGACTCTTTGAGCGACGCAGAGATAAATTGAAGCATCAATATGAAGCCGAGCTGAAAGACAGACCATTCCCGGACAAAGTGCGTAGACTCGCAGAAATTCAAAATGATAATGGTTATATGACAGAACTTGAATCTAGTGGAGAGAACGAGTTTATTCTAAAAGAACACAACTGTCCTATTTCGCAAATTGCAGATCGCTACAATCATGCTTGTGAATGCGAACTAAATCTGTTTGAATCTCTTCTAGATGCACACGTTGAAAGAACTGAATGCCTCGCTCAGAACGGCAGAAGATGTCTATATATTATCCGTAAAGAAAAATAAACCTTCGGAACCGCATAGGGTTCCGAAGGTTTTTTATATATCAAAAGCTTGTAGCTCTTCTTCTATTCTTTCTTTAATCAAAGTTAAGCATTCTTCAGGGGTTTTGCCAAATACCCTCTTTGCGTTCACTAAGGCATACGGTCTTAGTTTGCATAAACCACATAAACTGAGGCACTCTGTACGTAGCACCGCTACTTCAGGATATTCTTGTTCTAAATCTTCTAACTCAAGTGCGCTCATCAGATTACTGTCGCAGATTTCAACAACTACGATACCGAGCCCCATCATGTCTCACTCCAAACTTAGGCAAAATTCTTTACGATCTATCATTATGATGAAAGACCTACGCATTGTCAATCCGTTTACGCCATATAACATACTTAACATACATTTATGTTGACTAAGTATACCATGAGGGCTATAATAATATATATCAAGTACAACAATCTACATATATTAGAGAGGATGAATTTAATAATGGCACATCAATTACCAGCTCTACCTTACGCTAACAACGCACTTGAACCGCATATCGATGAACAAACAATGACGATTCACCATGACCGTCACCACAATACCTATGTAACTAATCTAAATGCAGCTTTGGAATCTGCTCCTGAGCTTCAATCCAAATCTTTGGAAGATTTGATTGCTAACTTGGATAGCGTTCCTGAAGCAATCCGTACCGCAGTTCGTAACAACGGTGGCGGTCACGCGAACCACTCCTTGTTCTGGGAAATCATCGGACCAAATGGCGGTGGCCAACCTTCCGGTAAACTGGCTGATGCAATCAACAATGAACTAGGTGGTTTTGACAAATTCAAAGAAGATTTTGCTAAAGCTGCAACAACTCGCTTCGGTAGCGGTTGGGCGTTCCTTGCAGTTGATGCTGACGGCAAATTGTCCGTATACAGCCTCCCTAATCAAGATTCCCCAATCATGGAAGGCAAGACTCCAATTCTTGGCCTTGATGTATGGGAGCATGCTTACTACTTGAAATATCAAAACAAACGTCCTGATTATATTGCAGCATTCTTCAATGTAATTAACTGGGCTGAAGTTGAGAAACGTTACGAAGCAGCTACTAAGTAATAACGGACTGCATTGTACATTATAGAAGAAAGACGCTCTCCACGGAGAGCGTCTTTCTGTATTTAAAGTCATACTGCACACCTCATATATTCTTACTCTTTAAGGTTCTTCACCGAGCTCCTGACAACCAGTGTAGGTGCTACACTATGGCGGATAGACTCCCGAGAGTTACCTGTGAGCGTCAATAACATCGAAGCTGCTGCGTCGCACATCATTTCTTTTTCCACACGCATTGTAGTTAATGCTCTATCAACATGATCTCCATAATGAGTATCATCAAATCCAGCAATAGAAACTCTCTCTGGTATTGCAATCTCCCGTTCTTCTAAAAGCCCTCTCAGAATATAAGCAATTCGGTCATTTCCGCAAAAAAATGCAGTCGGTATTGCTCTCAATCCATCGAGAAATTGTGCGATTTCTGCTTCCGTTTGATTATAACCTTCTGAGGATGTCAGACAATATTCACGCTGAACCTCTAGGCCGTGCGTCTGCATCGCTTTCCAATAACCAAACCAACGCTCTTCATGGCTCGTCGTCAAATTTGTCGGACCGATAAACCCAATCTCTTCATGTCCACCATCGATAAGAAAAGACACTACTTCGTAAGCCCCTTCCATATTAGCGGAAGTGACGACGGGACAAGGTAAATCCCGATAATAAGAATCCAGCATAACAAGTGGAGTATCCATATCCCATATAAGCCGCGCATACGCTTTATCGATAATGCCAAACAAAATTACGCCACGGTAAGATATATCTGTAAATAGTCCAGGAAGCTTAAGCCCCGTCTCCATCTCTTGATCAATCGGTGCAATTACGGCGTTATATCCTTTTTTACGAATACTCTTCTCTAGTCCCCATATCATGTCATGATAAAACTGAAAATGATCGTTATCCTGATAACTCATAATACGTTCAGGGACAAGCACAAGGATGTTGGCTGCTGCAGACTCTTTGGTAGCAAATGGACCGTAACCCATCTCTCTAGCCGTGTGTAACACGAGTGCGCGCATTTCTTCACTGACACCCTTCTTGTTCATTAAAGCCAGCGATACCGCATTCTTTGATATTTCCAGTTTGCTGGCAATATCTTGCATGGATACTTTCTTTTTACGGCCCAATCTTTTCATTCCTTTCGAATCATGCTAAACTTAACCTAATATACTTTACAAAATAATTTTTTGTCAAGTTTGTCAAGTTAATCAAACATGAATAACTGGAGGAATAAACATTGAGTTACGCAGTTGGAATTGATATCGGTGGCACGAAAACTGCCATCGGACTGATAGACTCCTCCGGAGTCATCCTTGCTAAGACGTCCTTGCCGACAGATTTGTCTATTAAGCCTGATGAGATGGTTGACCGGATGGCTGAAGCAGTCAAGGATTTGATTACAGCTCAAGGTATTCAAGAATCCGATTTACTTGGTATTGGTGTTGGCGCACCGGGACCACTTAATTCGAAAACAGGTTACATTGTCAAACCACCCAATTTACCAACATGGTGGGACTTCCCTTTAGTGGACTCACTTCGTCGTCATTTTGAGCTTCCGATTTCTTTTGAGAATGACGCTACGGCTGCAGCCTTAGCTGAGAAATGGTTAGGAGCAGCGCAGGATGCTGAACATTTTGTATTCATTACAGTCAGCACAGGAATTGGTGCCGGTATCTATACCCATGGTAAACTACTCACAGGAGCTACTGGTAACGCTGGTGATGTAGGTCATTTCGTCATCGATGCCTCAGGTGATCAATGTGTCTGCGGACAGCATGGATGCTGGGAATATCTTGCTTCCGGGACGGCTATTGCAAGACAGGCTTCAGCTTTACTTGGCCGGGAAGTATCCTCCAAGGAAGCCTTTGATCTCGCAGCTGCCGGAGATGTTCCGATGAAGGACCTTATAGACGGTATCTTCCGCTATATCGGAATTGGCTGTGTAACACTTATCAATACATTTGATCCAGAAATGCTTGTTATTGGAGGCGGAGTTTCTCAAGTAGGTGCTCCACTATTTGACGCTGTGAAAGACTATGTATCCCAGTATGCATTAAACCCATCAGGACGAACTACTGCTATCGTACCCGCTGCCTTGCAGCAGGATGCAGGCTTGATCGGGGCAGCTGCTCTCGTTCATATGCCATACTAATAACTAAAATCATATAACAAAGGAGTCATACAAAATGAACGAACCTATTTTTTTAGCACCTGTTTTCCAAGAACGGATTTGGGGAGGAAGAAAGCTACAGGATCTTTTCGGTTACGATATTCCCAATGAACTAACTGGTGAATGCTGGGCCGTATCCGCTCATCCAAATGGACAAAGTATTGTAAAGAATGGCCCCTACCAAGGAGAGACTTTAGGCCAACTGTGGAGTTCACATCAAGAACTATTCCATTCGGATTCACCTGTATTCCCATTGCTCACCAAAATTCTAGATGCTTCTGACAACTTATCCGTTCAGGTTCATCCGGACGATGAATATGCTGGTAAGAACGAGAACGGAGAACTGGGAAAGACAGAATGCTGGTACATCGTTGATGCAGAACCAGGTGCTGAAATTATTTACGGGCATGAGGCACAATCTAAGGAACAATTGGTACAAATGATGGACGATGCTAAATGGGATGATCTTCTAACTAAAATTAAAGTTAAACGTGGCGATTTCTTCTATGTACCTAGCGGAACCATTCATGCACTTGGCAAAGGTATTGTCGTACTAGAGACACAACAAAGTTCAGATACTACTTACCGCGTTTATGATTATGACCGTAAGGATAAGGAGGGTAACGGGAGAGAACTTCATCTTCAAAAAGCCATTGATGTCTCTACCGTCCCACAATCCTATCAACCCGTTTCCTACGAAACCTTTAAACAAGATGGACTAACACTCACCCAACTTGTATCCAATGAATTTTTCACTGTTCAAAAGTGGAACGTTGATGGAACTGCTGATTTCACAGCAAATCCTAAATATACAATCTGCAGCGTAATTGATGGAAGCGGACAACTTATCGCCGGAGACAACGTTTACCCTATTTCCAAAGGGGAGCACTTTATTCTTCCTGTGGAGTTTGGTCCATATCAAATAACAGGTTCACTTGAGCTAATCATTTCCCGGGAATAGTTTATAACAAAAAGACTCGTTTCTCCTTCTATACCAAGGAAAAACGAGTCTTTTTCTATTTCAAAATCCGGTGCCACTTTATACTTCAAAATAACGCTCACGTATAATTTTAAAATGATGAAGTGCATGCCCATAAATGATATAAGCAAGTGCTCGCACTGAAACCGGTCCACCACTAGCAGTTCCGATACGTATCCAAGCTGAATCGTCTAAATTCTGAACCAATGATAATGTAGACTTTCTAACCACTACGAAATCCTGAAGTAGCTCAGTAACTGATCGCTGATCAAACTGTCCATTACTTACGAACAGCCCTTCCTCGAAACCCGGAAGTGGCGTAGTATCCCCTCTGGCGATCCGTAGTAGCCGATAACTCATGATTCGCTCCGTATCCGCGATATGCCCCAACACTTCCTTCAGAGACCATTTTCCTTCTGCATAGCGGAAGTTGGCTTGCTCATCCGAAATCACACTTAGTTCTTGTAACAATTGTTCAGGTTGTTGCTGAAATAAAACCAACAAATCTCCTTCTGGTACCTGATCAATATATACTTGGAAATGACTGAGGAATTCTCCCTCTTGCGGTCTAATTAACACGAATACACGCTCCTCGTAGTTTAAATATCAGTCTTCCCATAGGTCGTCCATTAGCTTCTGAATCTCTCTACTTCGCTCTTGCGTCAATTTCTGATTAATAATCCACTTGCTACCGTCCCACTCTACAACATCACCGGTTTTTGCACCTGTCTCTACTATGTTACGCAAGACATCTCTAGTTAGTCCATCTACTTCAATAACGCAATACTCTTCTTCAAATCTATCGATGATCCCTACCATAAGCAGTTCACCTTTCTTTACTAATTTGATAATTCTGACCATCGGAAGTGAACTCCACTGTTCCTTGCAGATCATTGCGATACACTTCAACATTTTTCTTACGCAGACGTTCCAGAATCGTCTCTTTCGGATGACCGTATGAATTTTCTCCAACTTGGATGACTGCATATTTAGGATTGACTTGATTCAAGAAGCGTAGCGATGTTGAGGTCTTGGAACCATGGTGCCCAACAAGCAAAACATCAGCCTGAAGATCTTCACCTGAATCAATCATCTCCTTCTCACTAATGCTTTCTGCATCACCTGTTAGCAAAAACGAAGTATCTCCATAGGTTACTTTAACAACAGCACTCATATTGTTATTGTCCAAACCCGTTAAGATCGGAGATAACATCGTTACGTCAACCTGATCATCCCAGTCCAGCTTAATGCCAGCCTTAGCGCTAGATACCTTAAGCCCTTTATTCTTAATCGATCTAAGCAGTGATTCAAACGTCTTCGTGTTATTAGACACTTTAGGCATATAAACCTTACCAACCTCAACATGATCGATAACCGCATCGAGTCCGCCGATGTGATCCGCATCAGGATGAGTACCTATAACGATGTCTAATCGATCTACACCATACTGCTGCAAATATTGCACCATATGCTCTTCCTGGTCGTTGTTACCTGCATCGATCAACATCGTTTTTCCGGATGGACTGATCAACAATTGAGATGCTCCCTGTCCAACATCCAAAAATACAACCTTAAGTAAATTCTCTACCTCGGCAGAAGTAGGAGCATTCTCAACTTCTCCCTGTGAATCAAATTCCAAGGAACAGCCGGAAATGAAAACTAACATCAAACATACGCTCAATAATACGGCCATTTTACTTGTTAAATGATGCCTTAACTTCGTAGTTATCCTATTCGTGATGTCCAAACTCCTTTATATGTAATATAACTAGAACGTTTGTTCCATTCTAATTATATTGTAATTAGTACTTGGAATCAATTGCTACCCTCGCCGTAATTTAGCTTTATATTGCTTGAATTGAAAGTAAACTGTGCATCCGATGCAATAACCACAGATAGCAGCAAAAGCAGCCACACCAAGCATCCAGCTAAATCCGTAACCAAGCCATTTCACTTGAACGGCAAAGCCCAACATAGAGCCCGTCAGGAACAGAACGGCAAGCACATTATTGAACCGTTGTAATTCTCCCGCTTGACGTGGTGCTGAATCCACTTTTAAAAAGGGCTTTACTAAAATAACAAATACATTTTTGCCGAACAACAGCCCCGTTATTTGAACCAGCCATAAGAACAACAGTACATAAGGCTCTCTAAATATAGAAGCTGCGATCACCGATAGCACAATACCTATTTGATTTACTTTTACATA
This sequence comes from Paenibacillus segetis, assembly GCF_014639155.1. Lineage (NCBI taxonomy): Bacteria > Bacillati > Bacillota > Bacilli > Caryophanales > Paenibacillaceae > Paenibacillus > Paenibacillus segetis. Next base: position 2,842,117 of record NZ_BMFT01000001.1, read on the forward strand.
AGGTTCCGGAATGTCCTTCATCACGCTCACCCGCCTTTATTATTTAGATAAAATATATCGCTTAATTCCATCTAAATCAATAGGAATTAAGCGATTTTCCACAAAAAAAACCGCCTATTAAATTAGGCGGCTTTAAAACTTTAAACTCTAATAATTAATTTACTTTTACAGTGATTGATACTGTTTTCCCATCGAATTTACCTTTAATGGTAGTAGTACCCTTAGCGATTGCTTCAATTTTACCGTTTGTGACTTTGGCAACAGAAGGTTTGGAGCTTGTCCAAACTGCACTACCTGTCACAGCAGAAGTTTTACCGGTATCATACAAAGCGGTCACTACCACAGTTTTAACTCCACCTGGAGCCAATACTAGCTTCTTCTCATCTACTGTAAGTGTCTTCAGTTTAGGTACTACGCTGACTTTAACACTAACCTTGATTCCTTGATAAGAACCATTCAAGGTTGCGGTGCCTTCAGCCACTGCTTTCACAGTGGTGGAGGTTATCGATGCCACCTCGACATTTGAAGATTCCCAGTTCACTTTACTACCCAGGTTTACCGTTTTACCATTTGTATAGTATCCAGTTACCTTGATAGCCTTAGACTTTTTGAGATTAAGCTCTATATTTTGTGGTTCAACCACAATCTTAGTAATCTTAGGTTCAATGACCACAGGAATACTTATCACTTTATTCGAATAAGTCCCTTTTAATGTCGCTGACCCTTTGAGTAGTCCTTTAATTACTTTTCCTGAAGCTGAATCTTTCAGAACTGCATTGGAGCCACTTAAGGTCCACTTCATTTCGTTAGTATAATTAGCAGCTTCACTTCCGTCCTCCCATACGACTGTAATGTCTGGAAGCGCGGTTTCTTCTCCAATAACCACATTTACATTATCAACATCAGTAAGAAGTGCAAGTACCTTCTCTTTAACGGTAAGCTTAATCGTTATTTCTGTATCACGAATCGGAAGTTCTGACGCGGATGATACAGCGGATTCTGGAAGTTTAGCCGTTAAGATAACTTCGCCTGCACCTTTAGCAATGATTTTACCGTCTTCCACAATTGCAATCTCATCGTTAGCAGAGGACCACTCAACCTCTTTACTGAAATCGAGTTCTTCATCGTCTAGCTTAGTCGCAGTCACTTTAGGAACGCTTAGTGACTCACCTTTCAAAAGCTCCAGCTCTGTCTTCTCCGTAGCTAGCTTTGTAATGGTAGGATAGACCGTGATGTTAATACTTTTGCTTACACCCTTATAACTAGTTTTCAAAGAGGAAGTTCCAGCAGCTTTGGCTATAACTTCCCCCTTACTCACCGTGAAGAGCAATGGATTTGCGGAAGTCCATTCTGCGGACGTTGTAACATCTTCTGTATGATTAGCACTATCTCTTACTCCAGCTGTCACTTGAAGCTTCTCACCAATAAACATAACCTGTTTCGTTGATGGCGTCATGATAATTGCCTCGTGTGCAGCCCGTACATAAACGTCAACAGTAGCCTTCGCTCCTAAGTATTCGGCGGTAATCGTAGTTTTACCTGTGCTAAGAGCTTTAACTTTACCTTCCTCTACTGTAGCCACACTACTATCGGAAGATGTCCACTTCGTTTCTTTAGACACATCATCTGCGCTTTTTGTTTTATCAGCAGCCAGAACCGGGATAGCTTGTAATGTAATTGCGTCATCACCAACAAGCAATTCGATATCACCTACGACTGGTGTACCTGAGCCTTCATTAACACGATTAATTTTCAACTCGGAATATGGCGAAGATACGGTAGCTTTAAAGGTCGCCGTCAAACCAGCGTATTTCGCAGTAATTGTCGCTGTTCCTTCACCGACCAAGGTGATTTTCCCTTTCTCGATCGTCAGGACTGAAGCATTAGAGGTACTCCACTCCGCTTTATCTGTCACATCCGTCTTCTTTGCTTCAGAAGTGTCGATTGTTGCATTAGCATAAACCCATAAATTCGTATCGCCCAGTTTATATTTACCTTCAGATCCGTAATCCAGACTTAACTCTTTATACGTATCAACAGCTTTAACTTCGATAGTTGATACAGATGAATTATTGTACATAGCCTTGATCGTTACAGTACCACTTTTTATAGCAGTTAGAAATCCATTCGTAACTTTGACAATACCATCATCTGTAGATGTCCAATCTACAGCCCCAGTCAAGTCGCTCTTTGAAGTGGATCCTTCAAGTGTTCCCCATACCTTTAGCTGCTTTGACTTACCTACATTGAGTTCCAATACACTACCAGATCCCTCGATATCAATCGAACGAACATCTCCAGTTGCCGCAAGAACACTAGTCGGAAATACTGCAGCAAGAAGCAGTGTTAGAGCCAGGAGCCATTTCATCATTTTCCTGTTTGCAATCATTTATTCCTCTCCTTTTGGTGTCACTTTTGCCAGAATTCGTTTCTAGCCCTTTGCGTTTTATATCGACATATAGGAGGAATTACGTAACCCTTTCAGCCAAATTAATCCCTAAGTCCTACAAAAAAGCTCAATTATCTTCCTCTATCTTCCACTCTATCGATTCTTGGTTCTGGGATTCTAAAAATTCATTAATTTGCGAAAATGGCCGACTTCCAAAGAAACCTCTTCTAGCAGCAAGCGGGCTTGGATGTACGGAAGCAATCACCTTGTGCTTACTCTCGTCAATCTTTGCCCCCTTCTTCTGGGCATGATTACCCCACAGGAGGAAGACCATGGGCTGTTCACGCTCATTTAACGCCTCGATCACGGCGTCCGTAAACTGCTCCCATCCTTTCCCTTGGTGAGAGCCCGCTAGACCGTCCTGCACAGTCAACACATTGTTGAGCAATAACACCCCACGTTCCGCCCATGACGTCAAATTGCCCGTAGTTGGAATATCTAACCCCAGGTCGCTGGATAGCTCTTTATATATATTCCGAAGGGAAGGTGGAATCTTAACACCTGGCAACACAGAGAAGCTTAATCCATGCGCCTGACCCGGTCCGTGATAGGGGTCTTGTCCTAAAATGACTACTTTTGTATCTGTATAACTTGTCAGCTTTAGTGCCTGAAACAAGTGATCCTGTGGTGGATACACAGTAAACTCTTGATATTCTTGATGGAGCCACTCCATTAATTTTATAAAATAGGGCTTTCTAACTTCCTCGTAAAGAATCTCATCCCAATCGTTTCCGAACATTACTGTTTTCCCTCTCTTTCATAAATAACAAAAAGCAAAAAGGAGTCCTAGGCCAGCTTCTCGCCGACTTAGAACTCCTTTCGATGTTACACCTTCAATGTTACTTCGTATGCCGAGAACCGGAATCGAACCGGTACGGTAGTCACCTACCGCAGGATTTTAAGTCCTGTGCGTCTGCCAATTCCGCCACCCCGGCACAGTATGGGGAATAAAAGTCCCGTATAAATGATTATATACGGAATCGTCCTCAGATTCAACATTTTTCTTAAATAAAGATCATTTTTGTAATGTTGAAGCTCAAAATCGGGAACAATACAACACAAATCTCATGTAATGGAGGAAACAAAAGATGAACATCAATACTGATAGTTATAAAATCGCTCCTCTGGATGGAACCACTCAGGCCTTAGCGATCATTAAAAATGCTGAATCTGAAATTGCCAAAATTACAGGGAATCATGTTACTTTAATCGCCTATGAAAAAAGCGAGAAGAAATAACCATTGCCTTCTATGTGTCCACTGACTATCTTTTGCTCGATATAACAAGAAAAAATGTAGCCAGTGGACCACATAATAGAGATAATAAAAACCAATTTAAGCCACTTCTATTTTTCCCTTGTGCAAGTCCCGCATTAATCAGAGCTAACGTGCCCCAACCAACATAGAATTCATTACCCATGATGCACCCCTCCTAAGGAAGTAATATAAGTATTATATCTTATTTTGATCGAGATAAATGAACTATGGACAAACGAACAATCAATTTTAGGATAATTGCGTATACTGCCTGTAAATCCACTATAGAGGAGATGAAGGAAATGTCGGAATTTTGCCCAACGTGCCCAACCGAAACCGTTGTTGACCCGCCTAAAGTTGTGTTTGAAGATTATTTCCACCCACAGATCGTTCAGGTCATTCATCCGATTGAAGTAGTTAGACGACATCATTGTGTTCCAGTGCCTCAGCATATTTGTACGTATTCAGAAAGAGATGAAATGTGTTTCGTATCTAGTGTCAAGAAGAGAAAGAAAAGAAAATAAACTGAATTAGGCGAGAAGAATTGCACGCTGGTTCAATCTTGTATTTATTGCGCCAGCAGCGCTACTTCATTCTCGCCTGGTTCCCTTTTAATATGAAGAGTACATAGATCAAAATGCCCCTTTTGATCGTATACATAAAGTTCGTCCATACAAAAATCCACCTCCCGAATAATATATCTTTAGAAAGGAGGTGGATTTAAATACCGAATAAATTAGTCGATAGCCAGTTATCCCAAAACGCTTCTAATTCAGGATCAATTTCCATTCCAACGACTGTTGCACCTGCGCTGTTTGGTACACTCGGTTTGAATACTGCGGCTGCAGGCAATAATCTTTCAGTTCATTTCTCTGCTACGATATCTTTTAGATCCGCAAATTTAGTAACAGTACCTGTAACTGTTGAGATTTTTAGAGTGATTGGCGCAACTTCCACGCTGGTTTATTCTTCCAGAGAAAGTCTGAAACTGGGCCAACTTTTGATTCCTTTAACTATAAGCGGTGTAGATTTCCAACCACCCAACCCAGGTTTTATTAATTTACCAAGCTTTTATCAGCAATGATGCAGGATTCCCTGCTTCACCAGTTCGTATTGGACCGGAGAGTTTCCAGGCTGTTGCATACTCTGATTAGTAATTCTACGAGAAACTAACTACATCAGTCTATCTCTATAGACAACAAAATAACCCTTACTAAGTAAGGGTTATTTGCATTATGGGCCCTGAGGGACTCGAACCCCCGACCAATCGGTTATGAGCCGACCGCTCTAACCAACTGAGCTAAGGGCCCAAACTCAAAAATATAAATTGCGGGGGCAGGATTTGAACCTGCGGCCTTCGGGTTATGAGCCCGACGAGCTACCGAGCTGCTCCACCCCGCGATAATAAACAGCGACAAGTAATAATATACATGATAATATAGGGCCCCGTCAAGCATTATTTTATGGAATAAATCTCACCCCATATTTTCCTCTCCGCGAACGAAAAATTTCAATCTCCCGCATTTCATCAAAACCATAAATCCATCCATCCTGTTCCAAACGTTTAGCTAAACAGCCCGCCTGAAACTTCGTTCTATATAACTTATTAAAGTATATCCAGCGCATGATACAATTCAGCTCTCTTTCCATTATAATGTCTAATCCTCTGCACCTATACCTTAGATTACCCAAGAACGACCAAAAAAAGCCGCCGAAAAAAAATCCGGCGACTTAACAATTACCACTTTATCCCCTAATACCCATCGCGTTTCCACTTTCATCTGGAATAAATGGGGTTCCATCATCTTGAAATTGCGTTTTCGGGTTATTTTTGATCTCTTGTAGCATTTTATTACCCTTTTCCGCCCATTCATTCAGTGCTTCCTCTGGAGTTTTCTTATTATCAAGTACCTCTTGGAAGAAAGTCCGACCACTATTTGTTATGCTATACAGCCCTGGTTTCTCAGACATCAATTTATCGTCCTTAGGGTTGCTTGGTGGGAATGGCTTCAGCAAATAGAATGCCTGAATGTTATAATCTAGCCCTTGTTTCGGTTGAATGTATGTCTTACGAGCTACCATTTCGTAGGTACTTGCCCGTGATCTAAGCTTCGCCCATTCTTCGCTACCGATGAATTTAATGAAATCCCAAGCTGTTTCAGGATTTGGAGCACTGCTGTTGATTGAGAATGTATTGTTCAGGTAGATATTCCCACCAATATCCGGTTTCTCCGGATGAATAGGAACGGTTACCACATCCCAATCAATAGGAGTAAAATTCTTGATCTTAGCGGCATTATTATTTGCATCAGCAATTTCATTGACGTAATTGCTTTCGCCAATCGTCATTGCTACTTTACCAGACAGGAACATATCACTGCTGATTGCAGTCCAAGGTTCATCACTACCCATTTGATTCGAATTATCAGGGATAATCTTATCTTTGGCTAGCTTACTAATAGTCTCCCAAATTTTTACCCATTGCGGGGAGTTAACAGTCATGTTCTCTGCTTTTTCGTCAAAAGTTCTCAATTGCAGAGCATTGGAGTAAGAATACTGCATATCCCAGAAAGGATCGCTACCTTTGTATCGATTGAAGGAAAATCCATATACCCGATCTTTCCCTTCTCCTTTTGCTAATCGACGGGCTATATTAAATATATCATCCCACGTCATTTTATCTGTTGGCAAATCGATACCGGCATCCGTAAACATCTTCTTGTTATAATATAGAGCAGAAGCACTAAACGTTGGTGTTAACGCATATAGCTTGCCATCGCCCAGATCTTTAATACCATCGATAACCGCTGGAACAAAATCGGCTGTATCGAACTTATCTTCCTGAATCATTGGATCTAATTGTTTTAGCGTGTTCTCTTGAATTAACTGTTTCAGTGTGCCTGTATCAGCTACTACAATATCAACAGGGTTACTTCCTGTCAGCAGTTTCTTCATACTTTCCAAATAATCTGGCTGAACATAAGGTTCGGTTCCATCGTTATAACGATATTGACTTTGGTCAATAGCGGGAACAATTTCTATTTTAATATTTTGATGAGTAAATTCATAAATATCGGTGTACTGCTGGCGGAAATAAGAGTCGTCACTACCACCATACATCATTCCGATTCGAAGCACCTTCTCTTCCTTACCTTCTGGAGCCTTGCCTGAATTACAGCCTGCAAGCAACCCTAACGCTAAGGTCGCTGTGAGAGAAACAGTCAACACCTTACGTAACTTTCCATTCTCCGCCATTATGATTTTTCCCCCTCCAATGATTTTGGTGCTGTAATAACAATCTTCTCCCCATCAAATTCCATACTTGCTCGGCCACCAATACCCACGGCTTCCAAATACTCCTTCGGAACTTGAAGTCGTCCAACCCGGTCAACAACGACAAACGCTTCATGAATCTCCTGAAGTCCACCTTCAGAGAAACCGTCCATTGTAGCCAAATCCAGATTAGGGTTCCGTTTCAAAAATTCCGTACTCGTCAAGCCGTCCCGAATAGCAACCACTCGGTCCACTTTACTTGCTAACGTTAAATCATGGGTAACGATAACTATCGTAATCCCCACCTCACGATTAACGTCACGGAAAATTTTCATAATCTGATCCGATGTTGCTGTATCAACAGATCCTGTTGGTTCATCAGCTAGTAGCATCTGCGGGCGGTTAGATAGGGATATTGCAATCGCTACACGCTGTTGTTCTCCTCCTGAAAGTTGATGCAGCTTATTGTGCATACGATCTTTTAGCCCAACCCATTCCAGCAATTGTTTGGCGTAAGCACGGTCTACTTTGCCTGTAAGCATCATCGGCATTTCCACATTTTCTAGTGCCGTCAAGTAAGGCAACAGGTTACGAGCATTGTTCTGCCACACGAAGCCCACGGTCTTACGTTTGTATTCAACCAATTGCTCATCTTGGATCTTAAGTAGATCCCATCCACCGACGGACACCTGACCGGCAGTAGGCCGGTCGAGTCCACCTAGAATATTTAGCAACGTCGATTTACCACTACCACTGTTACCAATAATCGCCATCATTTCCCCTTGTTCAACGGTCAAATTTAGTCCTTGGAGTGCTACGACTTCAATATCCTCGGATTTAAAAATTTTGACCAAACCCTCACAATGGATCATCTTAACGCTCCTCTCCCATTTTAACCGCTTGATGTACACGAAGACGGCGAATCTGCCAGAATAAAAGGCCAGCACCGAGCAACAGCATAACCAGTACGACTACATACAATTGGAGCGTATCCTGAGCGTTAAATACAATCCTGAATGGTGGTACCTGCGTTGTGACGTTATCGGCTGTCTGTAGGAATGGAAGGTATAGCTTACCAACTACCTTACCAATGACGATCCCCAGAATGATCGATAATCCTGCTGTTAAGATTTGTTCCGCCAGCAGCATGAGGGTTAATTGTCTACGCGATAACCCCATAGCCCGGAGGATACCAAATTGTACAACCCTACCAGATAAATTAAAGAACCAATAAAGAACGTATCCGATCAAGGAAACAATGACCGATACGAGGAAACCTAAACTCAAGATACCAAATACCCCACCTCGGGTCGGAAGTTTACTCTGTTTAACCAGCTCGCTACGTACATCCTTTACCGAGTACAGATCAACACCCTGTTCACTAAGTTTAGTCGCAAGTGGATTCACCTTTGCCCCAGGCTCCATTTTCAACCAAACTTCATAAGGAATTAAAGGACCCTGATCATAAATGTAATCTAAGTTAGCAATGATAAACGGTGTTTCATCGGGATATTGAGTAGGCCAATACGGCACAATGCCATAAACCGCTAAATCAATAGATGCTTCACCAACCGTAATTGTAAATATGTCGCCAACTTTTAGCTTATATTTCTCGGCAAGTTTTGTCGGTACTAGAGCAGCACTTTCATTCATGCCTAATAAATTTAAATACTCAAATGGATGTACCGGGAAAAGATCGTTCCGGAACCATGCCACTTTAGAGAAATCAACATTATCGATTCCCATAATGATACCTTGACCAGCAGAACGGCCGGACACGATGATGTTGCCCTTGGTTTGAAGAACCCGCGCGGCAGCTTCCACACCGTCTAGTTTACGGAATACTTCAAATGGAGGTTCCGAATAAATAAGTTTCGTTGGTTGAGAACCTTGACCGCCTCCTTGCCCCCCGCCTCCAGGATTTCCACCTGGTTGACCACCAGAGCCACCTTGGCCGCCTCCTTGACCATTACCGCTCTTAGAAGGCTTAGACACCTCCGCTGTCGATTCCCATACCGTCTGCATGACAACGTCCGCACCAAACTTATAAAGCGTTCGCTCTGTCGAGTTAAGGTCAATCGTCCGCGCAGCAGACGCATTATATACGCCAAGTCCTAGCGTTAGAACAAGCAAAATCATAAGCGGATAATAAGAAGATGCCGAACGTGATAACTGAGTTAAACTCAAATAATATGGAACCGGCAACCATTTTTTCCCTAGCCAACCGATTAACTTCAGCAACCACGGGAAAACACGTAAGAATAACAATCCAATCGCAAATATAGCGAGTGCTGGTACGAAGAAAAGGAATGGCTGAACTTGAAGCTCATCCGTTGTCATACCGGTCTGGAATGTCAGCATTTGACGTTCAACGAACAAATAATACCCATACCCCGCAACGCCCAATAGAACGATATCGAGGAACCAGCGCTGCCATCCTGGAAGACGATCGGATCGCGCTTGCTTCTGCTTGGCGTTGACGATCGACGACCTAGCATAAGCTATTGCAGGTATTAACGTAGCCAAAATAGCTATGACCACAGCCCCTACACCGAGTAGAAAGGCATCGAGATTAAAACCAACAGGAATTGACTTCCGATTAACGAACTCCAAGAACCCGTTGGCGGAACCTATGCTCTTAGACATAAACCACCCTAGAAGTGGTCCTAACACCAGAGCAACTACCCCTAGTAGTAACCCCTCTAACAGATATATTAAAATAATCTGCTTCGTTGACGCGCCTCTACTGCGAAGAACAGCGATATCACTTTGCTGTTTCTCCAGCGATTGGCGAGAGTTCATCACAATATAGTAGAACACCATGGCAATCATCGGTGCTGCCAATGTGAAGAGCATGGTTTGCATTTGTAAGCTTTGTTTACGGAATTTGTCTAGTAGGCTACCAAACGAAATATCCACTTTTGTATCTTTTAGCTTTTGGTACAGTTCAACATTGAGACGATCCAGTGTACTTGATAAAGGTGACAACTGTCCGGTTTTGATCTCACGGAGATCAAATGCGTAATACCACGTGGAGTTATGTAAGGGAACCGACAGTTGTTTTAGCAAATGATCATTCATAACTTTATCACTAATAAAAAAGCTATTCATCACGCTCTCAAAACCCTGATACCAATAAGGATCGGTATCCTTCTCAGGTTGAAAAGCGCCAACTATCTTTATCTTTAAAGTAATATCCAGCCCGCTGGACAAAGGATATTCAATGACATCACCCACATGTAAATCCTGTCTATACATTGCATCTTCCAACATCAACGCTTCAATATTTTCTCCATCTGCGCTGTCAGAGAACAATTTCCCACCAGAGATTGAAATGTGATCCTTCAAACCACTCATCGAGATGATCGACATGGTTCTTGTACGGCTGGCATCAACCTTAGTCGGATCCTGAGGATATACCTCAGTGCTTCGAATCGCCTGAGTGTTAACAAATGCCTCGTGTGGAAAACCGATATCATTAGGAATCTCATCCGAAATGTATTTATTGACAGCTTCAAGTCCTGCCAGATCTGTCTTGGAGCCCCCTGGTGCCTGATAACTCATAAGTAGGGAGCCTGCAGGAAGTCCTTCACTTTCTTCGATTAGTGTGCTTGATACTACACGCTTCAAGGCACCATCTGAATACATCGGAATACTAACCGTAAACGAAACAGCTACAATAAGTCCCAATAAGGTACTAATCGTTAGCCATTTCGTATTCCACATCTTACGAAACAAGAACCTTAATAGAGGTGTACCCATTAACGACCCACTACTTTCTGTCCTGGTGTGAGTCCTTTAACGATTTCCAAATCTGTCGCTGTTTGCATGCCAACCTCCACATCAACCTCGCGCTTCGAACCATCTTCCTCAATAACCTGAACATAAGTCCGAGATCCGATCGACCGCAGAACAGAAATAGGAATAACCACCGCATTTTCTTTCTTCTCGGTTACGATTTTAACGCCAAGCTGACGGCCACGTTCCATATCAGCTGGCCATTTATCCAGTTGAACAATGAGATATTGGTCAATGCTATCTTTCTTAGGAGGCGTTCCCCCACCGTTACCATTACCATTGCCAGAAGAAGTGTCGGTATTACTCGGCATTACCTTGACTTTGCCTTCAAATACCCCGACTGAGTTAATGTCTACCGTTGCTCTCATCCCAACAGAGAGCTTCTCCAGATCCTCTTTGGAAAAGGAAGCCGCCACGACCAGTGATGATGTATCCGAAATAATTCCTAGCGACTCGTAACTCTTCACGATTCCACCTTTCTCGGCACTCATCGAAACAATCGTACCTGAGAATGGGGCCGTAAGTGTTCCTTCCGCTATTTTCTTCTCCAAATCAACTAATGCTTGGCGTTGGTCCTCAAAGACGATAGACGCCTTCTCAAATTCAAAATCATCCATCTCTTCTCGCTTACGTAGCGTTTCTTTCATTGTGATCTCTTGCTGACGGAATTCTAGTTGTGCCTTACGAAGGTCCTTCTCAAGTGCTTCAACATCCAGCTCTACAAGCACAGCGCCTGCTTTAACCTTATCTCCTGCCTTGACAAGAACATTCTTAATATGTAGACCATCCGCTGTAAAATATAATGGTTCCTCACGCTGACTCATTAGCTTACCAACCGCAGAAACTGTCTTCTCTAAGGTATCTGTACGCACCACATATTCCGGTTTCTTAGAAACCGTCGGTGGGGTGATTACAGGAAGATCTTCTTCTTGTTCTTCATTTGGAAGCAAAGAACAACCTGCTGTCATAAGCAAAATAATAGATAATGATATAAGTACCAATGCACGGGTAATTCCCCGCTTTTTATTCAACAAATTTTCCATCCACCATTTCATAGACATGGTCCGCTACCTCCAAGATTGTAGGATCGTGTGTAGTCATACAAATCGTTACTTGCTCCGTATGTATGATGTTCTTAAATACAGCCATAACTTGAGCCCCCATCTGCGAATCCAGATTGGCCGTAGGTTCATCCGCTAGTAAGAGTTTTGGTCGGTGTGCAATTGCCTTGGCAATAGCTACCCGTTGCTGTTCTCCCCCAGACAATTCAGATGGACGGTGAAACATCCGTTTGCCGAGACCAACAATCTCTAAGCAATGGGTAACACGTTTCTTCCATTCGTGAGACGGAACACCCGCCATTCTGAGTGACAATTCAACATTCTCCCAAGCTGACAATAGAGGCAACAATGCATAAGCTTGGAAAATAAATCCAATTTGATCGCGTCTTAACTCTGTGCGATTGTCATCGCTAAGCTTGTGCAGCGGCTGTTCGGAGAAATATATTTCTCCAGAAGTCGGTTGATCAAGGCCACCTAGCATATTCAGAAGCGTCGTTTTACCCGAACCGGACCTGCCCCTAAGCATCACCAACTGGCCGGGAAGTACTTCCATATTGATTCCCTTTAGCACATGGATATCGCCTCCACCAACCGGGAAGGACCTATGTACATCTTTCACAGACAAAATAGGACCACTTGTCTCCACTGCTGTCGTGACTACTGGTTCTATGTCAGGGCTGGACAATTCCTCCATCGAATCGGGATCAACTGATATGCCGGTATCAACGGATTTCACAGGTTTTCGAAACCATTGTATCATCGTGTATCGGTCTCCTATTTCTCCTATTTTTTGCGCTCAATAAAAACCATCACGCCTAGCATTATAGACGAAATAGCATACCAAAAAGTTACAATAATTTTTACGATATTGATATTTATTTTCCATATTTTTTACACTGAATTCTAAAAGACATTCTGTTACGATAGCTGAAGCTATCATTATAGCTTGGAAAAGGAGCCTATCATTGAAAAAAATCAAAGTAATTACACTACTAGTCACTGCTGCGCTCACTTCCGCCATTTCTATGAATGCACTATCAGCAACAATAACAGAAAAGAAATCTAATGAGCCATTTAAGGATATACAAAATAGTTATGCTAAAGATTCCATTATCAATCTTCATTCGAAGGGAATTATGAACGGAACAACATCCGAGCTCTTCTCCCCAACAAAGAAGATTACCCGAGCAGAATTTATTACAACACTAGTGCGCTTGCTGCGTTTAGAACCTTCATCTTCTATGATTCCTGCATATAAAGATGTTGCTCCAACATCTTGGTACTACGGTTCTATCCAGACTGCTACTGAGCTCGCGTTGACCGAAGGTACAGGGGGAGCAATGTTTGAGCCTTCCAAACCGATCACACGGCAGGAGGCTGCCACCTGGATCATTCGAGCTTTGAAACAGAAAACTACTAATTCATCGTCCTCTACCGATTATACTGATAACTCGGCGATAGCTTCATGGGCACGTCCCTATGTATCTACCATTACAAAACTGGGTCTAATGAAAGGTAGTGAAGGGAAGTTTTATCCCAACCAAGATATTACTAGACAAGAGACTGCGGTACTCCTAGATCGATTACTTCAAAATAACAGTTGGTCTACCGTGCTTGAATCTACAACCCAAGCCTCAAAAATACAAATGGGCTGGCAGTATGGACAAACTAATGAGGAATATGAGCAATCGATTATGAAATCTAACGTGAATGTGCTATCCCCACGTTGGTTTTTTCTTGAGAGCGATAAGACCATAAAGGATTACACTAATTCCTCACTTGTTACCTGGGCGAAGAAGAATGGAAAGAAAATTTGGCCCTTGTTAGGCAACCGATCCTCTCAAGAAACAACTCATCAGTTCTTAAGCTCTTCTGAGCGAACTGCTGCGGCCATCCAAAAGATCAAATCTTTAGTAACAAAATATGATTTTGACGGGATTAATATAGATTTTGAAAATGTACTTCCCGCAGACCGCGAGAATTTTTCCAAATTCGTCTCAAGTTTGAGTGAGCAGTTACACTCAATAGGTGCTGTAGTGTCTGTTGACGTCTCCCCAGATCTGGGCTCAGACTGGACTGAGGCGTTCGACTATCGTTTATTAGGCCAGAAAGCGGACTATCTTGTTCTCATGGGATATGACGAGCACTGGTCAGGAGGTTCAACACCTGGTCCCGTAGCCTCCTTATCATGGGTGCAAAGTGGTCTAGACACCTTATTAAAGCAAGTTCCCGCAGAGAAGGTTATTTTGGCTCTGCCATTATATAATCGTGACTGGACGCTAAACCGCAATGGAACCGCAGTTTCTTCAGAAGATATTTCACTTGTAGACCAAGATGAAAAATTACAACGGCTGGGTGTAAGGGCGATTTGGGATAGTAAGCTTGGACAATATACCGGTGATTATAGCAAGAATGGTATCACACATCGAATCTGGCTGGAGGAAGCACGTTCTCTTTCTTTAAAATACCGGATGGCCACAGACCGCAAAATTGCTGGGTTTGCTTACTGGTCCATCGGTGGCGAGACCACAGATATTTGGACAAGTCTACGTAATACGGAAAGGTACGCTTCTTATAGCTTCAAATAAGTAAAAACGATTTTCATTTCAATATTTATTAAAAGAGCCAGTCCCATTCAAGATGGGACTGGCTTTCGTTACATCGCAGTATCTAGTTTAATTACCAAATGATGCTGGATCTTGCCGCCAAGACTTCAACAGCTCTAAATCCTCAGCCTTAATGACACCACGCTGAACCGCTACGTCAATCAATGCCGTATAATTGGACAACGTTTGAAGTGGAATACCTGCTTCAGCGAATGCATTCACTGCTTTATCCAACTGATAGCTAAATATAGCAAGTACAGCAAGTGGCTTAGCTTGGGCTGCTTCTACAGCAAGAGCAGCTTTAAGTGAGCTACCACCAGTTGAGATCAAATCTTCGATTACGACAACTTTTTGTCCTGGTTTGATAATTCCTTCAATTTGATTTTCTTTACCATGACCTTTGGCTTTATCACGGATATAAGCCATCGGCAACCCAAGCTTTTGGGCAACAAAAGCCGCATGTGGAATACCCGCCGTCGCTGTTCCCGCGATAACTTCTGCATCCGGATAAGACTCACGAATTACAGCCGCGAAAGATTCAGCGATCAAATCGCGAATTTCAGGGTAAGACATCGTCAGACGATTGTCACAATATATAGGGGACTTAATTCCCGATGTCCAAGTAAATGGTTCATGTGGCCGAAGTGCTACAGCCCCAATAGTTAATAGATTATCAGCGATTTGCTGTGCAATTTGATTAGAATTAATCACGATAACTTCATCTCCTCTATAATTTGTTCCAACGCTTCACGTGGGCTCGGAGCAGCGGTAATAGGACGACCTACAACAATAAAGTCCGTTCCTTGTCGCATTGCTTCTCCTGGTGTTAAAGTCCGAGATTGATCTCCTGCTGCACTGCCCTTCGGACGGATACCTGGAGTAACTGTCTGAAAATGCAGTCCACATCTTTCTTTTATCGACTTTACTTCCAACGGCGATGCAACAACACCGTCGAGACCTGCTTTTTTCGTGAGTTCTGCATAAGACACAACGGCATCTTCAACAGTACCTGGAATCCCGATTTCTTCGTTTAGCATGCCTTGATTCGTGCTAGTAAGTTGCGTCACTGCAATAATGAGTGGCATCTTGAGAGAGGAATTAGCCTCAAGTGCTTCCCTAGCACCCTCTCTAGCCGCTGACATCATCTTCAATCCACCTGCAGCATGAACATTGAACATATCCACTCCAAGCCGTGTGATACTGTTCGCGCCGCCTTTCACGGTGTTTGGGATGTCGTGCATTTTCAAATCCAGAAACACAGAATATCCTAGGTTTTTTAATTCACGTACAAAATCAGGACCAGCCGTATAATAGAGCTGCATACCGATCTTCATATAGCAAGGAATATCTTCAAGTGATTTGATCAGATTCCTTGCCTCATCCACAGCAGGATAATCTAAAGCCACCATTAAACGTCCAGCAGCTTGGTTAAAACTACTCGTCATTTATTCTCCTCCTGTCATGCTTGCGGCTCCGAAGCTTATTGCTTCCGGAGCCGCGCTCAAATATTTTTAATTTATATTACAGAGAAGGCATAGCTTGGGACGAGAAGTTGATCGTCTCGAGCATCGTTAGCAGTGCAGACACTGTATCCAACGAGGTCATGCAGACGATTCCGTTCTCTACCGCTTCACGGCGGATACGGAAGCCATCGCGCTGTGGTTCCTTACCTTTAGTCAAGGTATTAATCACGAAGTGAGCTTCGCCGTTACGAATCAAATCAAGAATATTCGGCGTACCATCACTAAGTTTGTTAACTGTGGTTACGTGAATTCCTGCTTCAGTAAGTGCAGTAGCCGTTCCGCCAGTCGCAATAATATGGTAGCCCATGTTATAGAAGCCACGAAGCAATCTAACCGCTTCATCCTTATCTTTATCAGCAATGGTAGCAATAATCGCTCCGGTTGTAGGAATCTTCATTCCTGCGCCGATCAGACCTTTATATAATGCCTTGGCATACTGTTTATCGCGTCCCATAACCTCACCAGTCGACTTCATCTCAGGACCAAGTGTTGGTTCAACACGACGAAGCTTCGCGAAGGAGAATACCGGAACTTTTACAGAGACATAATCACTCTCTGGCCACAAACCATCCACGTATCCTAAATCTTTAAGTTTTGTACCCAGAATACACTGAGTCGCTACATTTGCCATTGGAATATTCGTTACTTTACTTAAGAACGGTACGGTCCGTGAGGAACGTGGGTTAACCTCGATAACATACACTTCATCTTTATAAATAACGAATTGGATATTTACCAAACCAATCGTTTTCAATTCTTTAGCAATTTTTATGGTGATATCCACGATTTTCTCACTAAGCTCTGCAGACAAGTGCTGTGGTGGATATACCGCAATGGAATCACCAGAGTGAACTCCGGCACGTTCGACATGCTCCATAATGCCCGGAATAATTACTGTTTCACCATCACAGATTGCATCGACTTCTACTTCTTTACCCAGCATATAACGGTCGATCAATACCGGATGATCTGGATTGATGTTAACGGCCTCCGTCATATACTTCAACAATTCTTCATCCGTATATACAATTTCCATCGCGCGTCCACCAAGTACATAGGACGGACGAACAAGTACCGGATACCCAATTGCCTGAGCTGTCCCTACCGCTTCATCTACTGAGGTCACTGTCTTACCTGTCGGTTGGGCAATACTCAGTTTGGATAGAAGTGCTTCGAATTTTTTACGATCCTCAGCTTCATCGATGCTCTCCAGAGAAGTTCCTAGAATGCGCACACCCGCTGCTTCTAACGGTGCTGCCAAATTGATAGCCGTTTGACCACCGAATTGCACAATTACACCAACTGGCTTTTCTTCTTCAATAACATTCATAACATCTTCGAAGAATAACGGCTCGAAGTAGAGACGATCTGACGTATTGAAATCCGTAGATACCGTTTCCGGGTTATTGTTGATAATTACCGCTTCATAACCCGCTTTTTGAATTGCCCAAACCGCATGCACGGTAGAGTAGTCAAATTCAATACCTTGACCGATCCGGATTGGTCCGGAACCAAGGACAACGATTTTCTCTTTCTCTGTACGTAGAACCTCGTTCTCCGTCTCGTAAGTAGAATAGTAGTAAGGTGTAGATGCTTCAAACTCTGCCGCACAGGTATCAACCATTTTATATACTGGACGAAGGTTATTTTCTTTACGGAAGTTCGTTACACTCTCTTCGGTCAAATGACTGCCATTCGGTTGACTCTTAGCACGAAGCTCAGCTATCGCCCGATCTGTAAATCCAAGACGTTTAGCTTCATACAGTGTTTCATAGGATAACGAAGTTTCAGCCGCAATATCACTTTCGAACTTCACGAGTCGCTCGATCTTGTCTAAGAACCACCAATCGATTTGACTCAAATCCTGAATCTGTTGCAAAGAGTAACCACGGCGGAACGCTTCAGCAACTAAGAATAATCTTTCGTCGTCCGCTTGGATGAGGCGTCGATCTAATGTCTCTGTATCCAATTCTTCCGTACCTTTTAAGTAAAGGCGATGAGTACCAATTTCCAGGGAACGAACGGCTTTTTGAATTGATTCTTCAAATGTCCGTCCGATCGCCATCACTTCGCCAGTCGCTTTCATTTGTGTTCCGAGCTTACGATTAGCATGCACGAATTTGTCGAAAGGCCAACGAGGAATTTTGCTAACGATATAATCTAGTGTTGGTTCGAAACATGCATAAGTTTGTCCTGTTACTGGATTCACGATTTCGTCGAGCGTGTAGCCTAGTGCAATTTTTGCAGCCATTTTAGCGATCGGATATCCCGTTGCTTTGGAAGCTAGTGCAGAAGAACGGCTAACACGTGGGTTCACTTCAATGACATAGTATTGGAAGCTCTGAGGATCTAGAGCAAATTGTACGTTACAACCACCCTCGATATTCAGTGCACGGATGATCTTAAGTGATGCCGAGCGAAGCATTTGATACTCACGATCTGAAAGCGTCTGACTCGGTGCAACTACGATACTGTCACCGGTATGTACACCGACAGGATCAAAGTTTTCCATGTTACAAACAACGATACAGTTGTCATTCGCATCACGCATAACTTCATATTCTACTTCTTTCATACCTGCAATTGATTTCTCAATCAAGCACTGACCGATCGGACTGTAACGGATACCCGAAGCGACCGTTTCAAGCAATTCTTCTTCTGTTGCACAGATCCCGCCGCCAGTACCGCCAAGCGTATATGCCGGACGTACAATGACTGGATAACCAATCTCTTCAGCGAAACGCATAGCTTCATCCACTGTAGTAATGATCGTACTATCTGGCACAGGTTGTTCCAATTCACGCATCAAGTCACGGAACAAATCACGATCTTCCGCTTTCTCAATGGAATGAAGCTGTGTTCCTAAGAGCCTAACATTCTCACGTTCCAAGACACCAGCGCGTGCAAGTTCCACGGCCATGTTCAGTCCCGTTTGTCCGCCAAGTGTTGGTAGTAGACCATCAGGACGTTCTTGTCTAATAATTTGAGTAACAAAATCTAAAGTAATCGGCTCAATGTATACTTTATCCGCCATATTTGTGTCCGTCATAATTGTAGCAGGGTTGCTGTTAATGAGAACCACTTCAACGCCTTCTTCTTTCAGCGCCTGACAAGCCTGTGTTCCAGCGTAATCGAACTCAGCTGCTTGCCCAATGACAATCGGTCCAGAACCGATAACGAGGATCTTCTTTAGTTCTTTATTGATCGGCATATTATAGTTCTCCTTTCGAAGCGGCCATCAGTTCAGCCTGACGAGATCTTTGTGGATGATTCTGCTTATGTTCTCGAATCATTTCGAGGAAGCGGTCGAACAAATAACTGTTATCGTACGGTCCTGGTGCAGCTTCTGGGTGGTATTGTACCGAGAAAGCCGGATATTCACTATGTTTCAAACCTTCAATCGTTTTATCGTTATTATTGATGTGAGTTACTTCCAGCTTTGTACCAGCGATCGAGGATTCAGTTACTGTATACCCGTGGTTCTGTGAAGTAATATAGCAGCGTCCTGATTCCAATTCTTTTACCGGGTGGTTACCACCGCGATGACCAAACTTCAGCTTCTGCGTGTCAGCACCACAAGCAAGAGCAAACAACTGGTGGCCTAAGCAAATTCCGAAGATTGGATACTCTCCAAGCAGCTCGGATACCATCTTAGCTGCGTAAGGCACGTCTTTCGGATCCCCAGGGCCATTCGACAGTTGAATACCATCAGGTTTCAGACGACGGATTTCGTCAGCCGTAATATCATGCGGTACAACGACTACATCACAGTCACGTTTGTTTAATTCACGCAATATACCGCTTTTTGCACCAAAATCGACAAGGACGATACGTTCTTTCGATCCCGGACTTGTGTACATATGTTTAGTAGATGTTTGTGCCACTTGATTACGCAATTCTTCAATGCTAGTAGAAGCCATCATTTCTCTGAGCTCTTGATCCGACTTAGAGGAAGTTGTAATAATCCCCTTCATTGTCCCATGATGACGGATAATCCGAGTCAACATCCGTGTATCGATATCATGAATCCCTGGGATACCGTACTCTTTCAACAGGTCTCCCAGATTATATTGTGCGCGCCAATTACTTGGAGTCGGTTCATACCGACGTACAACAAACCCGTTAATTGATGGGGCGATGGATTCGAAATCGTCCCGAGTAATGCCGTAGTTGCCGATCAGTGGATAAGTCATTGTTACAATTTGTCCACAATAGGATGGATCAGACAATACTTCTTGGTAGCCTGTAATTCCTGTATTAAACACGACTTCTCCCGTCTTGTCGCCCTCTGCTCCGAATGACTTTCCGGTAAACAGTGTCCCGTCTTCCAACAACAATCTTGCCTGCATTTCGAAGCACTCCCTTTTCCCTTTATGTTCTACTTATAATTTTGATTTATGAATAAATTATTGCTCGGACCAAACTACATTACCGCGTACAATCGTCGCGACTGGCCAACCTTTAAGCTTCCAGCCCGTGAATGGCGTATTACGTCCCTTTGAAGCAAATGTTTCAGGATCAACAGCTTGTTCCTTCTCTAAATCTACGATGGTCAGATCAGCAGGGGCACCAGGAACAAGTTGCCCCGAGGAGAGCCCGAATACCCTGGCCGGATCAGCTGTCATACGCTGAATCAACATTGGAAGACTCCAACGGCCCTTCGCGACAAACTCAGTGTAAAGTAGTGGGAATGCCGTTTCGAAACCTACGATTCCGAACGGTGCAAGTTCCATTCCTTTTGCTTTCTCTTCCACGCTATGTGGTGCGTGGTCCGTAACGATGATATCAATCGTACCGTCTTCCAAAGCTTCGATGCATGCTTGCACATCTCTTTTGGAACGAAGCGGCGGATTCATTTTCCAGTTCGCATCCAGACCAGGGATATCTTCTTCCGAAAGAACAAGATGATGCGGGCAAACCTCAGCAGTAACATGGATGCCAATGGATTTAGCCAAACGGATCAATCTAATCGATTGCTCTGTGCTAACGTGACACACATGGTAATGAACCCCTGTTGCTTCAGCTAGCAGAATGTCTCGCCCAACATGAATCGCTTCTGATTCATTCGGAATTCCCTTCAAACCATGGCGTTTTGCGAACTCTCCTTCAGCCACTGGGGCACCTACCACTAATGAGTTGTCCTCACAGTGAGCGATGACAGGCATATCAAGTGAATGTGCCAGAGCCATGGCATCCTTCATCATTTGTGCACTTTGTACACCAACTCCATCATCGGTAAACCCGATAACTCCAGCTTCCTTCAAAGCTGCAAAATTCGTTAGCTCTCTACCTAACTCACTTTTTGTAATTGCCGCATAGGGCAATACATTTACTAGACCAGCAGCTTCAGCCTTCTCCTTGACCAAGTTCACAATCTCAGGAGTATCCATTACTGGCCGAGTATTCGGCATACAGGCAATCGTTGTGAACCCACCTTTAGCAGCAGATCTAGAGCCTGACTCTATTGTTTCTTTATGTTCAAAACCAGGTTCACGCAAATGCACATGCATATCGATGAACCCTGGTGTAACAAGTTTACCTGCGGCATCTATACTTGTAACTTCAGCATCGTTCCCTGAGAACGCAACAAGATCTTCTTCAATTGATTGAATTATTCCATCCTGCAAAATAATATGTCTTCGTACTAATTCACCATTGCTATCCAAAACACTTGCGTTCGAAATGATAAGTTGCATGAATAAACCCCCGCTCTTTATTGTGCAATTGCAATACATCCTGCAATTTTGTTGCTTATTTCATGGCGCGTTCCATTACCGCCATTCTAATAGGTACTCCATTTGCCATTTGTTTAAAAATTCTCGATTGAGGATGCTCTACAACGGCATCGTCAATCTCAACATTTCTGTTCACTGGAGCTGGGTGCATGATCATGACGTGTGGAGCAAGCTTTGAAGCTCTTTCCTCTGTCATGCCATATTGCAATCGATATTGATCCGCTGACTTCAAAATCCCATCAGCGTGGCGTTCTAGCTGTACTCGTAGCATCATAACTACATCAGCGCAAAGCGCCTCTTCCATAGATACATACGGTGCGTACGCTGCAAGTTCAGGTGCCTGCATACTTTCCGGTGCAGTCAGTTTAACTTCGGCTCCCATCTTCTGGAGCGCCCACAAGTTTGAGCGTGCCACTCGGCTATGTTTGATATCGCCAATAATCGACACTTTAAGACCTTTCAGTTCACCAAAATGTTGCTTCATGGTAAACATATCGAGAAGGGCTTGCGTTGGATGCTCATTGTTACCATCACCCGCGTTAACAAGCGGAACCGATACTTTCGTTGCAAGCTCTTCTAGTAGACCTATTGGTTTAAGCCGAATTACTCCGGCGTCGATTCCCATCGATTCCAAAGTACGAACCGTGTCATAAATCGACTCCCCCTTCTCCACGCTAGATACAGCCGCAGAGAAGTTTAATACTTCAGCACCTAATCGTTTCTGTGCCATTTCAAAAGAAAAGCGTGTACGAGTACTATTCTCAAAAAACATATTAGCAACGAATTTATCTTTTAAAACCGGAACGACCTTCTCACTCTGTCCTTCCCAGTAAGCAGCGCGATTGAGTATAGAGATGATCTCAGTCGCGCTTAAGTCTTTAAGTCCTAGTAAACTCCGTTCTTTTAATAAAGAAGAGGTCATAGTCATCATGTTAGTTATCCCCCCGAAATTGTAGAATTCTGACTTCGTCACGACCGTCAATTTCCTGAAGGAGGACTTCTATTTCTTCTGCCTTAGACGTTGGAACATTCTTACCAATGTAGTCCGGCCGAATAGGCAGTTCCCGATGTCCACGATCTGCAAGTACCGCAAGTTGAATCGATTCTGGTCGTCCACAATCCATAATTGCGTCCATTGCGGAACGAATCGTTCGCCCTGTATACAGAACATCGTCGAGTAATATCACTTTTTTGTCATGAATCGATATTGAAAAAGAAGAACGTTCCGTTCCCCTAATCGCTTCGATGCGATCATCGCGATAAGGAGTAACATCAAGCTCAAACCAAGGGATTGCTTTACCCTCAATTTCCTCTAGCCGTTCGGCCAATCGTTTGGCGAGAAATACTCCCCTCGTTTTGATCCCAGCTAGCACACACCCATCAATACCTTTGTTTCTCTCCAAAATCTCATGCGCAATTCTTGTAAGAGCCCGTCGAATTGCAGTTTCATCCATAATGATATGACTCTCGGTACTCATAGTCTTTTGCCTCCTCAGGACATTGACTTTACCCGGTTCCGTGATAGGCGCAAAAAAAGACTCCTTACCTGATCTAGGCAAGGAGTCTTTAGCCATAGTATATAACCATGACTGTCATGTGGATCCAAGGCAAGATCAACGCTATTATAAGCGTAGTCTTCCCTAAAAACCCATTCACGTTACCTTGCCAGCCTCACGGGACTGAATTAAAGGTTCTTATTGATTTACATGAATTATGACAGAATGCGCTATGCCTGTCAAGACAACGAACCTGGTAATTGATTGTAATTCCATGACAAGGAAAACTATACAAATCGTACCTCTGTCGATTCACAAATGATGTAGTACTTTTAATAATTATACATTATTATTTATATTTATGCAACGATGTAATCTGCTTATACTTTTACAAAAAAAACAAAAAGAGGATTCGAATTTCTTCGCATCCTCTTTGGCCTTCAGATTTTCAATTAAAACTGAAATTGAACCTTCCCTAAGCGTTTCTTAATTTCTGAAATAACAGCTCGTTCCGCAACCTCATCGCTTGCCATAAACGTCACAGAAAAACGAATAAAGCGGCCAGCATCATCCCATGGTACTGTTGAAATCAGATGTTCTCGAATAAGATACTGGGAAAAGTCTTCTGCCGACTGAAAAGTAGGTCCTCCCACGACAGCCTTCGGTGCTTCTACGTATAAGAAAAATGAACCTTTCGGCTTCTTCGCTGTAAATCCAAGTTCATTCAAAGCATGAACTAACATTTCGTGACGACGTGAATACTTGAGAGAAATGGATCTTGTAATTTCAGGGTGAGCTAATCCATATGCTGCTGCTTTTTGAATCGCGATAAATTGACCTGAATCATTATTATCTTTCACATCGCTAAATGCCTTCACAATGAGCGGATTACCTGCGACAAAACCTATTCTCCACCCTGTCATATTAAATGATTTCGACAATGAATGTAGTTCAACTCCAACATCTTTGGCACCAGGAACAGAAAGGAAGCTCAGTGGCTTTTGCCCATCATAGGTTAAAGCTGCGTAAGGGGCATCATGTATGATGACGACATTATATTTCTTCGCCCATTCAATCGCTTCCGCAAAAAATTCTCTCGTAGCACTAGCACCCGTTGGATTGTTTGGATAATTTAGATACAATAGTTTGGCTCTGAGAGCAATGTCGACCGGGATCGAATCCAGATCAGGCAGAAAGTTATTCTCTTCCGTTAGTTGTACTGTATACACTTCGCCGCCCAAATATTTTGTGTGTGTACCTAGAATTGGATAACCAGGAACGGTAAGAATCGTAATGTCGCCAGGATTAATAAAGCAGGTAGGAAGCATGGCTAATGCAGGTTTGGAGCCGATGGAATGCACGACTTCCGTAATGGGGTCAATCCCAGCTACTGAGAATACCTCTTCTAGATACTGCGTAGCTGCTTCTTTGAACTCCTGTATACCGTTGTCAGCATATCCCCGGTTCTCGAGCTTAGCTGCCTCTTCAGCCAGTTTGGACACAATGCCAGCATCCGCCATATCATCAGGCTCGCCGATTCCCATGTCGATCAGTTCCACATCAGGATAATTCTTTTTCGCCGCTGCTTTTGCCCGTTTGATCTTCTCAAATTTATATATTGCTGTATCTTTACCGTAATTCGCCCCACCGATACGGTCAGCAAATTGGCTCTGAATATAGGTATCTAGGTAATTCTCTATTGTCATATCATCCATCTCCTTCAAAGAAAATCTACTTTATTAAATATGCCGGAAGATGGAATTTTAGAGAATGGACTAATTACCACAACGTTTGTACTTTTTATTCCATAAGGCTAGCGCAAGAGCAACAAGACGCTACAGATTCGGATGATTCTTCCAATCGCTGTTAAATCCAGATTTCCTGAATGAATGGGGTCTAGGATGAAAATCAAGGACTTAAAGGCGACCGCTCCGCTTTTCCAGAATCATTTCGATCCTCCGCTACATTGCTCTAACAACTCTCATAAAAAACACCCCTTGTGTTAATTCGCTCAGAAGCGAAATAACATCAAGAGGTGTTTTATCATAGTGATTCTATAACTACCGATTACGAAGTGCATGAAGTAGTTCTTCCATATCCGTTGGTAATGGAGCGGTAAACTCCAAGTACTCTTCGCTAGAAGGATGAACAAATCCAAGAACTGCGGCATGCAAAGCTTGTCCGTCCATCTTAATGCCTTTACTTCGGCCATACATAGGATCACCCACTAGTGGATGACCTATAAATTTCATGTGAACACGAATTTGATGTGTTCTTCCCGTCTCGAGCTTTAACTCCAGAAGCGTATAATCACCGAAACGTTCCATAACTTGAAAATGCGTTATCGCATGCTTACTGTTACGATCAATGACCGTATACATTTTACGATCATGAGGATCTCGCCCAATCGGAGCATCCACAGTCCCCTGATCATGACTCAAGTTGCCATGAACAAGTGCAAAATATTTACGGGTTGCAGTGTGCTCTTTAAGCTGGGCAGCAAGTGAAGCATGTGCTTTATCATTCTTAGCGGCCATAATCAAACCAGAGGTATCTTTATCAATTCGATGAACAATACCTGGGCGTAATTCTCCGTTTATACCAGAAAGATCCTGGCAGTGATGCATCAATGCATTCACTAATGTACCTGTTGAATGCCCTGGAGCAGGATGCACAACCATGCCCCGCTTTTTGTTGACCACAATAACATCTTTATCTTCGAAGTAGACATCCAGTGGAATATTCTCAGGAACAATTTCAGCATATTCCGGTTCAGGGACAACTAACGTTACCGTGTCACCTTCAGCCACTTTATAATTCACTTTGACTTGTGCTCCATTAACTGTGATATCCCCATTTTGAATCCAAAGTTGAATTTGGCTACGAGAAATATCCTCGTCAAGTAGCGATTTAACATATTTATCAATCCGATCCTTGGCTGATGCAGCCTCTACCTTCCACTCCATCATTCCGTCTTCCGAATCAGCTAAGGGTTTATTCTCGTTCATACCTTCTCCTCTTGTTGTTCTTGTGCTGAAACGGCAGTCCGTTTCTCTCTGCGTATTTCAAGGAATGAATCCAGCACAATTAAGATCACTCCAACAACAATACATGAATCCGCCACGTTAAAAATCGGGAATGTATAGGTACCGAAATTAAACTGAAGGAAATCAACAACTTCACCACTTACAGCACGGTCCAAGAAGTTGCCTAGAGCTCCGCCCAATACAAGGGACAACGCTATAGGAAGCATTTTGTTAGGAGAGTGCTTCACTTTTTGTAAATACCACACAATGGCGACAACAACAACTGTTGTTATCACAATAAAGAACACCCGTCGGCCTTCCAATATTCCGAATGCCGCACCGCTGTTGCGGTGGGATGTAATGAGGAAGAAGTTTCCTATAATTGGAATTTGATCACCGTACTCCATTCCGGTTGCAATCAAATACTTCGTTCCTTGGTCAATAAGAAAAACAATCAATGCGATGAGAAAGTATACCACGCAGCTAGTCACCTCGTTTTTCGTCTTACTGCCAACACGTACGGCGGCAGAATTAACCACATATAAGCCTTGTATATTGTAGCACAGCGGGAATTAACCCGTCCATGCACGAAAGGATTTTCCTTAGGTAAATCGTCGCATTGTTGCGCAAAATACCATCATGACGAAATACCCACTGACACGTTTATTATGAGAGGAGTCTTTACATGCCACATCTGACGCAGTATCAGTTGACTGAACTTAAATCCAAGCTCCAAGCTGATCAAGAAAGTCTTAAAGAACGTCTCACACAAAATGATCATTACGGAGTCGGCCAATCCTTACGAGACAATACAAGTGAATTCAGTTCACTCGACAATCACCCCGCCGATATAGGAACGGAACTCTTTGAACGGGAAAAGGATCTTGCGCTCTGCGATCATGACGAATTGCAATTGACCCGAATTGAAGATGCTTTAGAGCGAATCGATAAGGGCAATTATGGGGTATGCGTAACCTGCGGTAATCCAATCAGCTTCCAACGGTTGAGTGCCATCCCCGAGACTGCTTACTGTAAAGAACACAGTCCTCAATCCGTTGTCTCAACCGATCGACCCGTAGAAGAGGAAATATTATCACCCCCGTTCGGACGCACCAGTATGGACGAATACGAGAATCCCGGATTTGACGGTGAGGACACCTGGCAAATTTTAGAGGCATATGGAACTTCTACTTCTCCCGCATATTCCGAAGATGCTGATATTGGCAGTTACGACGATATGGGAATTGAATCAGACCGTGAAATGGACGGATTTGTTGAATCTTATGAGAGTTACGTTGCCACAGATATTTATGGACAAAATGTATTCTTTTATCGTAATGGTCAATATCAAGAGTTAATGAGTTCTACAGAACATCTAGATAGTGAAGACTCTTTGGGAACTGGACCTAATACGTATTAAGATCAAGCTGTCGTTGGACGATCCGAACGATGTCGGCAATATAATCACCAATAATAGGGAGATTGAGCGCACCGAGCAGCTGCAGCACATAAATGATCGTCGCCGCAAAAAAAGTAAAGCCAACCGCGATTCCGACACCTTTGGCTACTCCAGAAAGGATATTAAGCCATATCAGGCGCCAGGGACGGTTTAACAGTTCGGTATATTCTGCAATGCGTGATCGTTCAAGCTGCCTAGTCCAAGTCAACGTCAAGCGGTACAGCGCACTAATCTGCTCTTCTGGAGTTCCAGGGATGGTCTCTTCTTCGGAATTGACGACTCCTGTTCCAGATACCTTTCCATTACGATGAATCATTCAATCATCCCATCCTCTTCTCTTGGAGGCACTTCATTCTGCTAAAATACAAACGAGCCAGGCCCCTTATTTCTAAGGATAAAGCCATAGCTCGTTTGTTTTTGAGTTTATTCTAGTATGACCTTCTAACGTTTTGGTCATTCAAAAAAACCCTTAAGTCTTAAGCTTCAATATAAATATCAATCTTCTTAGCACCTAGTTCAACGGTCGTTCCAGCGCCTTCACCTTTACCGAAGTCTAGATCAGTAATCAACACATTGTCACGGAGTACATCTTCAAAAGCAGTAATTGCCGCTTTCAGCTCATCATCTACATCCAAGCTGAGGCGAACTCTCTTTTCGATAGGTAAATCCAATTTTTTACGTGTATCCTGAACCGCACGAACAACCTCACGAACCCAGCCCTCCTGCTCCAATTCCGGAGTGATATCACTGTTCAATGCAACGGTGATACCGTAACCCGACGCCGAAGCGAATCCAGGTTTGGCTTGCTTCTCGATGAGGAGTTCTTCGGTTGTAACAACCAACTCTTCACCTTCAGGAGAGGTCACGTTGAATTGACCGTTAGCTACTACCTGAGCGGTTTCTTCAGCAGCTAGCCCCTTCATATAATTTTGCAAGAAGCCTACATTTTTACCGTATTTTTTCCCCGCTACTTTAAGATTTAACTTTAATGTGAAATCTACAAATCCGCTATCACTCGTCTCGATTTCAATCGTTTTAACATTGATTTCTTCCTTGATGATATCTTCATATTCAGCCACATTAAAATCTCGGTCCATGGATACAATCAGACTGGATAATGGTTGACGCGTCTTGATTCCAACCTCATTACGAACATTCCGGGCAAGCTCGACAATTTGACGCGCGCTTTCCATATCTCTTTCCAGCTCAAGATCGATCAGCGATTCATCAACTTTCGGATAATCCGCGAAATGTACACTTTCTCCGCCACCTAGGTTTGTAAAGATCTCCTCGGATAGCAGCGGTGTATATGGAGCCATTAGTTTGGATAACGTCAACAGCACAGATGTTAATGTGCCATAGGCGGACAATTTATCCTCACCAAGCCCACTTCCCCAGAACCGATCACGAGAACGACGGATATACCAGTTACTCAACTCATCAACGAAGACTTCAATCGCTTTAGCTGGATTGAGGAAATCGTTCACTTCAAGGCCCTTACTTACAACTTGAATCAAACTATTGAGGCGAGATAGAATCCAGCGATCCAGTTTATTATCCGACGGTTTGTATGGGTGCTCTTCCGGATTGTATCCATCAATAGAAGCATACAAAGTCAGAAATGCATGTGTATTTACCAATGTATCAATCACTTTAGATTTAGCTTCAGCTACAATTCCTTTAGAGAAACGTTTACTGTTCCACGGAGCACTATCCGCAAGCAACGCCCAACGGAAGGCATCCGTACCAAATTCATCAATGATCTCCCAAGGACTGATTACGTTACCTTTGGATTTGGACATCTTCTGACCATTCTCATCCAAGATGTGACCTGTCGATATAACAGCCTTGTACGGTGCTTTACCGTTATATAGTGTTGATACTGCAAGTAAGCTGTAGAACCAGCCACGCGTCTGGTCAATCCCTTCACAGATCATATCCGCAGGGTATTGATCCTCGAATGTTGCTTCGTTCTCAAAAGGATAGTGATGCTGTGCAAAAGGCATCGATCCACTGTCGAACCAAACGTCGATAACCTCAGGTGTCCGGGTCATCACTCCATCCTCACAGAATGGCGATTTCAGCTTAATCGCGTCAACATATGGCTTATGCAGCTCGATATCCTCCGGTACATCTCCAATCGCACGAGCGCGTAGATCCGCAATGCTACTTGGAGCATACTCTTTGCCCGTCTTATCACAAACCCAAACGTTTAGCGGAGTTCCCCAATAGCGATTACGGCTGATATTCCAATCTACAAGGTCTTCAAGGAACTTACCAAATCTGCCTTCGCGAATATGTCCTGGATACCAGTCAACCTCATTGTTATTAGCGATCAATTGATCCTTGACAGCAGTTGTCTTAATGAACCAGCTTTCAGTCGCATAGTAGAGCAGCGGTGTTTTGCAGCGCCAGCAGAATGGGTAACTGTGTTCATATTTTTCTTTGCTATATAACAATCCGCGATCAGCAAGCATTTTTACGATATCAACATCGCAATCTTTGACGAACTTGCCAGCAAGATCACTCACGATATCTTCATAACGACCTTGAAGGTTAACGACATTCTTAAATTCAATGTTGTTCTCACGGCAAGTTTTATAGTCATCCTCACCATGTGCAGGTGCAATATGAACAATCCCCGTTCCGCTTGCATCTGTAACGAAGTCCGCAGCCACAATAACTAGCCCGTTCTCCGGTTTGATGTAATTAAACGGTGCGTCATAAGTTTTACCTACTAAATCAGATCCCTTAATCGGTGAAAGCACCTCATATTCACCCTTCATTACACTTTCGACCAGATTTTCGGCAACGATATAAATACCATCTTCTTGTTTCACCCGTACATAGGTTAGAGCCGGATTTACTGCCAGTGCGGAGTGCCCAGGGAGGGTCCAAGGTGTAGTCGTCCAAGCTAGTACAAATTCACCGCTATCCTTAAGCTTAAATTTAGCCGTAGCACTTAAATCCTTAACATCCTCATAGCCTTGTGCAACTTCATGCGAGCTAAGTGTCGTCTCACAACTTGGACAGTAAGGACTGACGCGGTGTCCACGATACAGTAACCCTTTGCTATGAATCGTAGACAGCAAATGCCAAACCGTCTCAACATAGCTATTTTTCATCGTAATATAAGGATCATTTAGATCCGTCCAATATCCAATAGCTTCAGTAAGTTCTCTCCATTGTTTCTCATATTCAAATACACTAGCTTTACATTTCTCAATAAATTTTTCCACGCCGTAGGTTTCAATTTCATGCTTACCTGAAATCCCAAGCTGCTTCTCAACACCAAGTTCAACAGGTAGTCCATGTGTATCCCAACCCGCTTTACGCACAACGCGATAACCATTCATCGTTTGATAACGACCGATGAAATCCTTAATAACCCGGCCTAATACATGACCAATATGTGGGGCACCATTCGCAGTTGGAGGCCCTTCGTAAAATACATAGTTAGGGCGTCCTTCCCGATTTTCAATGCTTCGTTTGAACGTATTCTCCGTATTCCATTTTTCAAGTATGCGCTTGTCGCGAAGCCGCGCCGATTCTTTTACATCGACTTTTTTCATTTCATTCAACTTCCTTCCGTTTTTGAAAATTTCAGCAACTACAAAACAACAAAAAAAGCCTCATCCCTAAAGGGACGAGACTTCTGCTCGCGTTACCACCCTTGTTTCATATCCTCAAGTCATCTCTAAACTAATTAGAGCATAACAGAGCATATGACACTCTGATCCCATACGCTTCATATGGGGCCGGTATAACGGCCGACAGCCGACAAAGCTTACGCTTTCCTACGGAAATTCAGCTTTATTTCTCCGGGAGGATATTCCGTCTGCGTCTTTGACATTGGCTTTTCAGCATAACGCCAACTCTCTGAGGAACAAAAATCGCAACGTACTGGTTCCCATCATCAAATAGATATTTGTATGTTCTTATATTAATCTGCTATTAGTTATAACTTATTACTACGTAACATGTCAACCATGACAAAAGCTTAGTAAATTTCCTTAGCTTCACGATTGTTCTCCTGCAAACGATCACGATCTTCAAGGGATTCCCATCCATCGTGACTAAGCAAATCTAACTGTGCTTCGATCAAAGTCCGGAAGCGTGCCCGATATATCGAAGCCTGCTTCTTTAGTTCTTCTACTTCCATTGCAACTTTACGCGACTTCGATAGAGATTCATTAACGATCCGGTCAGCATTCTTCTCTGCTTCCTTCACAATCAACTGTGCTTCCTTCTTCGCATTGTTGCGGACTTCATCCGCAGCTTCTTGTGCTACGATAATCGTCTTACTTAGTGTTTCCTCAATGTTAGAGAAATGATCCAATTTTTCTTGCATCGTCAATAACTGATTCTGAAACTCTTTATTTTCTCGGATTACGATCTCATAATCTTTGATCACCTGGTCGAGAAATTCGTTGACTTCATCTTCGTCGTAACCGCGAATACGTCGGGAGAACTCCTTATTATGTATATCCAGCGGGGTTAATGGCATGGTCAGCACCTCCTATAGATTTTGAAACTCTCCACAGGGGAAGAGTATGTCTTCGGTGTATATTTTGTAGATTAATTCGACAGGAATCTGTGAATTCCTGCATAGCGTTCATACAAATTTACCGATTTTGACACGATGTCTTCCTTTTTTGGTTACTCCATCTATCTCAATGACTTTAAAACGGCCAAAACCCTGCAATGCTACAACATCCCCCGTCTTCAGGGATTTCGATGGGTCCTCTTCCGTTTTCCAGTTCACTCTACAACGTCCTGCCTTAATTGGAATTAGAACTTTGCTTCGGCTTAAACGAAATACATCGCTCACAATCCCATCCAAACGTAAAGAAGCCACCGTCAAATCCAGCGGCTGGAGCGTAGACTCTGTCGTTCTTAATGCCTCAAGCTCTAAAATATCGGTCATTACCCCGATTCGGTGCACTTGATGCAGATTCAAATCTAAAAACGAAGAGATCTCATCCGTCACAATTACGTGGCATCCGTCCTCCCGGACATGAATATCACCAATTTTGTCCCGTTTGAGCCCCAAACCGAGAATAGCACCCAAGTAATCACCATGCTGGAGTGAAATGAATTTCTGATCTCCTGAAGTTATACTAAGTACTTTCATGCCCATAGACTCACTGGAAATATCCCGATAATCCGGTGCAATAAGAGCCCGTCGTCTTTCGGCTCCTTCATACCCTCCATCCAAACGAAAAATAACGTCTGCATGACGGTTTGCCAGTGTCTCCAAAATAAAACACTGCCGGGGATCAAGGAAATCACTCCGTTTGACCTCATGATATTCCCCGGCATTTCTTATCCACTCCCAAGCCCGATCAGCAAACGGACGCTCTTCAGGCCTGAAATGTTCATAGATGTCTAAACTCATACAATATACGAAATTAAGGTCAACAAACCAACCCGAGCCAAATTAAGCACAAACAGCGCTACGATAGGGGAAATATCAATCATTCCCATGATTGGCGGGATAAAACGCCGGAACGGAGATAAATACGGTTCCACCAGTTTGCCAAGTAATTCACCTATAAAGCTGCCTCGAGCATTAGGAAGCCAAGACATCAATATATAGGCAAAAATCATGTAAAAATAAATGTTATACAGTAGATTAACTACGCTCACAAAAGTATAACTGCCCAAGCTGTCTTCACCTCATCCTGTTGTAATCTGGATCCTCAGTTAATATTTCTGTGATGGAACCCTGAATTTCCACAGTATCTGGAGTGCACAGAAAAATATTCCCACCAATTTTCGAAATGCTACCACTAAGCGCATATATTGTACCACTTAAAAAGTCGATTATACGCATAGCTTGATCATTTCTCACCCGCTGCAAATTAACGACAACGGTACGATGTGAACGGAGATGGTCTGCAATTTCCTGCGCTTCATCATATGAACGCGGCTCATTCAGGATCACTTTAACATTCTTCTGAGAATGTATACTAACTACATTATTTCCTCTTGTGTTCTTACGTGCTTCAAAGCTTGGGGTTTCAAAATCCAGTTCTTCCTGTCCAGGAAATTTCTCCCGTTCCACAATTTCCTCTTCTTCCTGCAGGCCCAGGAAATTCATAAACTTATTCATAACTCCCATTACGTCTCTTCCCCTTTCCCCACTAGAAGAGTTCCAAGGCGCACCCATGTCGCCCCCTCTTCAATCGCTATTTCAAAATCGTCAGACATTCCCATCGATAATTCCTTCAATGGTTCCTTACTCAATCCTTGAGCATTTAAGTCATCTCGCAGCTCACGTAAAGCCCGGAAGACGGGTCTTGTTTGCTCAGGATCATCTACAATTGGAGCCATAGTCATAAGTCCAATAATCTTCACATGGGGTAATCCTGCTGTCTCTTTCAAAAAAGCTGCTGCTTCATGAGGTTGTATACCTTGCTTGGAAGATTCACCAGATATATTGACTTGGAGAAATGCCAATACCTGAGTTCCCTTTGCTGCTGCTCTCTTCTCCAGCTCTCTCGCTAGAGAGAGTCGGTCAAGCGAATGAATATATTGAAATCTTCCAATAACGTCTTTGACTTTGTTACTTTGCAAATGTCCGATAAAGTGCCATGTTCCCCTGCCCCCAAGCGCTTCCCATTTAGGTAACGCATTCTGTGGCCTATTCTCACCAATGTGAGAGATCCCCTCATCCAATACGGAACGAGTTGTATCCAAAGATACATACTTGGTTACAGCAACGATATGGACCTCTTCAATGCTGCGTCCGCTCCGTTCACATGCTTCTTTGACGCGCTGCTCAATGTGCGCTATCCGTTCTTTAAGCGACAAAGAAGGTCACCTCTCTTTCATTCCAATAAAGCTTGCCATTCTCCCAGTTATGCCATTCTGCTCACGATATGAGAAAAATTTATCAGGGTGACAGCTTGTACACCATGTTGTACATTCGATATGAGTCGGCAATATTCCTGCTTCTATCATAATAATTCGATTTAATTCTTTCAAGTTCAGCATTGTTCTCCCGTCATTTAGAGAAGGTTCATACAAATTACGATCGATCTGGGCGTCTTCAGTTATCGTTATTGCATCCCGTACTTTCGACATAACAACCTCATCTACTTCATAGCAGCACTTGCCAATTGAAGGACCTATTGCAGTCAAAATATCACTTCTGCGGCTATCATATTCCGATTCCATCGTCGCAATTACTGCCTCCGCTATTCGTCCTACCGTTCCTTTCCATCCGGCATGTGCCAAGCCAACGACGCGATTAACCGGATCCAAGAAATAGAGTGGAACACAATCAGCATAAAAAGAAGTCAATAGAACGCCCTGAACATTTGTCACCAGTCCGTCCGTATTCTGAAACGCACTATTCCGATCTGCATAGCCTTTGCCGCGATCATTTTCTCTTACAACCGCAACCCTTGTACCATGAACTTGCTCTCCACATGTCCAAGATTCCGGATTGAAACCAAGTTCCTCCGATAGCTGACGTCTATTCTCAATAACTATGGCCGGATCATCTCCGACATGATAGGCCAAGTTCAAACTGTCATAAGGGAATTGTCCAATTCCTCCCTGCCTACCCGTAAAGCCTGCGCTTAATCCGGGTAAGTGTGTGTTCCAAGATTCGAGATCGAACCGCTCAGGGTGATCTTGTGTAGGTTTCCAAACAAACGGTTCCATCATGCATTTCTCCTTTTTGTGGTCTGGTCTCATCCCTCCCAAA
This sequence comes from Paenibacillus segetis, assembly GCF_014639155.1. Taxonomy (NCBI): domain Bacteria; kingdom Bacillati; phylum Bacillota; class Bacilli; order Caryophanales; family Paenibacillaceae; genus Paenibacillus; species Paenibacillus segetis. Next base: position 2,877,516 of record NZ_BMFT01000001.1, read on the forward strand.
CCCTCCCTTACCATAAGGGAGGGCCCCAAGGGTTGCACCCTCTGGACTCCCGCTTCACGGAACATGAGAGGATGAGAGGCGCTCCTACTCGCTGTCCCCTACGGGGATGCGCTGTACATTGGGTGGGTGGAACGCTTTTCCCCCTTCGGGTACGTCTTACTTTTGGTGCTCCTGGGTTACCATGAAAACATTCTGCAGAAATCTACTACTATTGATGCACCTGGGTGAATACGTGCTGAAAGTCGCTTTTCTCCCCTACGGGGCACGCTTTACTTATGGTGCTCCTGCCATTTAAGCGTATGGAGATCCTGTTTAGAGTTATACTGCCACTTCGTGCTTTGAGACGCTGTCCCCTACGGGGATGCGCTTAGTTTTGTGTTAAAAAATTCTTGAGACACTACGCGTTTGAGACTTGTCACCTCTTTCCAGTTTAACACAAGATGAACGACAAGTCTTAGTTCCGGCGTTCTGAACGCTCTGCACGACCGTCTCGGTCGATATAGACGGTATTCTCATACTGCTGTTGGCCGATTCGGGGTTCTCTGATCTCATCCATTTTGACCAGGACCACATCCGAACCAATCTTAACAATATTCTTCCATGGGATGATAAGGTCACTACCTCCCCCAAATATCCCCATGAACTTCGTATTTACAGGAACAACAATGGCCTCTATCAAACCCTGCCGTAGGTCCAGCTCTAAATCACTGATTTGTCCAAGGCGCTTACCATCCACTACATTGATGACATCCTTCGTTTGGAAATCTGAAATTTTCATTTTACACCCACCACGTTATCCAAATTTCAGTCGCCCCCATCTTGCTTCGAATCATATCGCTTATATATATGTACCGTCACTGCAAATAAGATAGACCAATAAAAACCAGCTTAGAGAACTATTAGACTTCACATAATTATGCATACTGAATGTTTCATCAGCTCATTTCTTTAGGTAATCATTCAGCTTATTTTAAGCAAACTTTCAGAAATATCTGATATGTTTCATATAAATAATTCCAATACTGTATAGAGGAGAAAATAAATGAAAAAGATCGTTCCTTTTATTATTTCAGGGGGCCTTGTTGCTTCAATGTTACTAGGAGGTTGCAGTTCGAATCCAGAAAGCCAGTCAAACACAACAGCCCAGATAAATAGCTCACCAAATCAGCAGTCTCAAGTTCAGAATGGCCGTCCAAACATGTCCATGAATATTGGTAAAATTAAGAGCATTAATGACAATACGCTTACTATTTATACAGCGGACATGTCTAATCGTCCCACTCGTAATGATGGTGGTGAAGATATACAAAAGGGACAAGGTGACGTACCGAAAAAACCTGAAGGTGAGCAAGGGATAGCGAATGGAGTTCCCCCTGAAGAAGGAATGCCTATAGGCGGTAGACAAGGCAGCGGAATGAAGCAAAGCTTCTCTGAAGAAACAACTGACATTACAATTGATGCCGATACCAAAATTGTTACGATCACTTTCGATAATGGTACGCGGCAAGAGAGTCCGATCAGTCTAAGCGACTTGAAAACTGACGATGTTATCCAATATACGCTCAAGGCAGATACCCAGATAGCAGAGAGCATTACTTTAAATAATGGGAGACCTGAAGGAGTAGCACCAGAGGCTACTACTAACAACACTAATGGCAAGTAATTAATTATTTCCTGATCTTATAAAAAAAGGTCCCCGAAGGGACCCATAAAAATTCATATTCACGACTTTACATGTTTCTGCATTTGTACAATGGCGGATTTCTCAAGTCTGGAGACTTGGGCTTGGGAGATACCGATCTCATCGGCTACCTCCATCTGTGTTTTGCCTTCAAAAAAGCGCATTGACAAGATCATTTTTTCGCGGCGATTCAGTCGTTGCATTGCTTCACGCAGGGCGATTTCTTCAATCCATGATACGTCTTTGTTTCTCTCATCACCAATCTGATCCATGACATAAATCGGATCGCCACCATCATGATAGATCGGTTCAAACAAGGAGACTGGATCCTGAATCGCATCTAAAGCAAAAACAACATCTTCCTTCGGCAGTCCCAGTGCTTCAGCTATTTCAAAAACTGTTGGTTCTCGTGAGTTTCGATTCGTCAGGCTATCTCGCATTTGCAGGGCTTTATAGGCGATGTCCCGTAAACTACGGGATACCCTGATTGGGTTATTATCACGCAGATAACGCCTGATTTCCCCAATGATCATCGGTACAGCATACGTTGAAAATTTGACATTCTGCGATAAATCAAAATTATCAATAGCTTTCATGAGTCCGATGCAGCCGACTTGAAATAGGTCGTCCACATACTCCCCCCGATTATTGAAGCGCTGGATCACACTCAGTACAAGTCTGAGATTTCCATTCACCAACTTCTCTCTAGCTGATCTCACGTGGTCCTGTTGCAAGGAGTGGAACAATTCACGCATTTCCGTATTGTTTAGAACGGGCAATTTGGCGGTATCCACGCCACAAATCTCAACTTTATTTCGGGTCATCGTGTCTTACCTCCCAAGGAGAAACATTAATGATCAGTATCTCCCGGGGTTGTTTTTTTATTCCTGAAATCGTAACAATGCGATTCCACTTAGACCATCTTATTAAATTCCTTACGGAGCCGTTTTATAATTCGCTTCTCAAGACGTGAAATGTAAGATTGGGAGATGCCGAGAAGATCAGCTACATCTTTTTGGGTCTTTTCATCTCCATCTACAAGCCCGAATCGCAGCTCCATAATCATCCGTTCTCGTTCGCTAAGCTTATCGAGCGCTTTATGCAGAAGTTTGCGATCAACTTGTTCTTCAATATTACGGTAGATCGTATCATTCTCCGTTCCGAGTACATCTGATAGGAGCAATTCATTACCGTCCCAATCAATATTTAGCGGCTCATCAAATGAGACCTCTGTACGAATCTTACTGTTGCGCCGCAAGTACATTAAGATTTCATTTTCAATACAACGAGAGGCATAGGTAGCAAGTTTGATCTTTTTCTCCGGGTCAAACGTGTTTACTGCTTTGATGAGTCCTATTGCTCCGATCGACACCAAATCCTCGATATTAATCCCTGTATTCTCAAATTTTCTTGCAATATAAACAACAAGACGCAGGTTGCGTTCAATCAACATCGCCCGGATGGCAGAGTCTCCCGAAGGCAGTCGTAATAAAAGAAATTCCTCTTCTTCACGTGTCAATGGAGGAGGAAGTGCCTCACTTCCACCGATATAATATATTTCTTCGCTTTTTAATCCGAATAGAAATAACAACCGGTAGTACTGCAGCTGGAGCATCAGTTTCCACTTTACATACATCTTCTCTTTCCTCCCATTTTACGATCCCGCTTCATAGATGAAATCGGAACCCTGCTTTACTTCAGGAGCAACATGTAAGCTCACAGTTGCATCAGGTGGTTTCGTCCCACCTTCTCCCCCTTCGATCAACACCGGATGAATAATCGCCCGATATGTACCTTCTGTTGACAATGAACCCCCGTCTAATCCGACAAGTAACTTAGTGGAGCTGATAACCCTTCCTTCTAATACTACCTTTGCCTCATCCGGCTTCAATGCGATCATAAACTGCGTACCTTTGTTAATTCCCCGATAGGGTACCAACCGCAGTCGATCTCGCCACAGAAATGAATCTTCCTCCATCCATTTCATAATGAGGTTGTCCGCATGCTCCGCACCCAGTTTACCCTTCCATGAATCTGGAAGGAACTCCTGCCAGAGTGATGCTTCCATCACCATCACCGGCAAACGACTTAGTGGATCTGTAAGCTGGTTACCTGTATCGATTAGTCCAAGACAACTTACCTTGGTCTCACCGATTCGGACCTCAACTTCCGCCAAGAAAGAAGACACGCGTTCCAATCTGCGTCTTGAGCCAACGACGACCTTAAACCAAATCAAAACAACAAAAAATAAGATTAAAGTAAATAAAGAGCCTATTTTTAATGAAAATCCCAGTCCTCCAGATGCAGAATAGAAAATCCCACTCCAGACTTCCCCTGAGTTTTGCAACAAATAATGAACGCCTAGAATCCCGCCGGCTGCCGCAAAATTAACGATGTAAAATGCACCCATATTTCGCAAGTAGTTTTGCAGACTTCCAAAACCAAAAGCGATCCACAGCATGAGAACAGAGAATAGAAACTTAACCAGAAAGGTAAATAAGAAGGAAAGCTCAGGTAGGAACATCATCATGACATACAATGCACCAACTATCGCCGAGAGTGAGATTCTCCATATGATCACCCTCTGTTTCCTCATCCAGGCCGTTACCGCCAGCAGACTGGCATCGATAAGTAGATTCATTAAAAAAATCAAATCGATATAAACAATCAATTGATTTCACCTGCCTGCTCCCTATTAAGCTTCCTCTTTGCCGGACTATAAAATGGGTAAATGGCGGGGAGACTCTTATCAGTATAAAGACATCTATATGGGAAGTCTGTCTAAAATTGAATGAAGAACTACACTAATTTTGTCGAGGAAAGCAAAAAACCTCCATTCCACTATTTTGTGGAATGGAGGTTCTTCGGGAGAGAGTTCCCGCCCAATTACTCGTTATCGTTACGAGAACGGTTGCGCAGAAACGTTGGAATATCAAGCTGATCACCACTAGTTGGCTGGTTGCCAAAAGGTCTAAGTGTGGATGCCGATCTGTTATCCTGAGCATCAGAAACGCTAGACAACGGTTTACGACTAGGAACAGCCGAAGGCTTTTGTTCAAAGCCAGTCGCAATAACCGTAACTTTAATTTCTTCTTTCAAGCTATCATCAATAATTGCACCGAAGATCATATTCACTTCTGGATCGGATGCGGAAATTACAATCTCAGCTGCCTCATTCACTTCATAAAGTGATAAATTCGAGCCACCCGTAATGTTCATAATAACCCCTCGTGCACCTTCGATGGAAGTTTCAAGGAGTGGACTCATGATAGCTTTGCGTGCTGCTTCTGCTGCACGATTCTCACCTGAAGCCATACCAATTCCCATCAACGCAGAACCACGTTCAGTCATAATGGTTTTGACGTCTGCAAAGTCAAGGTTGATGAGACCCGGTACAGCAATCAGATCAGAAATACCTTGAACTGCTTGACGCAACACATTGTCCGCTTCACGGAATGCTTCTAACATTGGAGTCTTCTTATCCACAATCTCTAAGAGTCGATCATTTGGAATAACGATCAGCGTGTCGACTTTCTCTTTCAAACCTTCAATTCCAAGCTCCGCTTGAGAAGAACGTTTACGTCCTTCAAATGTAAATGGTCTCGTAACGACACCCACAGTGAGTGCTCCGCACTCACGCGCGATCTCAGCAATAACTGGAGCCGCACCAGTACCTGTGCCGCCTCCCATACCTGCTGTAACGAATACCATATCAGCACCTTTAAGCGTGCTAGCAATTAAATCACGAGATTCCTCAGCTGCCTTCTTACCTACATCAGGGTTAGCACCCGCACCGAGTCCACGTGTTAATTTATCCCCAATTTGTAATTTATGCTCTGACTTAGCCAAATGAAGAGCTTGGGCATCCGTGTTCACCGTAATGAACTCAACGCCCTGCACTCCGTTCTCGATCATTCGGTTTACGGCGTTACTTCCTCCGCCACCCACACCAATCACTTTTATTTGAGCCAAGCTTTCCATTTCGAAATCAAATTCCAACATACGCTTCCATCTCCCCCTCATTATGCATGGATGGCTCGTCCATCATCTTGAACCATTATATGAATTCACTAAAAATATTCTTGAGACGTTCCATAATACCGCCTGACTTTCTGACAGTCTCAGTCGTGCCAGAGGATTTACTTCTATTTGCTGTTTTCTTCGGACTCGCATTACGAATACGAATATTCTTAATTATTTTGTACAGTATTCCGACACCTCCGGTAAATCCCGGGTCACGAACACCGATATAATCAGGTACAGCTACCCTTACTGAAGCATTCAACTCCTGCTGGGCAATCTTTAGCAATCCCGGCATGGAGACAGTGCCACCAGTAAGTATATAACCACCAGGCAATTCATTGTAACCAAGTCTCTTCACTTCTTGAGAGATTAGCTGAAAGATTTCTTGAACCCGAGGTTCAGCAATTGCAGCAAGATCCTCCTGTGTGAATTCCTTGTCCACATTACTTCCGATTCTCGTCACTTTAAATGTAACGTCCGCAGCCGCATCTTCTATGGAAGCACAGCCATACTTCAACTTAACCTTTTCTGCTTGCTCAGTTAAAGTACGGAGACCATAAGCAATGTCATTCGTTATAAATTCTCCCCCTATCGGAAGCGTAGATGTCGCTACAATTGTGCCGCTTTCAAACACTGCGATCGTTATGGATCCTGCGCCAATGTCCACCAGCGCTGATCCCATTGTTTTCTCATCCTTAGATAAAGCAAGCTGACCCGCTCCCAGTGAAAGAAGAACTAGATCAGATACTTTAAGCCCAGATTTCTCCACACAGCGAAGTAAGTTATGTATCGCTGTTTTTGCTCCTGTAATAATGGTAGCTTCTACTTCCAGACGTACACCAATCATTCCTCGAGGGTCTTTAATCCCCTCAAGTCCATCAACTACATATTGCTTGGCTACGATATCGATAATTTCTCGTTCTGGTGGTAGCGCAATCACCTCAGCTGCTTTTAAGACACGATCGATATCATCTTCCCCGATCTCGCGGTCTTCATTCTGAACGGCTACAACCCCGTGGCTCGTTTGGAGTCCAATATGATTTCCTGAAATGCCGACATATACTTCCGATATTTGAATACCAACCATTCGCTCTGCATGATCCACAGCACTACGGATCGATTGAACAGTTTGGTCAATATCTACAATCGCACCTTTGCGAATACCTTCCGAGTCGGCAGATCCAACCCCAATAATATTAAAGGTTCCATTATTAATTTCCCCAATAATAGCACGAACTTTGGATGTACCGATGTCCAAACTAACAATGATGTCATTGTTGCTCAAGCCCCTGGCACCTCCTATTTCTCAATAGAAATATAATCTTAAAGTAAAATGTACTCTCTACTTATTCAACGTAGTTTAACCTTTCCCTCTTTTTTCTACAAATTTTTTACCTTCCAACATTTACAATAGAATAGGAGAGGGATTGCTAGATTTCGTTGTCTCACCTATTTACTATACGCAAAAATCAAAAGAAAAAAGAGAGAGAAAAGAAACTGCCCATAAATGGTATTTTACCATTGTTTTTCACTCATGAGTAGTATCATTTTGTCCTTCGTTATCTTCACCTGAGTCGTCACCTGAGAGACTAAACGGCACATAAGAATCAGCATCTAACATTTTAAGAGTACCTGGATCCTGAGCTTCCAGAATCATATTCATATATTCCGCTTTACTTGGAAGCAATGAAACCGCTGAGATCACCACAAAACGCGACCTCGTATACATTTTGATCCGATCTGGGTAAGACAGTGTTGGAGAAGGTGTGATCTCCGAGATTTCCGAAGTCAATTGATCTGGAATTTGCGCAAGTGCACTACACAGCTTGGCCAACATAGGATCATTTTCTTTCCACCCGGTCAAAATAGGTTTATCTATCGGTCTCGTACCGTCTCCCAAAACAATCTTCGTTCCATTTCCTAATAGCCCTTTAAGCTGTCCATCTGAATTGAGTTCGTAAGCGGCAAGAGGATACTCATGAACCGAAATTTCAATTAATCCCGGAAAAGACTTGTCCACTTCGACCTTCTCTATGGAAGGTACCTCCATTAACTTACTCTCAATCGTATCTGAGCTAACTCCAAAGAATGCTGCGCCAACTTGTAGTCCACTAATTTGGAGTAATTCAGCATTTGATGTATACGTATTACCTTGAAAACTAATTTTAGAAATCTTGCTTAGAGAAGAACGAAAAAAAAGCACACACAACAAAGAGAGAAATAATAGGATTAGAATCCCTATTATTTTCTTACTACTTTTCTTTTTGGGCTTAACCTCTTTCAAGATAGGGACATTTGCTTTTGGCATACCATTTCTCCGATATCTACTAGATATGTGACAAAGCCTTTATCCCCTCACAGGGAGGGGATGATTCAGGCATTGATCAGGCTAAATCCAATTGCTTCAATACAGGGGCTTCCCGATGCATAACGCCACCTAAACATTGGAACATCAATTCAATCCGGTCATAGCCGCGGTCGATATGATGAACCTGCTCAACAATCGTTCTTCCCTGTGCGGCTAACCCAGCAATAACAAGTGCAGCCCCTGCTCTCAGATCTGTCGCCTCCACCGTAGCACCATATAGCCTTGGCACACCACGAATGAAAGCTGAGTTTAAATCTACAGAAATGTCAGCACCCATACGAACTAATTCGTCCACATGTTTGAATCTGCCCTCGAATACCGTCTCTTTCATCAGACTAAATCCATCAGCCAATGATAGCAATACCATGACTTGAGATTGTAAATCGGTAGGAAAAGAAGGATAAGGTGAGGTTACGATGACCTCTACCGCTTTCGGTCGTCCAACACTACTTACGGTTATTATATCATTACATGCCCTGATTTGAACACCAACACGCCGTAGCACGTGAAGCAGTGAGACCAAATGCGATGGATTGCAATGGGATAACGTCACCGTTCCCCGGGTAGCTGCAGCAGCGATTAGCGCAGTTCCGGCTACAATCCGATCAGGAATGATTTCATATTCACAAGAATATAATCGTTTAACTCCCCGAATCTTAATCGTATCAGTACCACCACCCATAATACTGGCGCCCATTTTATTCAAGAAATTTTGCAAATCCTGAATTTCGGGTTCCCGTGCTGCATTGGTGATTACCGTGGTTCCCTCAGCAAGTGCCGCCGCCATCATAATATTCTCTGTGGCCCCTACACTTGGATAATCCAAATGGATATCGCTACCTGTCAATTTACTAGCTCTACACCAAATTTGATCATTATTCTCTTCAATACTTGCTCCGAGCGCCTGCAGCCCCCTCAGGTGCAGATCAATCTTTCGTTCTCCAATTGCACAACCACCCGGTTGGTAGATGCACACCTCACCGAATTTGGCCAATAAAGGTCCCATTAGAAAGATGGAAGATCTCATTTGCTTCATCAAATCTTCCGGCACATGATAGGAATCGGTGGAGCTCGCATCGATCATCACCGTATCGCCTTTGTGTGACGCTTTGCAGCCTAAGCGGCCCAGTATGCCCAACATTACATCAATATCGAGCAGTCGAGGAACATTTCTGAGCATCACATTGCCTTCGGACAGCAGGCTGGCTGCTAGAATCGGCAGTGCGGCATTTTTCGCTCCATGGATACGAATGGATCCTGATAGGGGTCTCCCACCTTCAATCACCAATTTGTCCAATGTATCACCTCCGAGTTTACCGTTCACCCACGAAGAAGACCTCCGGCACCAATGCAATTCCAAACTTCGATGCAATGATGTCCTTGATTTGCTCCATGAGCGTAAGAACGTCCTCTGCTGTCGCTTGCCCAGTATTCACAATGAAATTAGCATGTAACGTGGAGACCTCAGCTCCGCCTACTTTAAGACCTTTAAGCCCCGCAGCTTCGATCAGCCTCGCAGCATGTTCGCCCGATGGATTACGGAAGACACTGCCTGCGCACGGTTGCTTTAGCGGCTGTGTCTTACGCCGGCGGTCTTTGTAAGCCGCCATAGCAGCTCCGATCTCCAAGCGATCACCCTTGGTGAGTGAGAAGTAAGCTTTTGTTACAATACCGCGCTTTTCGTGCAGAATAGAGTGCCGATATGCAAACTCCATGTCCCCCGCAGTATAAGTTGCCAATTCACCGTTCTCCAGAACAATTTCAGCGGATTTGAATATACGTGACACATCAGACCCATGTGCGCCGGCGTTCATATATACGGCACCGCCAACAGAACCAGGAATTCCTCCGGCAAACTCAAGACCGGTCAATCCCTCTTTTCCCGCCATAATGCTGACTCTGACAAATGAAGCACCACCACCGGCTTTGACCTCGTTATCTGAGAATGAGATTTGTTCCAATTCCCCACTCAGCTTAATCACAGCGCCGCGGATTCCTTTATCAGATACAAGCATATTTGAACCTTTTCCGATGATCATCCAAGGAATTTGCTCTTCATAGAGCCGAGTAATAAGACCCGCAAGTTGACGACTGTTCTCTGGAACGATCAAGGCGTCAGCGGGTCCTCCTATTTTCCAAGTTGTATACTTTGACATCGGTTCATTTGGGATGACGGTTCCGACATCGAGCTCTGAAATTTTCGATATCCATTGCTGCATCGTAATATTCCTCCTTGACTAACGTACCGGAAATATCTTCTTGGCGTAGCGCCGTCATAAGTCCAGCGTACCTAGAATTCTCACCAGGCGCCCGGGTCCACGAAAGACGATGGAAAGAATCAGATTCAGCTCCTTCATCCTTCGCATGGATTGTCACGATTTATAGAGTATCTTATGCCTTCCTAGCGAAGAGTGTGACAATCGCCCAGACCGCGACCCTACGTTAACAAATTTGAATTCATTGCTGCGTTAGTCTAGTCATCTCTTCAACAATTAAATGGGCTGATTCTGGTTTACCTAACTGTTGTGAGGCAGCTGACATCGAGGTGTGTAGTGACGGATTCTTCATGATTCGTTCGATGGATGCAAAGAGCAATTCCCCCGTTAATGAGGGTTCTAATATGACTTCTGCCGCACCCGACTTCTCCAATGTTCTCGCATTTTTCTCCTGATGGTTGTTCGTCACATTCGGTGACGGAATCAGAATCGAGGGAATTCCCAACGATGTTATTTCTGCTAAAAAAGAAGCGCCCGCACGATTTACGATAAGTGAGGTGCATGCAAGTACCTCTGGCATGTTATGCACGTAAGGCAACACCTGTAAATTCGAGGGTAGCTGTCCTATCTCAGAGACGATGGCATCTAACGTAGGTTTATAATAGTTATCTCCTGTGACATAAACAAACCGGATATGATCTAGTGATTTCACATATGGGGCCATAGCAATCATCGCTTCATTAATCGCCTTTGCTCCACGGCTACCGCCAACTACAAGCACAACAGAGCTTCCTACCTGCAAGTCAAGAGAAGCATAACCTTTATTCTTATCGGCCTGATGAACCGTTGTTGCACGTGGATTTCCGGTATAAATAATATTTTTTGCTCCAGAAAAAGACGATTCCGTACCCTCAAAGCTTACGGCTACCGTAGAAACATATTTACTTAAGAAACGATTGGTCAAACCTGGAACCGCATTCTGCTCGTGGATAATACTCGGAATACCGAGTTTAGAAGCCGCATAAACTACCGGTCCACACACATATCCACCTGTACCAATTACAACGTCAGGTTTGAATTGACGCAGAAGTTTTTTGGAGGTAGACACACCTTTGAGAAAACGCACTATCGTTTTAATATTATCTATTGACAACTTCCTACGGAACCCGGAAATGTCGATCGCTTCAAATGGAATATTCTCCTTAGGAACTAGAGAACTTTCCAGTCCTTTTTGCCCGCCGATATACAAAAACTCAGCATCGGGATATTCAGCAGCACATTGACTGGCGACAGCAAGAGCAGGATAGATGTGTCCTCCCGTTCCACCACCGCTTAGTACGACGCGCATAATTCTCACCTCGCATAACGTGATAAATTTAGTAGAATGCCAAATGCTGTTAGCATTAGCGTTAATGAGGAGCCACCATAACTAATTAGCGGCAATGTAATTCCTGTGACAGGCATAAGGCCAATAACTACGCCGATATTGATCACCACTTGCACTCCTACCATACCGACAATACCCACGGCAAGTAGACTTCCAAAGGTATCATCTATCGTCATCGCGACTCTCATACCACGCCACACTAAGATCAGAAATAATACAAGAACAAGTAATCCGCCGATAAAACCAAGTTCCTCAGCTAGAATGGAAAATATAAAGTCCGTCTGGGGCTCCGGTACATAACTGAATTTTTGACGACTCATTCCAAGTCCCAGCCCAGCCAGACCGCCTGGCCCGATAGCATATAAAGACTGAATAATCTGATATCCTGCACCTAACGGGTCTGACCAGGGGTCAAGAAAAGCCGTGATTCGTTGAAGCCGATATGGCGCGGCAAGAATCAAACCTACAAACCCCATAGCCCCTACTGCTGCCAGTCCTGCCAGATGCTTAATCCGCGCCCCTGCAGTAAAGACGATCAGCATAGATGCGCCCAGCATGACAGTCCCTGTGCCTAAATCAGGTTGGAGCATAATCAAGCCAAATGCTAAACCAATTAAGCCTAACGGGGGCAGCAGTCCTTTGGCGAATGCGGTAATTCTATAATCCTCTTTACCGAGCCAGTACGATAGAAACAGAATCATACCTAACTTCATGAATTCGGAAGGCTGAATACCAAATGAACTGATACCAAGCCAGCTTCTTGCACCGCCACGGACAACACCAACGCCCGGAATAAGAACAACGATTAATAACCCGAAACATAGCAATAAGGTAACCTTTGCATATTTCTTCAACACACGATAATCCAAATTCATCGTAAAGAACATAGCAACCAAACCAAGCGTTGCGAATAGAAGCTGACGCTTCACAAAATAGAAGGAATCGCCATAATCGTGAAAAGCGAGTACTGAACCCGCGCTATAGACCATTACAATTCCAATGGCCAGCAGTCCTAGAATGCTGGCCAACAACCAAAAATCAGGTGCCGTACGGCTCTTTCCCATCGTGGAAGCCACCTCTTAACCAGGAAGTAGGGGCTTATCCACCCCCCTACTTAAAGGGTATGCACCACCTCTTTAAAAATGCGTCCACGCTCTTCATAGGAAGCAAACATATCCCAACTAGCACAAGCTGGAGAGAGTAACACTACATCCCCAGGTTCAGCTAAACTAGCAGCCTCTATAATTGCAGCACGCAAAACTTCAGTAGCGCTATCTCCAGTATCGACAAGCCTAATGTCGGTTAATCCGGCTAGAGCGGCGATATGTCCGATTTTCTCTTTTGTCTGTCCAATGGCAACAACCGCTTTGACTTTATCTTTAAACACAGGTAACAATTCCATATAATCTGAGCCACGATCAAGCCCACCTGCTATCAGTACGATTGGCGCAGATATAGCACCCAAAGCCATCGTTGTCGCCTTAGAATTAGTCGCTTTGGAATTGTTATAGTAGGTTACACCCTGCTTAACCTCAACGAATTCCAGACGATGTTCTACCCCACGGAAACTACGAAGTGGCTCTCTCAGAACCTCTGGGTCTGCTCCTGCGGCCAAAGACACTGCAATAGCTGCTAGAGCATTCTCCACGTTAAAGCGACCAGGAAGCGCGATTTCATCCACCTGGATGATGGTATGTAGCTGACCCGATGCATCTCGATAAAGTATACTACGTTGCAAGCCGTCCTCTACATTGGGAACAAAAGAAGGATGAATATATACTCCCTCTGACTGTAGTTCCTCCGTCATTGAGAATGGAATCAATCTACCCTTAATATAAGGAACCAACTCTCTACATACAGGGTCGTCCCAATTAATAACTGCGATGTCACTTTCACTTTGACCTGCGAACAGCTTGGATTTTGAAGCGATATAATCATCCATCGTCCCGTGATAATCAAGATGCGTCTCTGCAACATTGAGCAAACAACCGATCTTTGGGGTAAACTCCTGAGTTCCTTTTAATTGAAAACTACTTAGCTCTACGACCATCCAATTACGCGGTTCCGCATCCTTGCAAGCTTCACACAGTGGTGTGCCGATATTCCCCGCTACAATGGGATTTAGCCCAGCGGCCTCAAGAATATTGCCGATCCATGTCGTTGTTGTGGTCTTACCATTCGATCCAGTAACACCGATGATCGGAGCTTGACACAAATGATAAGCAACCTCGACTTCTGTCACCACATCGATTCCGAGCTCGATTGCTCTGACTACAGGAGGCGCTGTATACGGGATACCTGGATTCTTAACTACCAGTTTCACCTCAGAATGAATGAGCCCCTCTGGATGACCTCCGCAAATCACAGAAATTCCCAAAGCCTCTAATTGAGATGCTTCGGGACATTCCTGCCTATTCTTTCTATCATTAACTGTAACGATCGCCCCATGCTCATAAAGGGTTTTGGCGACTTGAACGCCGCTCTTTGCAAGACCGAGGACAACCACTTGTTGTCCTCGGTATTCTTCTGGATGATTCATCACTACAACCCCTTGTTCAAGTAAAGTCCGATAACCGCTAGTACGAGACCAACGGTCCAAAAAGTAACAACAACTCGCCATTCCGACCATCCTGACAACTCGAAGTGATGGTGAATAGGACTCATTTTAAATATACGCTTACCTCTTGTCTTAAAGGAAACCACCTGCAGCACAACGGACAACATCTCGATAACAAAGATACCGCCGATGATAAGAAACAGCAATTCACTCTTCGTTATTATAGCAATCGCCGAAATGGCACCACCGATCCCGAGTGAGCCCGTATCGCCCATGAACACCTTTGCTGGATGGGCATTAAAGACGAGGAATCCGAGTACAGCCCCAATCATCGCAGCAGCGCAGACCGCCGCTGGAATAGAGGTAGCCTGCATCGCAATCACCGCATATGCGCCAAAAGCAATCGCACTAACTCCGGATAACAATCCATCCAAGCCGTCAGTGAAATTAACCGCATTGGTCACAGCTAACATCATAATCACAATAAAAGGATAATAGAACCAACCGCCCCAATCAAAAGATATCCCGGTTCCCGGGATGCCGATTGCGGTACTATGTCCTTCAGAAATCAGCAGTGCACATATGATACCGGCGAAAAGAAGCTGTCCGAACAATTTCTGTTTGGGCGTTAGTCCCAAGGAACGTTTAAATATGATTTTGATATAATCATCCAAAAATCCAACAAGACCGAAGCCGAGTGTAGCTACCAGCAGAACATAAAAATCTGTATTTACAACTGAAAACTTCAGGAATGCAAGTGTAAACGCCAGTATGATGACAACTCCGCCCATTGTAGGCGTTCCAGCCTTCTTAAGATGCGACTGTGGTCCCTCGCCGCGAATTTGCTGTCCAAACTTCATTCTTCGCAACAACGGAATAAGCAGTGGAGCCGAAATAACCGCCAAAATAAATGATACGCCGATCGTTAATAGTATTAGTCCAAAATCCATGGGATCCCCCCCTCTCGCCGGTATTATTGTTGAAGGTTGAAGTCTTTGATTGCTTCAACGACTTCTTCCAGTTTCATTCCTCTTGAACCTTTAACAAGCACAGCGTCCTTCGGATGTAATATGGATCTCAACTTTTCAATAAGCTCGATTTTATCAGTATATGCATGAATGCTGCTGGCGTCCAAACTTTCAGCTGCTCCCTCCGCTATATACTCGGCTAAATGTCCGTAAGTAAATACTTGATCTACCTTATTGTTTGCTAGGAACTTACCAACTTCTCTGTGATAATCTGCCTCTAATTCCCCAAGCTCCAACATATCCCCGAGAATGGCAATCTTACGCCGAAAACCCTTCATCTTCTCAAGGACGCTAATCGCCGCTTTCATCGAAGTAGGACTTGCGTTGTAAGCATCATTGAGCACCGTAATTCCACTAACCCCGGTTACCATTTCAATTCGCATCCCAGTAAGTACTACATTCTGTAGTCCCTCCCGAATGGCATGGGCAGACACACCGTAGTGTATAGCTACAGTTATAGCAGCCAGGCAGTTTACAACATTATGCTCTCCGAGTAGGGATAGCTTAAATGGCGTGTCCCCCCCCTTGCTAGAAGTGAACACCGTACCATCCTCTATGAACATGATACCTGTTGGATAGTCATCGTTAGATGGTTGTAACCCAAAGGTGGCGGTACTAAACTCAGCTGGTTTTATTGTAGCTGGATCCTGTAATACTTCAGTTATTAAAGGTTCGTCCCCATTATAGATAAAAAGTCCACCAGATCTTAATCCAGCGAGAATTTCTAATTTAGCTCGGGCGATCTCTAACCTCGAACCGAGCTGTAGAAGATGGGATTCACCAATATTAGTTACAATAACACTCTCCGGTTCTGCGAGTCTTGAGAGCATTTCTATTTCGCCACGACCGCTCATACCCATTTCTAGCACGACGATTTCTGTGTACTCGGGCATTGCTAGAATAGTCAAAGGGAGTCCAATATGATTATTGAAATTGCCCTGGGTTTTATGCACTCTATACGTTGTAGAAAGTAAAGAGAATACAAGATCTTTTGTTGTTGTCTTCCCATTACTTCCTGTAATGCCAATTACTTTTGCCCCAGATTCAAGCAAGTAGTTCTTCGCGAGAAGCTGTAGTGCTATCAAAGTATCTTCTACAAGTATAGCCGGGCCAGGTGGCACTTCATCCCTGTTCGCCCATAACGTTGCACCTGCACCAGCCGCCAATGTATCAGCGGCAAAGACATGGCCGTCAAACCGTTCTCCCTTTATCGGGACAAACAGACATCCGGCCGAAATATTGCGGGAGTCCGTAGCGACTCCCTGTATGGATATGTCGGAATCGCCGACATTTACGACATGTCCGCCGCACATCACGGCAATTTCCGTTAAGCTTCTTTTTATCACTTTCCCAAACCCCTTATCGCTTCTTTGGCTACGACACGATCATCAAAATCGAGCACCGCGGTTCCGATCAATTGATAGGTTTCATGACCTTTCCCCGCAATCAATACTACATCTTCATGGCTTGCCATTTCAATAGCCTTTTGAATGGCTTCGCGCCGATCCACAATGAGTTCATATTGATCCGGACTAACATTAGCTTTCTCAAGTCCTGCCTGAATGTCTTTCAGGATCAATTCCGGTTGCTCCGTTCTTGGGTTATCCGATGTCACAATAACATGCTCCGAATAACGGGCAGCGATTTGCCCCATAATAGGCCGCTTCGTGCGATCACGATCTCCACCACAGCCGAAAACACAAATCACGCGACCCTTGGCAAACTCATTCACAGTACGAAGTACATTCTCCAGCCCATCAGGGCTATGCGCGTAGTCGACGATCACTGCGAAATCTTGGCCTTCATGTACCGCTTCTACCCGACCTTCTACACCTGGAATGGATTCCAAGCTAGCCTTAATATCTTCAAGTGAAATGCCCTCGAGTAGCGTCACCGCAATTGCAGCCAGCGCATTATATACATTAAACTTACCAACCATATGAAGAGAAATATCAGTACTTCCGAAAGGCGTTTCCACATGAAAAGAGGTTCCCTTTGAAGTTACTGAAATGTTCGAAGCAAATACATCCGCTTTATTCTCCACGCCATAAGTAATAATCTCAGCTGCTGTCTGTTTGGCATAATAGGTGGAAGCTTCATCGTCCAAATTTAAGATTGCGTAACTTCTTGATGCTGGGTCTGCAGCATAAGTGTTGCCCAAGCGAGAGAAGAACAGACCTTTTGCAGCGCGATATTCTTCCATTGTATTATGATAATCCAAGTGATCCTGCGTGAGATTAGTAAATACCGCAGTACGGAATTTTGTCCCTTTCACACGACCCTGTTCAAGCGCATGAGATGACACTTCCATTACACAATACTCGCAATTAGCTTCGGTCATCTCATGTAAGTATCTCTGTAAATCTAAAGATTCTGGCGTTGTACCGGACATCGGAAACTTCTGTCCATTGTATCTTCGTTCAATTGTCCCGATCAGCCCCGTGTTCTTGCCTTGATCCTGAAGAATTCGCTCAATCAAATAAGTTGTTGTCGTCTTTCCATTTGTTCCCGTCACACCAATCACTTTTAACCCAGCACTTGGTTCATTGAAAAATACATTTCCTAACACTGCCATAGCAAGCCGGCTATCTTTCACTTTGAGCTGAGGGAGTGATATGTCTTCCAACCATCTCTCCACTACTAAAGCCGCGGCTCCCTGTTCCTTAGCCCGTGCCGCATAATCATGACCGTCAACGGTATGACCCGGTAGACAAACAAATAAGTCGCCCGTCCCAACCTTCCGTGAATCAATCGCAATTCCGCTGCAGTCTGTCTCACTATCCCCCTGTATTTGGGAAGATATTAAATAAGTTGCTAAATCTTTAAGCAGCATAGGTTACCCCTCCGTCAAATTCTTTAAATCCCTCATTATATGAGGTGTTCAAAAAGCCATCTATTGATCACGAGTAAAAATCTCGGTGCCCATAGGTGACTTTTTGAACATACACTTTATATATATTATCACCAAGAAGCTGAAATTTCAGGATTATTACTCATTATGATCGTGACCCTGCTCTGCTTCAGACTCACTGCCCATATAAATTCGAATGGTTGAGCCCTTTTCTACCCTTGCACCAGCCTTAGGTGCCTGATTAATGACTACAGATCCTGCACCCGATTTAGCAAGGTTAAAGTTCATATTCATATCCTCATAGATATCCGAGGCCGTCTCACCTATTAAATTAGGAACCGTAACAATCGGTGTCTCCCCATATTTATACTTCTTAACTACCTGGTCCTGGCGAGCCGGAACTTTCATATACTCTAGGGCATCCGCAAGTATGTTACGAACGATAGGAGCAGCGACTACACCACCAAATTGAATTCCTTGTGGATTATCCACAGCCGTATAAACGACGATTTGTGGATCATCGGCAGGTGCAAAGCCGATAAATGAAACGATATGTTCATTGGGTGAATACCGTCCGTTTATAACTTTCTGAGCCGTACCTGTTTTCCCACCAACTCGATATCCATCAATAAATGCATTTCCTCCGGTTCCATTAGCCACCACGCTCTCCAATGCGGTACGAACTTGCTTGGATGTCTCCTCGGAAATAACCTGACGGACTAACTGTGGCTCCATACTCTCGACCACTTCGCCCGTATCCGTATTAGTCCAAGACTTCGCAACATATGGTTTATATAACTTCCCACCATTAATTGCTGCGGAGACAGCAGTGATTTGTTGAATTGGGGTCACAGACACACCTTGCCCAAACGCAGTCGTTGCTAATTCCACAGGTCCCACTTGAGATAATTTAAATAGGATCCCATTCTCTTCACCGGAGAGATCAATCCCTGTTTTCGTACCAAAGCCGAAATCTTTGATATATTTGAACAGAGTCTCCTTACCCAAACGTTGACCGAGTGCCACAAATCCTGGATTGCAGGAGTTCTCTACGACTTGAAGAAATGTCTGGCTACCATGACCACCTTTTTTCCAGCATCGCAGTGTCGCCCCACCTACCTTTGTATATCCCGGATCAAAAAATTGATCATGAAGCAAATCAACTTTCTTCTCCTCTAGAGCAGCAGCAAGTGTAATGATCTTGAAAGTTGACCCTGGCTCATAGGTCATCCAAATCGGCAAGTTACGATTGTATACTTCAGATGAGTACTCTTGATATTGCGCAGGCTCATATCCCGGTCTAGATGCCATCCCGAGTATTTCTCCCGTCTTCGGATTCATAGCAATAGAGAGTGCTGAATTCGCTTGTAGTCTAGCCATCGCGTCATCTAGCTCACGTTCTATAATACTCTGAATCGATTTATCAATCGTCAGTTGTAGACTTAGTCCATCCTTCGGTTCCTCATACTTCTCCGAAGTTCCTGGCATAAGTCTTCCACCTGCATCTGATAAATAGGACACACTTCCATTCATACCACTGAGCTGACTATTATATTTGCTCTCTAGACCTGTTAATCCCTGATTGTAGCTACCCGTAAATCCGAGAATATGAGCAGCAAGCCCTCCATAAGGATAATACCTTTTGTTATCTTCGGCAACAACAATACCCGGAAGATTCAAATCACGAATTTTTTGCGCTTTTTCCATCGTAATTTTGCGTCCGCCGGGTTGTAACCTGACTATAGATTGTCTCTTTGTAATACTTTTCAATATTGCTTCTTCGCTCATACCTAATAGTGGTGCAAGACTCCGGGCTGTTGTTTCCGGAGACTTAATCTGCACAGGAATGGCCATGACTGTTGGTGTAGTTATATTATAAGCAAGCGTAATGCCGTTTCGATCGCTAATCTCTCCCCGTTTTGCAGAGAAAGGAATGTTACGGCGCCATGAATCCTCCGCTTTAGCAGACAATTCAGCGCCTTTTCCTAGCTGTACATACGCAAGACGCACGGCAAGAGCTACAAACAGTAAACTTAGCAACAGCAGAAGCCACAGCAGCCTCCGTCTGAGTATAACCTTGGAATTCTTCATAGATTGCCCTCCCTTTGTTACTTCCTGATACATGACTGTTGTCATATCAAGAATATTCAGGACAAGGAGGTGTTAGAACAAGCTATGGAGAGTCCCCAGTTACATCCTCAGGGGCTCCTGACGAATCACTTTCCTCGGTTTTCTCATTCTGATCAGGTGGTTCCAAGATTAGAGTGACTACCCTTTGACCATTCTCCTCACTCAAAGTTTGGGAAGCAACAAACCCTTCTCCCTCAGCCTTAACCGAAACTTGCAGAACGGATAATAGCTCCATTGCATCACGCAACGATTCACCCTTCAAATCCGGTATTTTCATATTTTTTCCTTCTTCAGTTAGCAGATACATATGTTGCCCTGCCTTTAGCAACGTCCCGGCTTTTGGAAATTGAGAGACAAGATCCGAGCCTTTGCCTAAAGTTGCATACGATATCCCTTTGCTTGAAAGTACTTTTTTAGCTTCAATTACGGAAAGACCTTTTAAATCCGGTGCTTTTTGCCCTGCGCTTTGTTCATTCTTTTTAGCTGAATCATCCAGTTTCTTAGGTACTCCCATATATTGTAGGGATTGATTTACAATCTTCTTGAACACAGGTGCTGCAATTGCTCCACCACCAAGATCCGAATTTTTGGGTTCATCGATTACAACAATTACAGCAATTTTTGGATCATCTACTGGAGCGTAACCGATAAAAGAAACTACCTGTTTCGTGTAGTCATATACTCCTTTAACCGGTTTCACGGCGGTACCTGTTTTACCAGCAACACGGTACCCATCGATATAAGCATGTCGACCTGTTCCGATCTTCTGGTCCGATACGACCTGTTCCAATATTCCACTAACTTCCTTAGCCGTCTCAGGCGTGATCACCTGGCGGACGACATTTGTTTGGGTCTCTATTTTTTCCCCCGTCAGCGGGTCGGTAATTGACTTCACAAGATGTGGTTCCAGTAGTTTGCCGCCATTAGCTACAGCAGACACCCCAACGATTTGTTGCAGCGGGGTTACCAGCAATTTCCCGTGACCATAGGACATCGCCGCAAAGTCAGCCTGCTGGACTGGATCAACTGTTCCTTTTAACTCTCCTGGTAACTCAATCCCCGTCTTTTGTCCAAAACCGAAGTTATCGACATACTCCTTTAACCGATCAGGGCCGAGCATTTCATATCCTAATTTTACAAAAGCAACGTTACTGGAGCGCTTAACTCCCTCTAAATAACTTATAGGTCCCCAACCTGACCTTTTAACATCATGGATGGTCTGCCCTGGCACTCGAATACTACCTGACATAAACGTCGCATTAGGTTCAAATAATCCCTCTTGCACCGCGCCAGCCAATGTCACGATCTTGAACGTGGAGCCTGGCTCGTACACGGATTTAATCGCATGATTATAAAAGTTCTTCTGATCGACATTTACCCAGAATTCATTAGGATTATAAGTAGGTAAATTGGCCATGCCAAGAATTTCCATTGTATTCGGATCAGCAGCAATTACTGTCATACTTATGGGATCAAGCTCATCATATGCTTCCTTCATAGCTTGCTCTATATAATATTGAATCGTATCGTCAATAGTTAATTGCAAAGTCTTCCCGTTCTTAG
The DNA here is from genome assembly GCF_014639155.1 of Paenibacillus segetis. Lineage (NCBI taxonomy): Bacteria > Bacillati > Bacillota > Bacilli > Caryophanales > Paenibacillaceae > Paenibacillus > Paenibacillus segetis. The sequence goes on from NZ_BMFT01000001.1 coordinate 2,899,320, forward strand.
CAGGTGTATAGACCTCACTCGCTTTGGGAATCTCAATGCCTCTGCCATCACTTTTATATTCAATCGAGCCATTCTGACCCTTTAGTTCTTCATCATAATACGCTTCAAGCCCTGACACCGCATTGCCTTCACGATCCGTATAGCCCAATATATGAGCAGCTAGACTGTTCTTCGGGTAATATCGCTTCTGTTCCTTAATCAACGTAATACCAACGTCTTCTAACTTATGAGCCTCCATGAGCTCGTTTTTGAACTTTTCTACCTGATCTCTTAAATCTTGATCAATCTTCCATCCCTCTTTACGAACTTCTCGTTGAGGATAGAATTCACCATTCTCTTTCTTTGCATTAACTAGTGTTCTTAACTCATCTTCCTTTTTACCTAAGATTTCACTAAGCCCTTTCACAATTTCATCCTGAAGATTGTATTGATTAATAACCTTCGGATTCACTGCTACGGTATATGCTGGTGCATCAAGGGCAAGGACATCTCCATTTCGATCCATGATTACCCCACGTGAAGCAGGTAATACTTTCTTCTTAGACCAAAGCTCCTCCGCATGTTCCTGCCAAAAATCAGCCTGAACGATTTGGATCACAAACACTTTTCCTACTAGCAATGCAAAAAAGAGGGTTATTATTCCCCCTATTAGCAGCGTACGAAGTTTAATTCTCTTAATCATATTAGAACCTCACCAATTCTTTATTTACGAACCGTAGTTGAAATGCCCTTACTGTCTATGGTTCAAGGCAAAGTTGGAATCGTTACGTGTAAGCCTTCTTCAAGTGGTTCTACATAACCAAGCTTGGCGGCTTCCTGTGGAATTTGTTGTTCTAATACTTCCTTCTGTATGGACAATTCTTTAATTTGAACGTTCATTTTCGAAATTTCTGCGTCCATGTTAAACATTTGTCTTTTAATATTGTAAAGCCCCGAATTTTGTAATAACAAACCACCCATCACCGCTACACAGATGAGAACCGTCAGCAAATAAAGGAGCTTCTCTCCGACCGGAAGCTGTGTCCGGCGTGTTACAACTTTGGTCGTCTCGCGATAACGCTCGGGTTGATAACCCCGCTCTGCGGACTTTTGTTTGACTGCCAAATTCCCCCGTGTATACGCCATATCACTGTTCCTCCGCTAATAATTGCAATTTCTCCGCCACACGCAATTTTGCTGAACGTGCCCGGGAATTCTGTTCCAGTTCCTCTTCGGATGGGACTAACGGTTTGCGATTAATCAATTTAACTTGACCCTTGCTTCCACAAACACACATAGGAAAATCAGGTGGACAAGTACATTTCTCTACATAACTCGCAAAAATTTGCTTGCAAATGCGATCCTCTAACGAATGGAACGTAATAACGGATACCCGGCCTCCTGGTGCAAGACACTTTATTGCTGCATGTAGTGCATCTTCAAATGCCCCTAGCTCATCATTCACAGCAATACGCAATGCTTGAAAGCTCCGTTTAGCAGGATGTCCACCCGTTCGACGAGCAGCTGCAGGTATGCCTTCTTTAATTAACTCAACGAGTTGTCCCGTAGTTTCTATAGGACCCTCTTCACGCTTTGTCACAATAACCTTCGCAATACGCCTTGAAAATTTCTCTTCACCATATTGAAATAATATCTTAGCAATTTCACGTTCTGGCCATTCATTAATGATCTCTTTCGCCGTGAGCTCAGCTGTCTGATCCATCCTCATATCCAAAGGTGCATCAGCATTATAACTAAATCCACGTTCTCCTTCATCAAATTGCGGTGAAGATACACCAAGATCAAACAATATACCATCCACCTGAGGAATGCCTTGTACCTTGGGTACGCCCTCCAGCTTGGCTAGCTGCTCCTCTAGATAACGGAAATTACTTCTCACCAATGTTAAACGTTCACCAAACGATGACAAATGCTCTTTGGCATTATCAAGTGCCCAGTCATCCTGATCGAAGGCTATTAACCGACCTTCCGCTCCAAGCTTAGATAGAATAACGGCACTATGGCCGCCACCTCCAAGGGTGCAATCTACATAAATACCATTAGGCTTGATGTGCAGCCCTTCTGTCGCTTCTTTTTTAAGCACCGTGATGTGATGAAACAAGCTGCAACCCTCCAGACCAAATTATAAATCAAAATTAAAATCAACTAACTTCTCAGCAATCTCGTTAAACGTATCTTCTGACTGTTGGAAATATTGTTCCCAAGTATCCCGGCTCCAAATCTCCACACGGTTCGACACACCGAGTACGACACAATCTTTCTCAAGTTTTGCATAATCCCTTAAACTTCCCGGTAAATTTACCCTTCCCTGTTTATCCCACTCGCATTCTGTCGCCCCAGAGAAAAAAAAGCGAGTAAACGCACGCGCATCGGATTTCATCAAGGGTAGGGCTTTGAGCTTCTGCTCAAGTACTTCCCATTCTTGCAGTGGGTAGACAAACAGACATTTGTCCAAGCCGCGAGTAACAACAAAAGAGGATCCAAGGAGGTCACGAAACTTAGCCGGTATAATTATCCGACCCTTATCGTCAATGCTATGTTGAAATTCCCCCATAAACATCGGATAACTCACCCCTTACCTCTTTCCCCCACTTTACACCACTTTTCACCACTTATAAATAGTTATTATTCGATACAGGTGTAAAAACTCCTTCTAAAGTTCACAAATTATTTTATTGGTAATTTAAGGGGAGGAGGAAAAGACAGGTGAAAGAAGGATGAAAGACGGCGAGAAATCAACAAACTACGCACCTCGTTTGGTCCTTCGATCGTTGTTGCAGCGGGATAATTTAGATTCTATTGAAACTGAAAAGGTAATTATCCCGCTGCAAAGACGAACGTAGCTTTCTTAAGAAAGCTTATAGCTTCTCCAGACTCAAACGCGCCGCTCCGCTAGCTTTCACCTATCTTTTCGGGTAGGAACGGCAGTAAAAACCCTTTCCTCAGATACTCGGAAAGGGTTTTAGAAAAATCACCATGTAAACATTTTTACGAAACTACTACTCCTGCCAGCTATCCAGATACACCCGTTGTTCCTCTGTTAGGACATCAATACCGAGACCAAGGCTCTCTAGTTTATAACGTGCTACTTGTTCATCCAACTCGTAAGGTACATTTACTACGGTTTTGCCAATGGATTCATATTGTTCATTTACATATTTCAATGACAATGCCTGCAAAGCAAAGGTCATGTCCATAATCTCAGCGGGGTGACCATCACCAGCTGCAAGGTTAACTAACCGCCCCTCTGCAAGTACGTATATCTTACGGCCATCATTCAGTTGATATTCCTCAATATTACGGCGTACCGTACGAACAGAGCTTGAACGTTCCTTTAGTTCCGGTTTATTGAATTCTACATCAAAATGACCTGCATTCGACAAAATCGCGCCGTCCTTCATTACATCGTAGTGCTCACCACGAATAACATCACGATTACCTGTTACGGTTACGAAGAACTCTCCTAATTTGGCTGCTTCCATCATCGGCATAACTTTGAAACCATCCATGTAAGCTTCAACTGCTCTGATGGCATCGATTTCAGTGACGATAACGTTAGCGCCTAACCCTTTTGCTCGCATAGCTACACCTTTACCGCACCAACCGTATCCAACGACAACGACTGTTTTACCTGCTACAACTAGATTGGTTGTACGATTGATACCGTCCCATACCGATTGCCCAGTACCATAACGGTTATCGAACAAATATTTACAATAGGCATCGTTTACAGCGACCATTGGGAATTTCAGCTGGTTCTCTTTATCCATCGCTTTCAAACGCAGGATCCCCGTTGTTGTCTCCTCAGCTCCACCGCGGATATTCTCCAACAAGTCAGGACGTTCAGAATGCAAGATGCCAACCAAATCTCCACCATCATCGATAATTAGATCTGGTTTGTTCTCCAGGGCACGAACTATGAGTTCTTTATACTCCGCAGGTTCTGGATTGTATTTCGCAAATACAGTTACTCCGTCTTCCACAAGAGCCGCACAAACATCGTCCTGAGTGGATAGCGGGTTACTTCCCGTAATCGTCACTTCAGCTCCACCAGCTTGAACAACTTTGGCTAAATAAGCCGTTTTTGCTTCAAGATGAAGTGAAATAGTTACTTTCAAGCCTTTAAACGGTTGTTCAGCTTCAAATTGTTTGCGGATACGTCCAAGTACCGGCATATGGGCTTCTACCCAGTCGATCTTCAAATGTCCTTCTGGAGCCAACTTCAAATCCGTGACAATACTGTTCTGAATAGACTGTGAACTCATAATAATACCCTCCTAAAATACGATTCACCATAAATTACTTCGAAAGCAGAACCTACAAGTAGATAACTCTGTGATTCCCCTCTATGTCATACGGAATCTCCATCAGATCATCGATCCATTCCATTCCGTAACGGTTCAAATAATAGAAAACATTATACACTCTCTCTTGTGGTTTATGCTGAGGGAACAGCGAGAGTTCAATCCGTTCAAAATGTCGCAAACCTACTTCATTAGCTTTCTCCAAGGCGTCTTTAGCCCGCCCCCGTAAATATTCGATCTGATCCAGTATTTTATCCTTATTCGCATTGCCTAATTTCAAAAGTCCATTTTGAATACCGCCAAGTTCATCAATTAATGGTTCATATAACCCACCAAAAGTTGATTTGATCTCGTCAAAGCGCGAGTCCAGCTGTACCTTATCCTGTGCAACGAGCCAAGACTCCCGTTTATTTCGGAAAATATCTCGGTCCTTTACGTCTTCCCAAGTAAGCTTATACTTCTCCATTTGCTTCTGCAGTGTACCCTCTACAACCGTAAAAGACATACGCGGGAGTAAAATCGGCATTTTGAGTCCCAATAGGTCAAATGCTCTGCGAGTCAGTCCCCAGTATGCGATCTCTCCAGCACCCAGCACGGAACCTAACACAGGCAGCAGGCTATCCTGCATGAGAGGACGAGTCAACACGTTGTTGCTGAAACGCTCTGGATGTGAAGTCAATTCGGAAAGAAGTTCTTCCTTAGTAAAAGAAATTTTCCCTTTACGATCAGCGAAATGACCATCTCGTTTAAATAGAAGTAGGCGCTCACCCTCGTGAATGTAAAACAGATTTGCTCCACCATCAGCTACATCGGCTTGAGGTGTGCCACCAAGCCTAACAATGTCCTCAGCGGCAGTTTTATAAGCGGCCTCTAGCTCATCATTTCTATTAATGATAGTCTGGAACACCGGAACTTCAAGTTTTCTTAAATAAGGATCAGCAGAATCTAATAAAACTAATCCATACTTACCAAACCAGGTTCCCATCAGCTTTGCGAAACCTTCACTTAAAGTTGATGAATCCGCAGCAATCTGTCTCAAATGCTCCATGAGTCCGATTTTAAATTCGCTATCCGGTAACAAACACTCTAACTCATCAATAGCCGTCTTCCAATCTTCCTGATTGACATCCGTCATACTAACAGGCGAACGTTTCTCTTCCTCTTTAAGAACACGAATTCGGCTGATCTGCATGTCAGAAGATAACAAATACGTATGATTCACTTCATCCCAATCATGGTCTTCTCCTGCAATCCAGAATACCGGAACAACCGGTCGTCCCAATACAGTTGAGGTATGTTCTGCTGCTTTAATGATGCTCACAGCTTTATAAATAACAAGCAATGGACCTGAGAACAGACCGCTTTGTTGTCCTCCAACGATGACAGTAGTCCCTGGCTGCTCTAATTTATTCAGCGACTCCATCACTGCCTCATTAGGATTATGTACCAGGTTGTATTCCCGCAAACGGCTTACTAGCGCCGCTCGCTGGACACGTAAATGTTCACTGCTGTCCAGCCACATACATCGTTTCGACCATTCCCCTTTATCAAGAGGATTACTTTCATATAAATGTCCTACCGAGGGAAAATCCCGAATTAGGGCTTCCGCCAACGGCTGACCGGATATTAATGGTTTATGGGCAACATTCATTTCCTTCTGTCCCTCCTTTTCATCCCTAAAGCCTTATTTGATTGTACCGAATATCCCTCGCGCTCGTCAAAACAAACATGCTAAACAATCTAAAAAAGCACCCACAACTAAATCATGTCGTGAGTGCTTCTATCGCCGTAAATGTTACAATCCTATTTTTTAGGCATGGATACCCAATGACCTTTGGACACTTCCACAAGTTCCGAGTTCTCTAGGTCGAAGGCACCACCATCCGATGAGTCTCCTTTTGCCGAGCCAATTGGACCACTGGAATTATCCTCAAGGATTAGACGCTTCTTGTTCGCTTCAATCTCCGGATCTGGAATTGGAATCGCCGAAAGAAGTGTTTTGGTATATGGGTGCATTGGGTTAGCGTAAAGCTCTTCGCTTTCAGCAAGCTCAACAATCCGACCCAAGTACATTACAGCAACACGATCACTAATATGTTTAACCATGGAAAGATCATGTGCGATAAATAAATAGGTCAATCCAAGACGATTCTGTAAATCCTTCAGTAAGTTTACCACCTGCGCCTGAATAGATACGTCAAGGGCAGAAATCGGTTCGTCACAAATAATGAATTTAGGATTTACAGCTAACGCACGCGCTATACCGATACGTTGACGTTGACCACCAGAGAACTCATGCGGATAACGAGTGGCGTGGTCTGGATTAAGTCCAACCATATCTAGCAAATCTTCTACACGTTTTTTCCGCTCTTTCTTAGACCCAGCCATGCCATGAATATCAAGTGCTTCACCGATAATATCGGTTACCGTAAACCGCGGATTAAGTGAAGCGTATGGATCTTGAAATATCATTTGCATATCACGGCGCATTGCCTTCATTTTTGAAGGGGACAGCTTGTAGATATCTGTTCCTTCAAACTTGACACTACCAGCTGTAGGTTCATACAAGCGAAGCACCGTACGTCCCGCAGTAGATTTACCGCAACCAGACTCACCTACAAGACCTAAGGTTTCACCTTTGGCAATGGAGAAGCTAATATCGTTGACAGCTTTTAGTACATTGCCTCCGCCCACGTCGAAATATTTCTTGAGGCCTGATACTTCAATCAAGTTTTCGCTCATGAAGATTGCCCCTCCTTCGCCATCGGATGTAGATCCCAACAACGCGCAGTGTGCGTTTCGCTAAACTTAGTAGCAGCAGGATCTATTCTCTCACAGATTGCCATCGCCTGATCACAACGAGCGGCGAATGGACAACCGATTGGTGGTTTGATCAAATCAGGCGGTGTACCGATAATCGGAATTAGCGGCTCGCCTTTCTTCTGATCCAATCGTGGCATAGAACGAAGTAATCCCTTCGTGTAAGGATGCTGAGGATTTTTGAAAATCTCCCATTTGTCACCGGTTTCTACCACTTCACCTGCATACATAACGATGACGCGGTCACACATACCAGCTACAACACCCAAATCATGAGTAATCAGAATAATGGATGTACCGAGACGTTCTTGCATTTCCTTCATAACTTCCATAATCTGAGCTTGAATGGTTACATCGAGTGCTGTTGTAGGTTCATCGGCAATAAGTAGTGCCGGACGACAAGCAAGAGCGATCGCAATCATAACACGTTGACGCATACCACCGGAGAACTCATGCGGATATTGATAAAAACGGGCTTCAGCGTTTTTAATACCAACAAGCTTCAACATTTCAATCGCTGCTTCTTTCGCTTCGCCCGCTGACATTTTCTGATGTTTGATTAGTACTTCAGTTATTTGTTTACCCACTTTAATCGTAGGATTCAAAGAAGTCATCGGATCTTGAAATATCATACCAATATCTTTACCGCGAATAGCTTCAATCTCTCTCATACTCTTCTTCAAAATGTCCTGCCCTTGGAACAGTATCTCACCTTTAGTGATTTTACTTGGAGGGGACGGAATCAGACGCATGATCGTTTGGGCAGTAACGCTTTTGCCGCTTCCGGATTCACCGACGATCGCAACCGTCTCCCCTTTCCCAACTTCGAAATTCATGCCACGAACGGCCTTCACTTCTCCACCTTTAACTTGAAAGGAGACATGCAAATCTTTGATTTGTAAAATCGGCTCCATCATCTTCACCTCCTATTTCTTCAGTTTTGGATCAAGCGCGTCACGTAGACCATCGCCGAATATATTAAACGAAAGCATAATTAAGCTGATTAGTATGGCTGGGAACAACATCCGCCATGGATAATACAACCAACCTGTAAGTGCATCATTAATCATAGAACCTAGAGAAGCAACTGGTGCCTGTACACCCAGACCTAGGAAACTCAAGAAGGCCTCAGCAAATATCGCATTTGGTACAGACAATGTTACGGTTACGATAATGGGTCCCATGGCATTTGGTAACAAGTGACGGAATAACAATCTACCCCAACCTGCACCCATGGAACGCGAAGCTAGAACAAACTCCCGACCTTTAAGCTGCATAATCTCGCCCCGTACAATCCAGGACATGTTAATCCAACCTGTAATGGTTAGAGCCAAAATAATCGTTGGTAAGCTTGGTTCCATAACAACAAGCAACAAAATCGTTACAAGTAGATATGGAATTGCATATAAAATTTCAGAAAATTTATTCATAATATTGTCTACTCGACCGCCGAAGTATCCCATGATACCTCCATAAATAACACCGATAAATAAATCGATCATTGCGGCAGCCAAACCAACAATTAAGGAAATTCGCGCCCCATACCATGTACGGACAAACATATCTCTTCCTAAATCATCCGTTCCAAACCAGTGCTCAAGAGAGGGCTTTTGATTCGTATTGAGCAAATCATTGGAATAGTAATTATATTTCGAAATCCAAGGTCCGACTATCGCCGCTAGCGTAATCAGCCCTAGAACAACAAGTGCTGCCATAGCCATCTTGTTCATACGTAGCCTTTGCCAAGCATCACGCCAAGCTGATAAACTTTCACGTTGGATGACTTCGGCTTGCTTCTCGTCCATCCCAATCTTTCTGAAATCTTCAGGCTTCAGATCAACTGGCGATGACATGACGGTAATATCATTATGATCCAATTTTTAGTCCTCCCTTCCACCACTAAGTTTGATACGCGGATCAACAAATACGTAAGAAACGTCCGTCAGGAAACGAGCTAACATCAATAGTGCCCCATAAAAGATCGTAATTCCCATAATGACAGGATAATCACGAACATTAATAGCCTGAACAAACTGCTTACCTATACCACCAATACCGAATATTTGCTCGATAACGACGGAACCCGTAACGATATTTGCAGTCATTGGACCTAAATAGGTGACTACAGGAAGAATACCGTTGCGAATGACGTGCTTGAACAAGATTGCGTACCAACGCAAACCCTTAGCTCGCGCTGTCTTGATATAATCCGCATTCAATACTTCAAGCATGCTTGAACGTGTTAGACGAGCAATAAAAGCAATTGGTTGTGCCGAAAGGGCCGCAACAGGAAGAACATAATACATTGGGCCTTTAAAGCCCATTGTCGGGAACATGTGTAGCTTAGTGGAGAATATATATTGAAGTATACTTGCTATGACAAAGCTGGGAACCGCGATCCCAAGTACCGCGACTACCATCGCTATATTATCGATCATCCTACGATGATACAGTGCTGCCAAGAGCCCAAGAAGAACACCAACAATCAGAGAAACAACAATCGCTACAAGCCCTAGTTTCAGTGAAGCAGCAAAGGTTTGTCCGATAATACTGGATACATCCTGGTTAATCTTCTTCATCGAAATACCAAAATCACCTTGTACGATATCCCCCAGATACTTAAAGTACTGCTGGTAAACGGGCTTATCGAGTCCATATTGTTCGTATAGACGCTCTTGAATCGCTTGCGGAACTTTCTTCTCCGACATAAAAGGGTCACCTGGTATTGCTTTCATAAGAAAGAAGGTGGCAGAGATCAAGATAAACAGCGATATCAAAGTATAGAACAGTTTGTTTGCAATATAACGTGCCATGCCCGTTAGCACCTCCTCTTATAAAATTTTCGACATTAATCGACTTTTCGACATAAATCGATTTTAGGATAAAGCAATTCATTTGTCTATTCCGTAATATTTCCAAATAGCATTTAGCTAGCGAATTCACACATAAAAAAAACGGGATATATATGGAATACCCACATATATATCCCGTGTTGCCTTATTCAATTGAATAATCTACAAGTAATTAATGTTCTAGTAGGTATGCACGAGAGTATTCAACTGCACCGCTATAGTCAACAATTACATTTTTCAAATAAGGTTTCACAAGTGAAACATTTGTATAGTAGTACAACGGCATTACTGCCATGTTGTCTTTAATAAGGAGAGTCTCTGCTTTGGCAAAGTTATCATCACGCAATTTAACGTCGTCAGTAGCCTTAGCCTCAGCGATCAATTTATCAAACTCTTCATTCTTAAAGCCAATATCGTTGTTTCCGCTTGTGGAAGTCCATAGATCCAAGAATGACATCGGATCACTGTAATCCGCAGTCCATCCACCACGAGCAACTTGATAGTTCAAGTTACGACGGTTTTCCAAATAAACGCCCCACTCTTGGTTTTCTGTTTTCACATCAACACCAAGGTTGTTTTTCCACATATCAGCAATAGCCAATGCAATTTTCTTATGGCCTTCACTTGTGTTATAGATCAATGTAACTTCAGGAAGTTTAGTGTAACCTTCTTCCTTCATACCTTCTTCAAGAAGCTTTTTAGCTTCGTCATAGTTTTCTTGGAAATATTCGCTGTCCTTATGCTCAGTACGGAATTCACCGTCTGCACCAGCAATACCTGGAGGTACAAAACCATAGGCAGGAATTTGACCACCCAAGGTTACCTTGTCTACAAGGTCTTGACGACTAATCGCCATTGCGAATGCTTTACGAATCTTCGCGTTATCAAAAGGCTTAGCTGTTACGTTAAATTGATAAAAATACATACTAGCAATACCTTTAGAATTGAATTCATCTTTAAGTTCATTTTTTACAATTGGAATTTGGTCCGTTGGGATTTCGCCGTTTGGTTGACCCGCACGATCCAATTCACCATTTCTGTAACTGGTAAGTTCAGTAGCACCACTGTCAACTAAAGACATAACGATACTAGTCAACTTAATGCTTTCGTTGTCCCAGTATTTGTCATTCTTAGCTACTACAATTTCTTGACCTTTAGTCCAAGTTTGTAGAGTAAATGGTCCATTTACGATCATTTTATCTTTATTAACTGCCCATTTAGGATCTTCTTTAACCGATTGATGTACTGGGAAGTACGTATAGAAAGAAGTTAGTCCCAAGAAATAAGGTGTTGGAGCAGCAAGTTTAACTTCCAACGTGTTATCATCAATTGCTTTAACGCCTACTTCACTAAAATCTTTAATTGTTCCTTCATTGAAGGCTTGAGCATTTTCAATATAATACAATTGATAAGCATAAGGAGCTGCTGGAGTTGTATTAGGACTGAGAACGCGTTCCCATGCAAATACGAAATCGTTCGCTGTTACAGGATCACCATTACTCCAAGTTGCACCTTGACGAAGGTGGAACGTATAAGTTGTTCCATCTATTTCCCATTTCTCTGCTGCTGCAGGAATCGGTTGACCAGATTCGTCCATACGTGTAAGACCTTCATACATCATATTGAGTACTGTATGAGCTTGACTGTCTTGTGCTTGAGCAGGATCAAATGTTGGTGGTTCTGCAGCCAAGTTAATTCTGAGTGTTTGGTCAGCCGCCAATACTTCCTCGACATTGCCATTACTTCCTGCATTTGTGCCACCGTTTGCTGAATTACCCTTGTCATTAGATCCACAAGCTGAGAGCAGCGTGCCGACCGCAAGAACAAGAGTCAACAAAAGCAATAAACTTTTATTCTTCTTCATCTTAACCGGTTCCCCCTACGAAGTTTTGTGTATATGGTTTAAGATTATACAACCAGTGGTCAAAAAAATCCAATAAAAATTTTACACGATCGGACAAAATCCTCCAAAATGCGACATTTTTTTTAACAAAAATGTCTAATCTACATTATTGACTTTTTGGGATCACTTAACAAAGGTTAATGTTATTCGATATTCAAATGTGTTCTTCACTTTCTTTATTATGTTTAACTAAGAAGTCCCTAAATATGTAATATAGCTGCAATAAAACCGATTAAAAATAAAACCACGTACGCCACACCTGTGCCCGCAAATGCTAACCTCCATACAACTCTAAGCAGTTTTCTTACATTCACTTTTCCTTTTAGACGATTCTGCGCACCACCGATTAAACCACCAATAATCAGCAGAATGAGTACGATAAGATAAATACCAAAACCCGAATTAAATACGTTATTGAACAAAGCGGATACCGAAAAAATCAGAAAAAACGTTGTCACATCCATCGCAAGCTTTATAGCGACCTTCTTGTCCCGTTTCAGATGGTAATGAATGAAATAGACCAACAAAAAAGGGATAACGGGCATAATAGACAGAACAATAAAAGGAGTAACTACAAGACCCATGTTCCACCTCCTAAAAGTTTTGTGAGCAATACCTCTTTGAATAAAAACTTCGAGCAAAACTCACCTCGTAAGCATATGCTTAGTTTTGTGAGCAATACTTCTTTGAATAAAAACTTCGAGCAAAACTCACCTCGTAAGCATATGCTTAGTTTTGTGAGCAATACCTCTTTGGATAATCTTCGAATGAAACTTGCTTCAAAAGCATACGCTTAGTTTTATGAACAAAGCATGTTCTATTTTCTAACTTGATCTGTTGATGTTAAGCCTCGAATTAACCGCCATACCATTTCATGTCCTGGTGCAGGAACACCTTTTGAACGGGCCATTTCTACCAAGCGGCCATTGATAAAATCCACCTCAGTTGGCGCGCCTTGAAGGACATCATTTAGCATCGAAGAAACATTACTTGCAGTGGAGCGGCACACCTCTAATATTTGCTCGTATAAAGCAGGATCATATAATATGCCGTTTGCCCGGTAAATAGCTTCGCCTTCAACACAAAGCTGTCTGAGCAAGTCTCTTCGCTCGTCAGTATCCAATAATTCACCGTTAGGAATTCTCCATAATGCAGTCAATGGATTGATCACCGCATTAATCATTAGTTTCCTAAAAATTTCCCTATCGATGTCTTTCGACAAAAAGGCGGGGAATCCTGCATTTACTAGGATTTTTACTAAACTTTCTCCGTTTATGACCCCGTTCAGTTCCAGATTTTCATCATTTTGGAGATGGGTATGACTACTGCGTCCAACAACTCCTATTGTCGTCTTCCCTACTCCTGATCGAATTACACTTTGAGCACCGATTCGTGTGGCCCCTTCAGTTGTAACTGCTGCATGTATTTCTTTTCCATCTAATAACATGGATATTTTTTTAAGATGACCTATCCCATTTTGAAAACAAACCGTCTCTGATTTTGGTCCGTGTAGCGTCTTAATCAAAGTTAATAATTCTTCATCAATATGCCGTTGTTTTGTTGTGATGAATACCCAATCTGCTGCTTGGTTCTTACGCAAAGCTAACTCTGCTTGGCCTTGGTATACGCAGAATTTATTAGAATTAATCACTTTGGGATGACCACCTTTTTCCCCCAGCGAAATACCATCTTTTATCAGCAGTTCTGCTTGCTCTAATGTTCTTGTCCAAAAAGTAACTTCATGACCCGCCTCTACAAGTTTCGCTCCAAAAAGTAAGCCTAACGCTCCCGCTCCAACAATCTCGAATTTCATGCCCAGCCCACCTTTTCCAAGCTTTGTAAATCCATAAAACACCATACTTCCTTTATACCAAACATTCTTATACAAACACAAAAAAATCCTGCCGAGATTGGCAGAATTTATTTTGTCTAGTTAGTCTATTCAATTCGTTCTAAGTTACCATTTGCATCCATCTTAAATCTTGTCTTTGATTCATCTTCCTCTTCATTCAGAAAAGCAAGACGGCGAGCCCGGTCCATAATTTGAATTAGCGCTTTATAGTCGTCATTAACAACCCTATAATCCGTCTGCACTTCGTTCACTTGAGCCGATAGCCTAGTATTATGTTTGCGTAGTAGGTCTAGCTCCTCTTCCCTCTCACGCAATTCTTTCTCTAAAGATTTCATATGCCGATTCGTTTCTTGCACTGTATTCTTCCATCCCCGCAAAAACCGGATAACAGCATCGATGGAAATCGTTTCTTCCGTTACCCCTTCACTTCTATAGATTCCTTCTTCCAGTTCAACCGAAGCTAAGGAAGCGATTGCCGAATTGCCCGCGATTGAGCCTTGTTTCTTTAGATAATTACGTTTTTGTCTTTGTGCCTTAGCGATCCCGATAGCAGCGTCATATTTTTTACGAATACAACTGTTCCAGCGGAAACCACAGGCTGCGGCAGTCCTACCGATTCGTTCACCTACTTCTTCAAACGCAGTAAGTTGTGTACTACCCTCTCGTATATGCCGCAAGGTTACTTCTGCCAATATCAAATCATCTTCCGTACTCCAAGCATCTTGTCTCACAGCTGTCATGCTATAAATACCTCCTAACGACATCTAATTACCGTCTTCTAATACCGTCATGCAGCCGGCGGTCTCCGGCGGGCTTATGCTCAAAAGATCTTCTTACTCCATTTCTATGCCTCTGAAAGAGTTCATAGAATCTATTTGATACTATTTTGTATATCCAAAAAAAGTTAATGGCATACATCCATAAGATGAGATGTACACAATAGTGGACAAAACTATTACAAAAATCACATTTTCATGTCGTGAATATGGTTTTTATTGACTTTTCGTTTACACTTATTGGGGATACGGGTATAATAATATCCAGAGGTTTAAAACGTGTATACATATGAAGGGGGTACTTATTCGTGGCACGCATGTTCCGCGTCCTTGGTTTTTTCACACTCGTCATTGGTCTCATGGCCTTCGCAGGTGACTTAATTGAAATGGCCCTGTTATTTTTCTTACAAACAGCTTTTTTCGTTCTTTTTGGATACCTAAAGTTTACAGAGAGAACCTATATCCTGCTATTCTGGGGATACATGATTGTTGCATTTACAGGCTTTAGCTATTGGACGATTTTTCAAATGGGCTTACCGCTCTAAGTGCCAACGAAGGCAAGTACATCCCTACTTAAACAATGTATTTTAAGACGATCCGACATCATGTTGGATCGTCTTTTCGTTACGTCCAAAAAGACATGCTGATATTTCCTGTCCTACCATCATATATATACTTACATCAACTTAGGGGAGAGGATCGCTCTTGATCAGACGAATCATATCCTTATTAGTTCTGCTCCCACTTCTGACCTTATTTTGTTTCCCCACTCCATCACTTGCAACTACTCTATCCGTAGAAGAACAAGCCATATTAGAAAAAAGTTTATCTATCATAGAAATTGACAGAGAAATCGCTCGGATCGAAATCAGTCAACAGGAGACAGAAAGATCCGTTAACGTGCTCTCACAACAGCTTGCAGAGAAGGACAAACAAATTACGGTCAGCCGGGAACAAGCGGGAAACAGGATCAAAGCATACTACATGGGAGAACGAGAAACCTTGCTAGATGCCCTCCTATCGGTGGACAGCTTAAGAGACTTCTTCGATGTCTTAGATTATTATCAAATTATCACCGAGAGGGACAAAGACATCCTAGGGAGCTACAAAGCTGAATACAAAACCCTAAAGAAAACAAAGGAAAAATTGAATTCACAATCGGAGGAACTAGCAAAATCGAAGGACAATTTACTTAAGCAGAGAGAACGTGTAGCTTCCCTTCAACAAAGCGTTGACAGTTCACTTAACCTAAGTGCAGATCCAGAGAAATTAAAGACCTTGATCCAGGAACTCACAACTTATTGGGAAAATGAAGGTTTGAATGAAGTACGTCGTTATTTCAAAGCACTTTCTTCAGCGATGTCAGACTTCCCTGATTTTTTGCAGGATCATAAGGACAGCTTAACCTCTGTTAATGGAGGGTACACTCTACTTGTGCGGGAAGAGGAGTTGAACAACTTCCTCCATGAGAAACAGGAATTATTAAGTAATATGTCTTTTCAATTTGGAGATTCAAAAATTGTTGTACAAGGGAGTAGAGAGGGGTTTGACCTTAAGGTAGAAGGACATTATACAATAGAAAATGAGCCTATGAATTCCATCAGTTTTCATGTTGATCGGCTTGTGTTCAATGGACTTGAGCTCCCTGACACAACTTGCCGGGAACTCGAGAATGACTTTGATCTTGGTTTTTATCCCAAAAAAATAGTTCCCTTTATAGAAGCCACCGACGTGACAATTACAAAAGGAACTTTAAGTGTAAAATTAAAGATATCTTTAAAAACATAAGCTCATTTATTCGGAATGTCTTCTAGTGTCTCTTCAAGTGTATCTTCATGTGTCTCTTCAGGTGTATCTTTTTCAATTTGAGATAATCGATCTTTATATAGCTTTGAATTTATTGTACCTCTTAAAAATTGTTCAGTAATTCCTGCGAATTCATTCATCTGAACAGGAAGTGTAGCTCCCACAGGCAGGGTTCCTCCCTGCCTATTCACCAATGTGGCCGGAATCCATTCCGGTAGATTATTCTTGGAAGAGTCATAGTAAAGAGATTTAAGCACTGGAAGATGCCTAGTTGTCTCATACCAATTCCGCTGCCCCGCTTGATTAGTCATTTCCGAAATCCATACCCCTGCGGCCTCTGCATTATCAGTCTGGGCTGAAACTACAAAGCTTCGTCCGCTAATCCACATCGTTCTTCCAGTATCCATCTGCTCTGAGAAGGATATTTCCATTCTCGGATGTTCATGTTGGGTGGCTTCCGATGCACGGGTTAGCACAACAGCCACCTCTCCGTTATATAGCATCCTCCAGATGTCTCCACTAGTTTCCGTAGGGTCTTTCTTATTCAACAGATAAGTTCTTGATGCATCAACTTGATCAATGGCAGCCTTCATTTCCTCAGTAAGTTTAAAAGGAGACCGCGCATTATCCTCTTGCTTCTCTCCTCCTAATTGCCAAAGCAAAGACAGAGTAGCGTATGGATCATCATAATCTAATCCCAAGAGATGAGGGACAACCGTTTGATTCTTGAAATTTGAGATTAATAATGCCCATTCCTCTGTCGATTTCGGAAGCTTCTCTACACCCAGTTTTTTAAGCGTATCCGGATTATATATTAATACATAGGGATCTACATCGAGTGGAACCCCCCAAACGTAACTATTCCATTCATTTTGCGCCAATGAACCACTAAGTACTTCACCAGTCAAGGATCCAAAATAATAGCTTTCTGTCGGTAATAAATAACCTTCAGCAGCGAACCGACGAACCAAAACATTGTCTAACAAGAAAATATCTGGCGACTCCCCTAGCTCAAGCTGAAGCCTGACAGATGAATAGGTGGCTTCACGGGGTTCATTTACTAGATCGACTTTAAGAGGATGTACATTCATAAAGGATTGATTCATTTGCTGTAGCCGGAGAAACGCAGCCTCACCCATTTGAACTACAACTTTAATATATCCTTCTTCTTGAACCTTCTCCTGACTCGGAGGGCGGACCAGTTCAGGATTTTTATTTTCTTCAGGATTGATACTGGCCGAGTGTTTACTCGGCGACAGGCTAATCAACGCCAACAGAAGGATGGCAAACAGCAACCAGTGGTTTCTACGCTTCACATCCATTCTTCCTCTCCGCAATTATAAGACCTTAGCTAAGCGCTATCATTATCACTAATCATAACAAATCAACTAGATACTTGTCCTGCTATTCTTTAATTTATAAGCCAGATAAAAAACGCCGATTCAATATATCGGCGTTTTTTATGAATTAATCGTAAATTATTATACTTATAATAGGTCAGCAGCCAATTGAGCAAGCTTGGAACGTTCGCCCTTCTCCAGCGTGATATGACCACTGATCCCTTGCTCCTTGAAACGCTCTACCAAATAGGTAAGCCCATTGCTCGCCGAATCGAGATATGGATGATCGATCTGTTCTGGATCGCCCATAA
Organism: Paenibacillus segetis; assembly: GCF_014639155.1. NCBI lineage: Bacteria > Bacillati > Bacillota > Bacilli > Caryophanales > Paenibacillaceae > Paenibacillus > Paenibacillus segetis. The sequence continues at coordinate 2,917,284 of NZ_BMFT01000001.1, forward strand.
CAATAATCTTACTTCCTTCTCCGACCCGAGAGACAATCGTCTTCACCTCATGACGCGATAAATTTTGGGCTTCATCCACGATGATGAACTGACCCGGAATAGAACGACCACGGATATATGTCAGAGCCTCAACTTGAATACTACCTAGGCCCATCAATATTTTATCAATATCGCCTGATTTTTTCGTATCGAATAAATACTCTAAATTATCATAGATTGGCTGCATCCACGGCCGAAGCTTCTCTTCCTTCTCACCCGGTAAATACCCAATATCTTTCCCCATTGGGACTACGGGGCGAGCGATCAACAATTTCTTATATTTGTGTTCATCTTCTACCTTTAACAAACCGGCTGCCAATGCCAGTAGAGTCTTACCGGTTCCTGCCTTCCCTGTAATAGTTACCAGTGGTATATCATCATTCAGAAGTAGCTCCAATGCCATACGTTGCTGTGCATTACGAGCACTTATTCCCCATACCGATTCGTTGCTCAAATATAGCGGTTCCAGTTTTAAACCATCGTCATTAACTTTGAGCAAAGCTGATTTACCACTACCCATCTCATCTTTCAGGATAATAAATTCATGTGGATATAAGGAGTATGATAGCCCCAATGGTTTCACAGGTAACGAGCGATAGGAGTAGAATTCATCGATGATTGAAGGATGTACCTTGAGTGTGGAGTGACCTGCATATAATTCACTAGGACCTGCTGTCCGGTCGGTCATATAATCTTGGGCAGTGATTCCTAGTACATCTGCTTTGATTCTTAAGAGTACATCTTTGCTGACGAGCACTACTGGACGCGTATCGTCGCGCTCGTTCTCTTCTAGATGATAGTTTAACGCTACCGCCAAAATCCGGTTATCATTCGTAATCTCTCCGAACATTTCCTGGACTTTAACAAAGCTCCGATGATTTAATTCAACCTTAAGAGTTCCACCGTTATTCAATGGGACACCGTCATGTAAATGCCCCTCCTCACGAAGTGCATCCAATAACCGCGACACGCCCCGTGCATTCCGTCCGATTTCATCGGGATTCCGTTTCTTAGAGTCTATTTCTTCCAGCACCACAGCCGGTATGACCACTTCATGTTCTTCAAAAGCAAAAATCGCATTGGGATCATGCAATAATACATTCGTATCCAATACAAATATTTTCTTCATCGATATCCCCTCCACTGTGGTCATTGCAGCCTATTATTCCAAATACATAATATTGTCCGCCTTGGGAAATCTAAATAACAGAAAATATTACCCTAGATCAGATCATCTCCGAAAGGACGGATCCAACATGCGAATATGGCTGTGTTTGTTATTGACGGCTGTTATGCTTACTGGCTGCAGTACTAATACAAAAAAGGCATCACCCTCTCCTCAGAATCATATGGAGAATGCTCCCCGGGCTCAAAGCACGAGACAACAGAGCAATACTGGCAACATAACAGGCCTTAGCAAAAATGAACAAATCAGCAAACAGGCTCATTTAGAGGAATTAGTCAAACATGTGCCCGGTGTTAAAGGTGCTCACTGTGTAGTTATGGGCAACACTGCAGTTGTTGCCATTGACGTAGAAGGAAATTTAGAACGAGCACGTGTCGGTAGCATCAAATATACAGTTGCCGAAGCGCTCCGTAAAGATCCTCAAGGTGCTGGGGCAATCGTAACGGCTGATCTTGATCTCTCGCATCGCATCTCAGAAATCGGTCAGAAGATCAAAGAAGGCCATCCAATCTCTGCCTTCACTACGGAGCTAGCGGATATTATTGGTCGTATCGTTCCGCAATTACCATCAGATACCGGTATTAAAGGAACAACGAATCAACCAACGAACAAAGGGACAGTTGAGCAAAAATCGACAACACCAAAATATAAAGGCCAAAAGACTAAAAAAATGAAAATGGCTCCTGGACAACAACCATAAAAATGATGTCGTAAAATACAGAAAAAGCCTAGCGAATACTCGCTAGGCTTTTTTCATTGCGGAGAATACTTGAGCATCCAGCATGTCCGCAGCACGCTGGTCGTATACTTTAGCATATTGTGGCTGTGATGCAAGTTGTGCCCCATAGAAAAGAGCATTACGTACCGCATCAATATGAACCTCAAAGCAGCACATTGGGAAGGGTACATCCTGAAGTGGATCTTGCACGATATCAGCTTTACCATTAATGGCATAAATCGTGTTCTCGCCAAACACCGTTACCGTGACACGAGGATTGGCTTTAATATTACCGACCAATCTGGAACGATGATCTAACGCAAGACGAAGCGTGGAATAATCCGCCGCATAGATCCAGGAGATAGCACTGGAAGTTGGCCCCCCGGACTCCTGATCTACTGTATTCAATAATACAAACGTCTCGGACTGAAAAGTGGAAAATAATGATTCCGATAATTGAGTAACGACTTCGGACACGGTATCAGCCCTCCTGTGAAGTACAATTACACTTCTTAATCGTATTATAGCATGTCGCAAAACTTACATACAATCCTCATTTACCCTCGTCTGAAGAACTCTCTGTCTGGGCAGGTGATTTAGTGCCCGCAAGTTCATCTTTAAGAGCCTGCTTAGCCTTTGCAAATTCAGCATCGCTTAGGTACACATAAGGACTCTTCCACTCACCGGTCACCGGCATAAAATCAACGTTGTCCTTGGAGATGTTCCAATAGGTCGTGATCAAATTTTTCATTTGCTTCGACTCTAGATCGGTCTCCATATTGTTGCCGACAGACTTGATCACATCTCCAGCACCTAGAACACCATTCAACGACTTAGCCTGATCGATCAGAGCATGCAGCACTTCATTCTGCCGCCGGTTACGATCAAAATCATCAGAGGCTTTGGTCTTAGGCTTACAATTCGATTTACGGTAACGAACATAATCAAGGGCCTTACCACCATCGAGATGCTGTTCACCCTTCTTCAAATTGATATCTGTGCCATCCGCTCGATCGCGATAACACATGTCGGCATCTACATTAACGTTAACGCCGCCTAGTGCATCTACAACATCACGGAACCCTTGAAAGTTTAATACAACCGCATAATCAATAGTTAGATCAAAATACTTACTCATCATCGTCTTCATTTCCTGCTCAGCGGAGATACCCGATTTCTTCTCCTTCGCTAGGAAATTAGGATAAAATGCATTTATTTTATTGGTCTTATAACCATCCAACTGTAATTTGGTATCCCTTGGTAGTGAAACCATGGTGGCAGATTTCGTCTCAGGATTCATCGCAATAACCATCATAACGTCGGTAAGATGGGTTCCCGTCTCTGGACGGTAATCCGTACCTAATAATAACATCGTAAGTGGTTTTACCTTAGCCGAGTTCTCAGGAGCGACGTCGCCGGAAGTACCGGTATCATCAATAACTTTATCTAGCGTAAGAACCATAGAGCCTAAATAAATACCCACACCAATTACAAGCAAAATAATTAAAGTAAGTAGTATTTTAAAAAACTTTTTCGGACCACTCGTCTGTTTCTTCTTCTTTTTTGAACCCTTTGAGACTCGTCTTTGACTTTTCTCACGGGGAGGCAAGCCGTTGCGGTTAGAACTCATGAATTCAAACACCTATTTTCATGTAATATAGTCACATTAATAATTTGAATTATTGCATTTTATCTTTGGCGATTGGAGCAGAATTTTGACCCTTGTTCCGACGGCCTTCCACAAAATAACGTATGCGAACCATAAGCATAAGAATGACGGCAACCAGAAGACACTGAATAATCGGCAATTTATCAATTTGAAAAATAAGCAGAAGGAAGGAGCCGATCGCCATCAACACATAGAGAATCACTTCTTTCAAAAGCGGGAGCTTTTGACCAACGCGAAACACTTTGTTGTATACAAAGAACACTAGCACCAGAATTATTACATAAGAAATTACTGGATGGTTAGCAAACCAATGTTGCATTATCGTTCCCTCCTTCATGGATATAACAGTTTATTTATTAGATACTTGCCTCAGCATTTTTACGTTGTTTCTCAGCACGTTCACGTTCGCTCTTATTAAGAATCTTCTTACGAATACGTACTGATTTCGGTGTAATTTCACAATACTCGTCATCGTTAATGTATTCAAGAGCTTGTTCAAGAGAATGAAGTCGCGGTGTTTTCATTTTGACAGTATCCTCTTTATTGGCTGAACGAATGTTATTGACTTGTTTCTCTTTACAGATGTTAACGATAATATCGTTATCACGAGTATGCTCACCAACAACCATACCCTCATAGATTTCTTCCCCTGGTTCCAAGAAAAGAATACCACGATCTTCAATAGACAAGATACCATACAAAGTGGAAACACCATTCTCACTAGATATCAATACACCTTCGTGACGTCCACCAACTTGACCACTCGCGACTGGTCCATAGCTATCATAAGCATGATTCAACACACCATATCCACGTGTCAAAGTCAGGAAGTTAGTAGCGTATCCAATCAAGCCACGAGCTGGAATGAGGAATTCAAGTCGAACATTCCCAGTTCCGTTGTTGATCATATTCACCATCTCAGCTTTACGCGAGCCTAGGCTTTCCATTACAGCGCCCATGCTTTCCTCTGGTACGTCAATCATCAAACGTTCAATCGGTTCCATTTTAACTCCATCAATTTCCTTGATGATAACTTCAGGTTTCGAAACTTGCAATTCGTAGCCTTCACGACGCATGTTCTCAATCAGAATGCCTAGGTGAAGTTCTCCACGACCAGATACGATAAAGGCATCCGGACTATCTGTATCATCAACGCGCAGTGATACATCCGTTTCAAGCTCTTTATACAGACGCTCACGCAATTTACGGGAAGTAACCCATTTACCTTCGCGTCCAGCAAACGGACTGTTATTAACAAGGAATGTCATTTGCAAAGTAGGCTCGTCAATTTTTAGTACAGGAAGTGCTTCGGGTTGATTTGGATCTGCAATTGTTTCACCAATATTAATATCTTTAATACCAGCAATAGCTACGATGTCACCAGCGCCAGCCTCAGGAATTTCCACACGACGTAGTCCTTGGAAACCAAACAATTTCTCGATACGAGCTGTCTTTTTACCACCGTCGCGTGTCATAACCGTTACAGGCTGACCTTGACGAATAATACCGCGATTTACACGACCGACAGCAATACGTCCCATATACTCGTTATAATCCATTAATGTAACTAGGAATTGTAGTGGTTCATCAACTTTTTCTGTAGGTGCCGGAATATGTTCGATAATCGTATTGTAAAGGGCAAGCATGTTTTCATCTTGCTTCTCAGGATCCAAACTTGAAGTTCCGTTTAGTGCAGATGCATATACTACGGGGAATTCCAACTGTTCATCGGTTGCTTCAAGTTCAATAAATAGATCAAGAACTTCATCAATGACTTCAGCCGGTCTTGCAGCAGGGCGGTCAATTTTATTAACTACCACAATTGGAGTAAGTTTTTGCTCTAGTGCTTTGCGAAGTACGAATTTGGTCTGAGGCATACAACCTTCATAGGCGTCAACGACGAGCAGTACGCCATCAACCATTTTCATAATCCGTTCTACTTCTCCACCAAAGTCGGCGTGTCCTGGAGTATCAACGATATTGATCAAATAATCTTTATACGTGATTGCTGTATTTTTGGCCAAAATGGTAATACCACGTTCCCGCTCAATATCGTTGGAATCCATCGCGCGCTCGTGCACTGCCTCGTTCTCGCGGAAAATCCCCGATTGTTGTAACAATTTATCAACTAGTGTTGTTTTACCATGGTCTACGTGTGCAATTATTGCAATATTCCGAATCTCATTTCTTTCATGCATAGTCTTTTCTCCATATCCTTTCGTCTCTGTGTATTTAGTTTTTTCTCCCTTAAGCCGGGAGCGGCGTAGTTCACCACAAAAGAAGCGTCGGACGAATAAATGCCGACGCTTGACATATCCCTTATATTATACGCAAAATTTCGAATAATTCAAGAACTTTCCAGACATCACCAAAGTCGCCGACTCTTACCACGGGCCGTAATCAAGATGATTCCCCCGATAATAAGTATGAAAGCTATGATATAAATGATGTTTAGAGAGAACAGCGTCCATCCGAGCAGTATAACAGACAACAAACCTAATACCAGTGCGGGAACAAATATACCTGGTTGACGACGTGAAGAGGCTGAATCGTACTCAAACAAACCAACGGCGATTCCTAAGATAAACAGCGGCCAAGTATATTTAATGGTACCTACTCCCCAGAAATTACTGACGAAGAACAAAATACTGTACACAATCAGTACTCCACCAGGTAGTAACAGTTCAGCGGGCCCTCTCCTTGAATAATACAACAGGTGGAGCACAATGCCAGGAACTAGTAGAAGCAATGGCCAAAGCGCTTTACCTAGAAAACTGAAAAACCCTAGTTTCCCAAGCAAGATGATGATCCCGGCAGCCAGAATCACAATCCCCGTAGTTAGCTTATTGTTGTCGGACATTTCATCACACACCTTCCAAGAAGACAATAGAGGACAAGCCGCCACAAAATACGACATTCCCTTCTTTCCTTCAGTTTATATGAAATTGAGTAAAAAAACCACTCTCCCCTTGCAAAAAAATCCAATGTTTCCCTGTGCTAGGGACTTCTTTGAACCACACAAAAAAACACGGCGCGAATCATCCGCCGTCTTTTTCTTGATTTAATCTATCTCGTAGACGGACTTGGATCATCCGCGTTTAACGTTATAATTTTTATACCAACCAAATATTATAACCACCGCTGCCAATAGAAGTGGCACAATACTTGAAATCATTGGAATTACCTTGGTAATCAATGATCCAAGCTTCGGATCATGCAATAGCATTTTTCCAGCTGTGTATCCTAAAATTCCAGCTCCTACATATTTGAGCAATGGTAGTCGATCCAGCCAATCTGCTATAAGGTTGCTTCCCCAAACAACTATAGGGATACTAATAGCAATCCCGATAACCAACACGGCAAGATCACCATTTGCTAATGCTGCGATCGCTAGTACATTGTCTAAACTCATAATGATATCCGCTACAAGAATGGTTTGTACCGCCCGCCACATCGTACTAGCTCCCTCAGTCCGGGTATCTTCCTCATGTGGAAGAAGTAGTTTAAAGGCAATACCTGCGAGCAGGATTCCTCCAGCAGCTTGTATAAATGGAATTTTCAAGAGAACGACAGCAGCCCATGTTAACAAGCAACGCAGTAGGACTGCACCTAGAGCCCCCCACCACACTGCCTGCTTGCGTTGTTTGATTGGTAAGTTGTTACTGGCCAAAGCAATAACAACAGCATTATCACCACTTAACACCAGATTAATGATCAATATCTCTGATAACAGAAGCAAATGTTCCACACTCATCCCTCCCTTACACTATTATGTAAGAAAAAGCCAAGCTATGACTTCATCACAAAATCTCCTTGGACAAATGACTCCCTTTTGTTATTTAATACGTATATAGCTATTAGAGGAAGTGACACAAGTGGAATTATTCAGTGCGGCATTTTTTATCTCTTTAATCAACATTATTTTTATTGATCTCATCTTAGCAGGAGACAATGCAATCGTGATTGGAATGGCAGCTAAGAAACTGCCTCAAACGGTGCAGAAAAAAGCGATTTTATACGGAACAGCCGGTGCCGTAATCCTTCGGATTATTGCAACTTTGATCGTAGTCTGGCTGCTCAATATTCCATGGCTGCTTGCAGTCGGTGGTGCTATGCTAATATTTATCGCCTACAAGGTATTAGCTGATGAAGGAGATCATGACTCAATAGACGCCAAAAGCTCACTCTGGCCTGCAGTACGAACCATCGTTATTGCCGATGCAGCTATGGGTCTTGATAATGTCATCGCTGTCGCAGGTGCATCTCAGCAACACATGGTTCTCGTTGTCATTGGATTACTCATCAGTGTTCCAATCGTCGTGTGGGGAAGTACATTATTTATTAAGCTATTGACCTTATTCCCTTGGATTTCTTATGTCGGCGCTGCAGTGTTAGCTTATACTGCCGCTCATATGATTACAATGGAACCCCATTTCCTCCCTTTCTTTGAGGACAAGCCTATACTACGCTACTTATTGATCGCAATTGTGATGGCTTCTGTACTCTTACTGGGGTACCGTAAGAAACGGCAAATTCGAGATACTAAAAAGCATCAATCTCGTGCAGCAACTCACTAATAACTTAGTAAATCAAAAAAGGAATCTTTCCCCAAGGGAAGGATTCCTTTCTTTTGATTTAGAACCATTTTTCCTGTACAACCGGCTCTTCTTCTGAATCTCTATTGATGGCTTCACCCGGCTGAATCAGGAGTGTTTCAGTACCTTTTACAGCCTCCTCAATCAATCCATCCAGTTGTGTTAACGACGATTCGATCCTCTCTACAACATTCAAGTTCGGATTCGTTGCAGGTGATTTGGGAACAAACAACGTACAACAATCTTCGTATGGAAGGATTGATAAATCATAGGTTCCGATTTGATGTGCTGTATTAATAATCTCTTCTTTATCACTCATGACAAGTGGCCGTAAGAGCGGTAAATTAGTTGCTCGTCCAATAACATTCATGCTCGATAAGGTTTGGCTTGCTACTTGTCCTAGACTATCTCCAGTTACCAGCGCTAATGCACCATTATTCTCGGCTAGTCGAGTAGCGATGCGCAGCATAGACCTCCTCATCAAGGTGATGATCAAGTTGTCATGACCACTCTGAGCCAATACAGTCTGAATTTCCGTAAAAGGAACCAAATGAATCTTGATCTTCCCCGCATATCCTGATAGAACCCGAGCTAAATCAATGACTTTTTCTTCCGCTTTTTTACTTGTAAAAGGATAACTATGGAAATGAACACATTCAATTTCTAACCCTCGCCGCATGGCTGACCAGCCTGCCACCGGACTATCAATACCTCCAGAGAGCAGCAACATCGCTTTACCGTTCGTTCCAAGAGGGAACCCCCCAGCCGCTCGAATAACTTCTGAATAGAGGTAAGTTTCCTCTTCACGAATCTCCACACGTAGATCGACAGCAGGATGATGTACGTCAACCGTGAGTCCAGGTACTGATTCCAAGATCGGCTTGCTAACGAGTTTATTCATCTCAAGAGAAGAGTAAGGGAAACCCTTCCATACCCGGCGGGCACTAACTTTGAACGTTGTCTCACGTATTTCAGGTCTATCTTGAATGAAAGAGGTAGCTGCAGCTATAATGTCATCCAATTGTGAAGGTACGATTTTCACCGGACAAATGGACATCACACCAAATACATTTTTGAGCACTTGAATGATCTGCTGTGCAGGTTCCCCATTTAATACAACATAAATTCGGCCATAATCCTTCCAAGCTTCAGTCCGTGGGAAAGCGTGTAATAACGCCTTCACATGAGACAAAGCCGCTTTCTCAAATCGTGATCTATTTCTGCCTTTGAGCGTAATTTCTCCGAACCGGAGCAGCAGCAAATCATAATCCGGCATTATGAAGGTTCCCCTTTCAATTTCTGCAATTTATTAATTATCTTGGTCAGCGAATTCAGCAGCTTGTTGATGTGGTCTTCTGTATGCTCTGAACCAAGACTGACACGAATGCCCGAAGAGGCCGTAGCTGCATCCTTACCCATGGCAAGCAGAATGCGGCTTGGCTCTAAGTACTTGGAGGAGCAGGCAGATTGAGTGGATACAATGAACCCTTCCTCTTCCAGCATATGCAGTATAACCTCAGCCTTCATTCCAGGATAAGAGAAATGAACAATATGTGGGGCACCATCTCTTCCTGAGTTCAAAACCAGCTGGGGTAAATCCTGAATACCGTGGACCAGAATTTCCTTAAGTCTGGACATTTCTTGGGACTTCGCTGTAACATTCTCACTCGCAAGTCTGATGGCCTTAGCCATTCCCACGATACTCGGAACATTCTCCGTACCAGGGCGAAGCCCCCCTTCTTGACCTCCCCCTGCCATAAGAGGGGATAAGACTAAACCGTCCCGAACATATAATAGTCCTACGCCCTTAGGTCCTCTCCATTTATGAGCTGACAGGCTATATAGATCAATTCCACAATCCGATATAGACAGCGGGATCTTACCAAATCCTTGTACACCATCGACATGGAACAGTACACGTGGATAATTGTTCTTCAGCATTGCACCAATTTCAGCGATAGGCTGAACTGTACCTATTTCATTATTTACATGCATCACGGATACCACAATCGTATCTTCACGGATCGCATCGGAAACCTGTTTCACAGTCACTTGCCCAGACGCGTTTACAGGTAGATAGGTAACCTCCCAACCTAGACCTTGAAGCTGTTCGCAACATTCAAAAACAGAAGGATGTTCGATCGTGGTTGTTACGATATGCTTTCCTCGGTTTATATACTGCCATGCAGCACCTTTCAGCGCAAGATTGTTACTCTCCGTAGCCCCTGAAGTGAAGACGATTTCGCTAGGCTTCACCTTCAGTGCATCAGCGCAAACTTCACGTGCTTTTTTTAACAATTTCCCACTTTCATCTCCCAAACGATGCAGCGAAGATGGATTACCATAATGCTGGGCCATAACCTCAGCCATCGTTCGAGTTACGTCCTCAAGAGGAGGAGATGTTGCTGCATGATCAAAATAAATCACTCTGTCTCACCTCCAAAATATAAACAAATATAAATCCAAACTTGTACCTTCATATTACCTCAAAAAAAGACCAAAAGAAAAAACGCGAAAATCCGGGTTCCCGGAGCGTTTTCCCATTTTGATCTCACTTAGAGTGCGTGTTCAAAAAGTCAGCTTCAACTATAGCACATTAACTCTCATATTTGGAACGGGCAGTTTCAATCTTCCGAATATAATTTTGCGTCTCTAGGGGTAACAAATCCAACTTGTCCATTAATTGCTGATCATTACTAATACCAAGTCGTTGTATTCGTCCCGGTCCTGCATTGTATGCAGCAAGGGCTGTCTTCTCATTTCCGTTGAAACGTTGAAGTTGATAAGATAAATAACGAGTTCCCCCATCAATGTTCTGAGCAGGATCAAATGAATCGCTCACTCCGAGGCCCCTTGCTGTACCATCCATCAGCTGCATCAAGCCCTTCGCACCTGCAGAAGATACCGTTGAGGCATTAAATGATGATTCCGTCTCAATGACCGCTTTAATTAAGCTTTCCGATACACCGTATGACCGACTAGCCTGAGATATCAGTTCATCGATTTCCTTCCCAGCACCTGTAGATCTCGATGTTGAAGCTCCATTTGAGATTGAGAATGAATTCAGGACACTGGATATCTCGTTACTCAAACCATTTTCCTCAATGGACTGAAGTGTCTGCCACATCTCTCCACTGATCAAATCAGATAAGTCCAAACCTGCTGAAGTTTGACCATTCTGCTCTGCTCTATTTTGTAAAGCATCGGCATTTTTACCTTCAGAGATCATCAGCTCTTTCAGCAATATATCAAATAGTGAATCTCCCTTATTGCTGGTCTGCGTACCAACTGGGGTTCCTTGTAAGTCGATATTATTCGTCATTTGTGATTTAATCAGTTGCCCCATTGTACGTGAATCTATTTGCATAGGTCAGATACTCCTTTTCTTTTCCGAAGGGTAGATGACTTTATTTTACACTTGAACAACGACAATAACTACCCATTTTTCGCAAAAATCGTCATGATCAACAAAAATAAGACCAACGTCCCAGAGGGACGAAGGCCTGTAGCAGTAAATACCCAATAACCTTTTTAAACTAACGCATCAATGGGATGAGGATAAAATAACTTAATGTCGCTAGCACACCTAAGCCCATCGCCCATGCACCTGTCGTTTTTCTATCTTGGCTATAAGCATAAAACCCCATGATCGCTGCAATCGGACCTAAAACAATGGACCACATAAACAGTGACAGGATACCCAGCCCAATGCCGATGTAACCCACCGTAGTTCCCATTGAACTATCCATAACATCACTATCTACGGTATCATCACTTCGATCATGGCGTTCTTCCCGCGTATTATTTCCTCTAAGGACTTCTCTAGGAACAACCTCAGCAGAATATTCCTCCTGATGAGATTTACGCGGATAATCCGTACGTTGTTTATTTCCACTTTTTGCTGCCGGAGAAAAATTCTTCGGGTTATAACTGCCTTTCGAATGATTGTGTTTATGATCAGACATCGCCAGCACCTCCGTGATTTGTATTAACAGATATTTACGATGATTTCGGCCTAAATGTGTGACAGCATGTTGCAGATGACGTACCCGCCTTGTCCTGATGATCGCTATCAAAGGATTCCCCAGCAAATTCTGCATTGTATTGCTTGTTTGCATGTTGATCAATGTCGATCATGATTGCATCGGCTTGACAGAGATTGTGTTCTCCCCAATAGGTGCAATTCGATACACTACATTTGACAATGGGTTTATTCCCATTTGGCATAATGATCACCTCACATATCATTTTCCCCTCACAGTGGAATCACTATGCGAATCGCGTGTTGTTAAATCGATGCAAAAAAAATGCCCCTTAGAGGGACATCTTCACAAAATTCAAAAGGATGCTAAGAATTCATACGTTGCATCCGAATTTGCGTTAAATAATCACTTTCATAATATGTTAATTCGTCGCGCAGCTCTTCGAATATGGATGTAAGATCCAGTACAACATCCCGTGCAGGACGAACAGGTTTCTTACGGAATCTTATGGAATCCTGACCAGTATAAGCATAACGACCATCTTCAGAGTAACTTTCATGTTTCGGATAAAAGAAATGGTTCACGCAGTCGTGATACACATGATACAACGCCTTTTCAGCGCTATTCGTATCAAATGTACCTCGTCTTAGCACGATGCCCAGCTTTTCGTAACTGACTTCGGAGAATACAAGCAAATGGCGAAGGTCAGCCAAGAATCCTTGATAAAAGGTGTTCGCTTCCTCATCATGACCCTCAATTAGCTGGGGCAGCGAGTAATGGTTCAAAAAAGATTCAATCCTTTGCACAATGATCTTTAGCTTATTGCTTGCATTCTGACACAGTTGCTGGATATTGGCTTCTGGCATTGTAACATTTCTCCTTCTCTGTAGAGATGCATTCGTTTGGCAAATCTTATGACATCGTTAATCGTTAACCGAAATTATCGTATCACAAAATGATTCCATGCGGAATTATTTTCCTCCAATAATCTAACTCTTAATGAACCTATTCACGCATAAAAAATGGACGTTCACCTAAGGCTATTCTTATCTACGATAATGAACATTAAAGGAGGCAATACACTCATGAAGTGGCGAAACTGGGTCGCTTTAGGATTAACGGGAGCTGCAGCCGTAGCAGTCATCTCATTTTTCCCCTCTACACCAAGTAGCACTCCTCAACAGAATGCCAGCTACACGAGTAAAAGTAATAATAGTAAATCACCTGTTCCGAGTCCGGCTCAAGAGCAACAACTAAAACAAAGCATGCTTAAACGAGATGTAATCGCAACCGAACGTCTGTCACGTCTGGATGCCAAAGGACATCTACGTTCACTTGCAATAGAGTTAGGAAACATGTCAGCCCAACAGCAAAAATCATTTATAAGTAACATGCAAAAGGATCATAAGCATTTCCAATCCATCTTTTGGGTTGATATTCCCAGTGGCAAAGAGCAACAATTCCGTCGACCACAATTTAAAACTACTGCGCTAGAGCAGAAACAACTAGGAACTTATATAAGCTTTGCCCGTAAAGCATTAACCCAATCTAAGTCATATGAATCTCCTTCTTTTCCCGAAGACGACCCGAAATATTTTGTTGCAGCGGAGCCAACAAGCAATCACAAACATGGAGTCATTGCGGTAATGGATGCGACGATTCTCAATCGGGTAAAAGATCATCAGAATAAGAACCTTCGGCTGATCCCATATCCCAAAGAAGGAAAGTACAAGGTGGAGTCGATACACGCTGATACGCTACGTGATATGACAGTTAAGACAGGCCATGACAATGAAAATGCCAGTCATTATTATGAGAATGAGATTGTAGTGGTCTTTGAACAAAATCCATCTGCTCATGAAATGAAGCAAATTGAATCCGAAATTAATTGTAAACCTCCACGCAGAATAGCCAACACCTATATTTTTCAATCTAAGGACAAAAGCATGGAGCAAATGAAACAATATTTCACAGCTAAATGGAAACCTAAATATATTGAACCTCATTATTTGTACATGACCAATGAAACGGATGTTCTTAATGATGGGACAGTGGAGATACCCAATGATGTATTATTCGAGGAATACCAGTGGAATCTACCGATTATCGAGACGAACCGTGGCTGGAACCTGACCAAAGGCAATAATGATGTGATTGTTGCTGTAGTGGATACCGGAGTCGATCTGAATCACCCTGACCTTCAAGGTCGACTTCTACCAGGTTATAATGCGGTCGCACCAGATGATAAACCGATGGATGATGTGGGACACGGTACCCATGTAGCGGGTATCATTTCTGCGAACGTTAATAATCATGAGGGTATTGCCGGAATGATGTGGGGCGGTAAAATTCTACCCGTAAAAGCGCTAGATAGCTCCGGATCGGGGACAAGCTATTCCGTTGCCGAAGGGATCATATGGGCTGCTGACCATGGGGCTCAGGTTATTAACCTAAGCCTAGGAAATTACGCAGATGCAAACTTCCTTCATGAAGCGATTAAGTATGCTTATGATCGGGATATCGTCATTGTAGCTGCCACTGGCAACGATAATACGGAACGTCCAGGATATCCAGCGGCTTACCCAGAAGTGCTATCTGTATCTGCTACAGATACCAATCTCGGTAGAGCTTCATTCTCCAATTATGGCGATTACATTGATGTGATGGCTCCAGGTGAAAGTATCGCTAGTACCTATCCAGATAATCAATATGCCGCATTGTCTGGAACATCCATGGCCAGCCCTCATGTAGCAGCACTTGCCGCGTTGATTCGCTCCATCAACCCGACCCTAAAAAACACGGAAGTCATGGACATCATCCGCAATAATGTCATTGATCTCGGAGAGAAGGGGCGAGACAAATATTTCGGATATGGGCAAATAGATGTCTATTCGGCGCTACAAGCCGCAGGCGGTGCAGGTTCTCCCCTACAGTTCTGGCCGCAATTTTATCAGCGCAAAATAAACAAAATTCTAGAAGGGCGTTGAACATAACAAGTTAGTTATTTAACTGTGATTAGGCTACGATAGCGAAAAGTTCCTCCGATCGCTGTTGTCCCCAAATTTCTTCATTGAATGTTTAAAAGGTTGAAATTCGGGGACAAAGGCGAACGCTTCGCTTCTTCAGAATCATTTCGCTCTCTCCGCTTAATCACGTTTTAAAAAATTAACGTAACAACTTATTCAATCCCCCTTCTAGGTACAACAAAACAAAAGCCTCCATACCAGAGATAAGCTACTTAAGCAGCTATCCCTTCGGTATGGAGGCTTTATTTGTTCTATGTAGCGAGGCAATCGCCTCATAAGTGTGTTGCAGCGTTGAAAGCCTGCCGTAAGCCGGGTTCTGTACTCTTCGCGGTATGAACGGGAACAACCCTCCCGCATCGAGTGACAATCATCTATCTAGGCCGTACATTACTATACGGCTCCAGCGACCAACCCAGACGCGCCTCGGGCAAAGGCTGTCTCTTCCTAGGAAGAAACTGCGTCCCATTAGGTCTTGCTCCAAGTGGGGTTTACCAGGAACGAAGTCACCAGCGTTCCTCGGGGTCTCTTACACCTCGGTTCCATCCTTGCCTGTGCTCACCTTGCGGGAGCCATCGGCGGTCCATTTCTGTGGCACTATCCTTCGGCTCGCGCCGACTGGACATTATCCAGCACCCTGCCCTACGGAGCCCGGACTTTCCTCCCGTGGCCAAAAGCCACCGGCGATTGTCTGTCAAACTTTCGAGCAACACTTGATAGTATACAGGCATTGCCGAGGAATCACAAGCATGAATAAGCGGTAATATTGCCTCTTACAGGAAAGTGAATGGTTCAGTATCAATTGCGGATGCATGAACCTTCGTCTCGTATTTGTCTCCTTGTAGCTTCTCAGTCAGCCAAGAAGCCACTCTAGGCTTCATAATCTTCTCTGCGTTATGACCAGGGTCAATGATCGTCATACCAGCCATATGGGCATCCTGCGCCGTGTGATAATCAACATCCCCAGTTACGAGTACATCCGCACCGCGAAATAATGCATGCTTCCAATATCGACCACCTGAACCGCCAAGTACAGCTACTTTCTTAATCTGAGTATGCAAATCACCCACTACACGAACCGCTGGTACGTCGAATTTGTCTTTTACTCGCTGCACAAAGGATTCCAAACTAACTGGTTCTTTAAGCTTACCAACCCGCCCTAATCCTAAGGTCCGTCCTTTTAAATCCATCCCGTATAAGTCATAAGCAACCTCTTCGTATGGATGACTCTTCAGCATCGCCTGAATAACTTTATTGCGAGCGCTTTGAGGTACAATCGTTTCAATTCTAATCTCTTCAACCTTCTCCATCTTCCCTTGTGTCCCGAGGTATGGATCTGTTCCTTCTCTCGGCACAAATGTGCCATATCCTTCGATATTGAAACTACAATGACTATAATTTCCGATCCAGCCTGCACCTGCATTTAGAATAGCGTCCAGGACGCGCTGATGATGTTCCTTTGGCACAAAGACAACAAGCTTGTATAGTTTGTCTGTATGAATGTCCTCTAACGGACTAACATCCTGAACGTCAAGCACTTCAGCCATCCAATCATTCATACCACCATCAGTTACATCAAGATTCGTATGACTGATATAGACAGCAATATCGTTCTTGATTAGCTTTTCGTACACTTTGCCCATTGGGGTATCACTTTGTAAATTAGCAAGCGGTCTAAAGATTATAGCATGGTGAGCCACAATCAAATTAGCCCCTAAAGAAATCGCCTCATCCACCACAGCTTCATTTACATCGAGGGCCACCAGAACTCCCGTAATTTCTTTCTGTAGGCTTCCAAGCTGCAATCCGATCTTATCGTTTTCCATAGCAACATGTTTAGGAGCTAATTGCTCCATGTATTGAATTACGGTTTGACCTTTTGCAAACATTTCAGCGCCTCCTCCAATTGAACATATTCACGATTTATTTCCATTTCCTTTTCTCTAGAAGACTCTAGCTTAGATGTTGCGATGGATTGACGAATTCTGTCCAGCTTAAGAAGTTCTGAATCCCATTTATAAAAGAAGACCTCATTTGGTTCTTCCGTTAACCGCGGTCCCATGGTCAAAAGAATTTCTTTTGTCAAAACTGTTCCCCCAGGCAATGTGCGTTCGCTATATAACTTTTCATTTAATTGCATGGCATCAGGATGGGCATCCGCTGTGAGGATCTCGTAAATTTTACCGTCTTCCTGCAAAATCACTTCCTCAGAGAGAAACCAGCCATGTTCAAATAGCCAACGCCGAACCAACTCCTCTGCCACATTAGGTTGAAGCACCAATCGCTTCACACCGACGAGTTTGTCCTCTCCTGCCGACAAAATAGAAACGATTAAGGCCCCGCCCATTCCGGCGATTGTGACCGTATCCACCTCTCCCGCAGTAATAACTTCCAAACCATTTCCTTTACGAACGGAAATTCGATGCCCTTCGCCAGCTTCAGCAACCTGTCGTCTAGCTGCATCTAACGGGCCATCAGATACCTCACCAGCTACAGCAAAAGAAGCTTTACCACTTTTCACAGCTGATACTGGTAGCAGTGCGTGGTCTGAACCGATATCTGCCAATCGACACCCTTCAGGCAAGCGCTCGGCAATTTGCTGTAATCTTGACGATATTTTCATAAAGAGCTCACACCCCTATTTTGTAGTATGACTAGAATTTGCATTGATCCATAAAAAAAGCTAAAATAAAAACCAGTAAATATAAAAATAGGAAATGAATCCAAAAGAAAGAAAATATGACGATATTCTCTTTTTATTGATAACGGATGTTGTCTCTTCCAAAAAAAAGACCTTGCTGCATAGATGCAGAAGGTCCGATTCCTACGCTTACTCGAGAAAGTCCTTTAACCGTTTACTACGGCTTGGATGGCGCAGCTTACGGAGCGCCTTCGCTTCGATCTGACGAATTCTTTCCCTTGTTACGCCGAACACTTTACCGACTTCTTCCAAAGTTCTCGTCCGGCCGTCATCGAGTCCGAAACGTAGACGAAGTACATTCTCCTCACGTTCCGTGAGTGTATCAAGTACGTCTTCTAATTGTTCCTTCAGCAGCTCATATGCAGCTGCATCAGCAGGTGCCAAAGCTTCCTGGTCTTCAATAAAGTCACCTAAATGCGAATCATCTTCTTCACCAATCGGCGTTTCTAACGAAACAGGCTCTTGAGCGATCTTCATGATTTCGCGGACCTTTTCCACGCTTAATTCCATCTCGGCCGCAATTTCTTCCGGCGCTGGTTCACGGCCTAGCTCCTGTAGCAATTGACGAGATACACGGATTAGCTTATTAATGGTTTCCACCATATGCACTGGGATACGAATGGTTCTTGCCTGATCGGCAATCGCACGAGTAATGGCTTGGCGGATCCACCATGTGGCATACGTACTAAATTTAAATCCTTTTTTGTAATCGAATTTCTCAACGGCCTTGATCAAGCCCATGTTACCTTCTTGAATCAAGTCTAAGAACAGCATGCCGCGACCTACATAACGTTTGGCAATACTGACCACGAGCCGTAGATTGGCTTCAGCGAGTCGACGTTTCGCTTCTTCATCGCCGTTCTCAATTCGGTTAGCCAGTTCTATTTCATCATCTCCGGACAACAAAGGGACCCGACCAATTTCCTTGAGATACATCCGTACGGGATCATTAATTTTGATTCCTGGTGGAAGTGTTAAGTCATCCTCGTAATTTAACTCGTCATGATCACCACGACCGCCCTCTTCATCACGTCCACGAACGGTAAGCTCTTCATCACTATCATTTGAAACGTCAATTCCCAAATCACCCAAATGTTCAAAAAACTCGTCCATTTGTTCAGGGTCTTGGTCGAAAGGCGAAAGCTTCTCCATAATCTCTTTATAAGTCAATGAAGACCTCTTCTTACCTTTTTCAACCAATTGGTCTTTCACCTGATCCAGCGTAAGTTCTGTTTCTAGTTCAGTATGCTGATCATTCGCCATATTCGACTCCCTCCTCCCTAGAAACATCTCCGAAACTCCATCGTTCTACTGTCTCTCTAGGGCAATAATCTCACTTGCAATTTGTGCAGCACGTAAGAAATCTCCGGCCCGTTCAGCCGATACCATCTCTTCTTTCTTACGCTTAATTTGATCTTGCAGCGGTACCCTCCGGATTTCACGAATACAATCATCCAGTTCCTGGGTGCTCCATTCTCTAGGAGTTTCCATCATAGCGATTGAAATCAGTGTTTGTTCAAGCCGCTCATCTTGAAGCGACGAGATGAATCGACTTGCATCTGGAGACTTTCCCTGCGCGTAATACGCGTATAGATAAGCAGCAATAGCTACATGATCCTCGATGTTAAAATCGTCTCCAAGACGCTCCCATACATAACGTGATACTTCTTCATCTTGAAGCATGAAGGAGAGCAATCTTCGTTCCGCAACATGGTAAGCAGGCAGCAGAGCCGGCATGGACGTTTGCCCCTTTTTATGCCTACCATTATTCCACCTTTTGTCGTTATTATCCCCAAGCGGTGCCTTTTTTTGCATGGCTATACGAAATTGGTTGCATTCCTGTTTCAAACTTTCGAACGAAACTTGAAGATCGGTAGATAATTCTTTCAAATAAATCTCACGTTCGGTTGGCGACGGCAGGGGAGCAATAACCCCTAAAGCATCTCTAATATAAGCAACCTTTCCGTCCTCTTCTAGCAGTATATGGTTTTTCTTCAGATATATAAGCCTAAATTTAACGGATGAAACGGCTCCGTCCAAAATCTGATGCTTAAATCTTTCGCCCCCGTGCTTTTGAATGAACTCATCAGGGTCCATTCCTTCGCTAAGTAAAGCGATTTTGATTACAAAACCTACAGCTTCAAGGATAGGAATACTTTTCAGTGCAGCAGCTTGTCCTGCAGAATCTCCGTCATAGCACACAATAATTTCGTCTGCGAGTCCTCTCATCATACTCGCATGACCCTCAGTAAGGGCTGTCCCCATTGTGGCTACTCCGTTATGAACACCGGACTCCCAAGCACTAATTACATCCCCATATCCTTCAAACAACACAATCTGTCTTGATTTACGGATCTCTGTCTTCGCTTGATGAAGATTGTAGAGCGTCCTACTCTTGCTGAAAAGCCTACTTTCAGGAGAGTTCAAATACTTCGGTCCACCCTCGCCGAGCGTTCTCCCCGCAAATGCGATCACTTTACCACTCCGATTATGCAGTGGAAAAATAACCCGATCACGGAATCGGTCCACAAATCCTGAACCATCCTGCTTAGACGATAAAAGTCCACCCTTCTCCATTGCCGCAAGATCAAAGGATCTTTTGTCTAGAAACTGGACAAGTGTATCCCAGCGTGCCGGAGCATAACCAATTTGAAACGTATCAATCGCTTTGTCACTAAATCCTCTGGACTTTAGATAGTCCATTGCGGGTTTACCATGTTCCGTATTTTTCAGAAGAAAATGATACAACTTAGAGGTCCATTCATGGGCCTGCAGCAGTTGCTCCATCTCCCGGCTCTGCGGGGTCTCTCCTAATCGGCGTGCTCCGTCTTCATAAGGGATATGAGCTTCTTCTGCCATGATTCTGACAGCTTCGGGGAAGGTTAATCCTTCGATTTCCATCCTAAATTTGATGGCGTTACCACCCTTGCCACAGCCATAACAGTGGAAGATCTGCCGTTCGGGCGTCACCGTAAATGACGGTGTTTTCTCCGAATGGAAGGGACAAAGCCCTTTCATGTACTTACCCTGCTTAGTTAGATGAACGTGCTTGCCAACCGTATCAACGATATCATGTTGCTGTAAGACCGCCTCGATGACTTCCTCCGGAATATTTCCTCGCCCGGTACTCATCAAACCACCTTCATCTCTATTAACACGTAGATAGTAATTCGCTAAAATTGTACATTCTCCTGCATATCCTGCAAAAGTTTTAATAACATATCTTTGAAATGATTCCGGTCCTCGTCCGTAAAAGGCTTGGGACCCTTGGAATAACGCCCGCCCCGCCGCGCTTTTGCGTTATAATGACGACGTTCGAGCAAATAATCAATATTACCAGTATGAAAAAGTTCGCCACGGGGAGAAATCGCCTGGCATGACTTAGCAAGAACTAATGCGGCAAGCCCATAATCTTGCGTTACGACAATATCTCCCTTAGCGATATGATTTGCAATATATATATCAGCGCTTTCCTGACCGCGGTCCACCTGAATGACCGAAACTCCCTCCGATTTCTGTAGCACATGATCGTAAGAAGAAACCATCAACACATGAATCCCAAACCTGGAAGCAAGTTCAATAATCTCTGTTTTAACAGGACAGGAGTCCCCGTCCACCACAATTGAGATGCTCACGCTTCCCCTGTCCTCCTCTCATCTAACTACAATGTTATGCCCAAACCACTTTACCAAAATCAGCAAAAGCCTTGAGATCATGATCAATCGCTTCTAGTAATGCCAAACGGTTGATCCGAATCGCTTCGTCTTTAGACATAACCATAACTTCATCGAAGAATATTGTAATGCTTCCCTTTAATTCACTAATTAATTCTAGTGCCTCAGTCGCATTCCGTTCTTTCAAAAGTTGATTGTATTTACCTGTAATTGACTTCCATGATTCATAAAGTTGTTGCTCAGCCGGTTCAATAAGTAAATCGAATCTAACCTTCTCAGAAGATGCTTTGGCCGCCAAATTGCTTACCCGACCGAAAGATTCCGCAGTCAGTTTGAAATCTGGATTGTTAACGGCATCCATCAAGGCTGTTCCCCGTGCCACTACTAGAACTACATCATCATAACCAGCAGCCATCACAGCATCAACAACGTCGTAACGCAAACTGTCGGACAATGTCTTTCTCACACGAAGACCAAAGAAATCAGACAAGTCTTTGATGATCTCGTCTTCCGAACGTTTCAAACCACGGAAATGTTGATGTGTATCCAGCGCAATTTTGAAAATATCGCTTAATTTCACCGACAATTTATGCTCAAGCAAAATTTGCACAATTCCCGCTGCCTGACGACGTAAGCCATATGGATCTTGTGAACCAGTTGGTATAATACCGATAGAGAAACATCCCGTAATCGTATCAATTTTGTCCGCAATGCTGACAATAGAACCTACTTCAGAACTTGGAACTGCATCACCAGCGAAACGCGGTTGATAATGTTCGAACACACCTCTCGCTACAGCTTCTGCTTCTCCAGCTTTACGTGCATAATCTTCTCCCATAACGCCTTGCAGCTCAGGGAATTCATACACCATTTGCGTAACTAAATCGAATTTGCAAATTTCTGCGGTACGGCTAACTGATTCAGCTGTGCCAGTATCGGTACCTAAAAGCTCCGATAACTTATCACTATTCATGCGAATTCGCCGCACTTTATCCCCAACGGTTCCCAGCTCTTCGTGGAACACAATGCTCTCCAGTTTGGATAGAGCTTCCTTAATCGGATGTTTTTGATCTTCTTCGTAGAAGAACTTCGCATCGGAAAGACGTGCACGCAGCACCTTCTCATTTCCTTTTGCAATAACATCGAGCGAATCAGCATTACCGTTACGAACGGTTACGAAGAATGGAAGTAACGCACCTTGAGCATTAAGCACCGGGAAATACCGTTGATGTTCACGCATAGAAGTAATAAGAACCTCTTGTGGAATGCGTAAGAATGATTCTTCGAATGTTCCAAATAACACGGTTGGTGTCTCGACTAGGAACAATACTTCCTCCAACAAATCCTCTTTTACAGCGATATTCCAGCCTTTCTCTTTAGCAAGAGAATCAATCTGCTCTATAATTAATTGTTTACGCTCATTAACATCAGCGATAACATGTCCTGCGCGTAGTGCTTCTACATAGGCTACAGGCTCCGTAATGACAATTTCTCCACCCAGAAAGCGGTGACCTCTTGTTACATTGCCCGATTTCACTCCGGCAATCTCGATATCAATGATCTCATTACCGAACAAAGCCACCATCCAACGGATTGGACGAACAAATTTGAAGTCATAACTACCCCAACGCATGTTCTTTGGAAAGTTCATCGCGTGCAGAATACCCAGAAGTCCTTCTGCTACAATCTTCGAAGTCTCAATACCAATACTATTTTTGCTGACATAGATGTATTCTGTGCCACCAAGTTCTTTAAATGTAAATTGGTCCGGACTAGCGCCTTGACTACGTGCAAAGCCTAGTGCTGCTTTGCTCCATTGTCCATTTTCATCCAAAGCGATCTTGCGCGATGGCCCTTTAACTTCCTCATGAACATCCTCTTGTTTCTCAGCCACACCACGAACAAGAACGGCAAGACGACGAGGAGTACCGTAACTCTCGATCGACTCAAATTTAATGACTGATTCTTCTAGCCACTTGACCGTCCGATCTTGTAGCTGCTCCATTGCCGCGCGAATAAACCGTGCCGGCATTTCCTCTAAACCAATTTCAAACAGCAAATCTTTAGCCACGGTCAGCACCCCCTTTTTGAAGCATCGGGAATCCTAGCTTCTCTCTCTCCTCCAAATATGTCGCCGCCACTTGACGTGCCAAATTCCGCACACGAGTAATATAACCTGTTCGTTCTGTTACACTAATTGCCCCTCTTGCATCAAGCAAGTTAAATGCGTGGGAGCATTTTAGAACGTAATCGTAGGCTGGGAATACGAGATGCTGCTTGAGGGCTTCTCCCGCTTCATCTTCATACATATTAAATAACGTGAATAACATCTTAACGTCCGATACCTCAAATGTATATTTGGAGTGTTCAAATTCCGGTTGATGGAACACGTCTCCATAAGTTGTGCCTTCAACCCACTCTAGGTCAAACACATTCTCTTTCTCCTGAATATAGGAAGCAAGACGCTCCATTCCGTATGTGATCTCCACAGCAACAGGGTTCGCTTCAATACCGCCTACCTGTTGGAAATACGTAAATTGTGTTATTTCCATACCATCTAGCCAAACTTCCCAACCAAGTCCCCAAGCGCCAAGCCCCGGATGTTCCCAGTTGTCTTCAACAAATCGAATATCATGTTGAAGCGGATCGATGCCGAGCCGTTTCAAACTCTCCAAATAAATTTCCTGAATGTTATCAGGAGAAGGCTTCAAAATAACCTGAAATTGGTGATGCTGATACAATCGGTTTGGATTCTCCCCATAACGTCCGTCTGCCGGACGACGTGAAGGCTCTACATAAGCCACATTCCATGGCTCTGGTCCGATGGAACGAAGAAACGTCATCGGGTTAAGGGTACCCGCACCTTTCTCTACGTCATACGGTTGTACAACAATACATTTCTGTTCTGCCCAAAACTGCTGCAGGGTCAGTATCATTCCTTGAAAATTCATGAACCCATCTCCTTCTACACGTCTTAGTGTACAGCCGCCAAGAGTACGAGAACGCAAAAAAGCCCCGTCTCTACGCCTGCTGTCAGACGTAGGGACGAGAGCTGTATAGTCCCGCGGTTCCACCCTACTTGATTTATAATCCTTAAGATAAAGTCAAGGATTGCTAAATCCGCTTTTTTCACGATTCATAACATGCTCCGAGGATGCCGTTTCATGAGTCTCTCTGTCCGGGCTTTCACTCTCCCCAGCTCGCTTCAGCAGATGAAGAACCTCATTACTTTTCCGCTTCAACACATGTGATCTCCCAAAGGAGATATTCTATTTAATAATAAATGATTTTATAAAGTTCGTCAAATTTCATACTTATCTAACTGATCAAGAAAATGACGTGATTTGAGATTAAGCGCAAGCTGCATGTCCATGAAAGATCGCATAATCTGTTTCAACTCGGCCTTAGTGGAATCTTTGACCACAATATTCCCCAATCTCCGCATATCCATCTTCTCAAACAGCATTAATAACTTTAGAGTTCCTGGCGAAACTACCTTTGCCGTTGGATCATGATGATGACAACGCCGACACAGCCTGCCACCAAGCCGGGGACTAATTAATGCACTGTGCTCAGAGGACCCACAAGATACGCACGTTTCAAATGACGGGCCGTAACCAGAAGCTTGTAAAATTTTCATCTCATATAAATGGATGACAATTTGAGGATCTTTACCTGCAGAAAGACCTTCTAGACAAGACTTAAGCTGGCTGAACCAGAAGCCTCCAACCTCTTCGTCATGAAGACTACGATCAAGCAACTCACAAGCATAGGAAGCATATGCCGCCAATACCAAATCACCACGTAAAGAAAAGTGAGATTCAATAATCTCACCTTGATTTAATGTTCCTAGGCCTGTATTTTGACGATAAAAAACGTATTCTCCATAAGTAAAAGGTTGAGTTATCGCCGCATGTCGGCTCTTCAATTTTCTTGCACCGCGCGCCATCACACCAATTTTCCCATGAGTCTGTGTACACAATGTAATAATTTTGTTTCCCTCGCCGTAGTCCATGCTGCGGATGACGATTCCTTCCACCCTGTAAAGCATGATTCTTCCCCCAACCTGACTTAATCGACCTCTTCCTGGGCGATCACTTCTTCAGCTACCATAGACTCCGCTTCAGATTTGCCGTCTGCCTCTTTAAATAACAAGTAAGCATCGACATCTCCTGTCATTGTAAAATACTTCCACGAAAAATCTCGCATTCGCATTCACCCTTTCTTCGGAAATGATGCCTGCATCTTCGAATATAGGATGTGCGCACATGCTTGATCTAATCCGTTGCAATAACTCCCAGTATATTAATTAAGCATCGCGATGGAAGCCAAGATCCTTCAAAACCCGATCCTGATTACGCCAGTCCTTTTTCACCTTGACCCAAAGCTCGAGAAATATTTTCGATCCAAGCAAATTCTCGATATCGTGTCTAGCTAGCTTTCCAACCTCTTTGAGGAGGGCACCTTGCTTACCGATAATAATTCCCTTCTGAGAATCACGTTCTACAAAAATAACCGCTGACATCCGAACAAATCCATTACTCTCAACGCGCATATCTTCGATAGCGACCGCAATGGAGTGAGGTACTTCTTCGCGAGTTAGATGTAGAATCTTCTCACGAATCAGCTCTGCGCACACAAATTGCTCTGGATGATCTGTTATTTGATCATCAGGATAATATTGTGGTCCCTCAGGCAGATATTTACTTATTTGATCCAACAAGGTGTTAACATTGTTGCCCAGTTTAGCTGAAATCGGAACAATTTCTGCGAACTCATGCAGTTTACGATATTCGTCGATCATAGGGAGTAATTGTTCAGGTTCTATACGGTCAATTTTGTTCAATACAAGAATAACCGGGGTCTTAACATCTTTCAATCGCTCAGCGATAAAGCGATCTCCACCACCTAGTCCTTCAGCTGCGTCAACAAGGAATAGTACAGCTTCAACTTCACCAAGTGTGTTAAGCGCTGTGCTGTTCATGAAATCGCCAAGTTTTGATTGGCGCTTATGGATTCCTGGTGTGTCAAGGAATACGATTTGTTTGTCTTCTGAAGTGTACACACCATGTATTTTATTCCGCGTAGTCTGCGGTTTATCAGACATGATTGCGATCTTTTGACCAATGATTTGATTCATGAGCGTCGATTTACCAACATTCGGTCGACCGACAATCGCAACAAATCCGGATTTAAATTTTGATTTTGCCATAGTTGATTGTTCCTTTCTGAGTTCCCTTTATTCCTGTAAATGCGCAGGACCAAACGCATAGGGGAGAAGCTCCCGTATGGTTGTCTCGCGGATATCACCTTTAAGATTGCCAAGGATAACTGGCATATCTGGATCGCATAGCTCTAACATCACTTGCCGACAAACTCCACAAGGAGCAATCGGCTCTTCCGTATCGCCAACAATGGCCATGGCGCTAAAGCTTCCTGGAGCATGCCCATCTGCTATAGCACGAAACATAGCCGTACGCTCCGCGCAATTAGTTGGACCATAAGCAGCATTTTCAACATTACAGCCATGATGTACATGACCTTCTTTATCCAACAATGCTGCACCAACACCAAAACCAGAATAAGGTGTGTAAGCCGCAGCACGTGCTTTTATCGCTTCTTGCAGTAATAGGGTATTGTCCATGTTAATCATCTCCCTTTTTGAACTACCTCTTAGTGATAAATATGCACGGGTTTCTTTAATACAATCCCAACCAGATCATGACAGGCCTGTAGAACAATATAAGGCCAATGCTGACAGCAAATCCAGCACTAACTAGAACAGCACCTGCAGCAGTATCTTTGGCCATCTTCGCCAGAGCATGCCATTCCGATGTTACCAGATCGACCACTGCTTCAATCGCCGTATTCACTAATTCAGCAGCAATTACAAGAGAGATCACCAACAGAAGCAGGGCAATGTCTCTTGGAGGAAGCCCCAAATAAAGGGCAGCCACAATAACAACAATACCTAGAGTGACGTGAATCCGTATATTGCGCTGAGTCTTGAACGCAACCAAAATCCCTTCCAGCGCATGTCGGAACGAAGTGCTTAGCTTCTGCTTCCGGCTATTCATTAGCGAAGAAGTCCAACTTGGGCCAGGATTGCCTCCTGTTTGCCCATCATCTCGGCTTCGCTAATCTCATCCTGATGATCATAGCCAAGCAAGTGTAGAAAACCATGAAGGAACAAAAATCCGATCTCCCGTTTAAGCGAATGACCATATTCCTGAGCCTGCAACTGAGCACGATCCACGGAAATAATAATGTCTCCAAGCATAACCGCGGGCTCGTCTAGCTCCTCGCCTTCTTCTAGTTCATATACAATATCAAGTTCTTCATCCAGTGATTCATTCATTGCAAATGAGAGCACATCCGTTGGACGATCAATTCCCCGATAATCACGGTTAAGTTGATGAATAGCTTCATCATCTACAAAGGTCAGGGCAACTTCTCCTTCGGTCACACTTTCAGCCACACCTGCCTTTTGCAATAACACATCTAGTAATTCAATTAATTCTTCACCGATCTCAAGTGAATCTTGTTCATTGTTCCAAGCCAGTTGTAGGCCCATTATTCCCTTGCCCCCTGTCTATCTCTTCATTTCCCTTATTCCTCTTTATTTCTTCCGGATATTCAATACGGGAATGGAAAATGCCCATTACCGTTTCTTTCAATGTTTGGGACACGATATCAAGTTCTTTGAGCGTTAAGTCACACTCATTAAATTGATGATCGTCCAGACGACTCTTGATAATCTTCTCTATCATCGATTCGACCTGTTCCACCGTTGGCTTACGTAACGAACGAACAGCTGCCTCTACACTATCAGCGATACCAACTACAGCCGCTTCTTTAGACTGCGCCTTTGGTCCGGCATATCTGAAATCAGCCTCCGTGAAATCCGGTTCAACCCCTTGTTCTTCAGCTAATCTCAACGCCTTATGATAGAAATAATGTAAGAACGTTGTTCCATGATGTTGTTCCGCAATATCTCGGATCGGCTTCGGCAACTTGTAATCCTTTTGCATTTCGACTCCATCCCGTGCATGAGCAATAATGATCGATTTACTCAACATAGGATCAATAAAGTCATGTGGATTCTCGACGTTATTCTGATTTTCGATAAAATAACCCGGTCGTTTGGTCTTCCCAATGTCATGATAATAAGATCCTACACGGCATAGTAATCCGTTCGCTCCGATAGCTTCTGCGGCAGCTTCTGATAGATTGCCGACCATCACACTATGATGATATGTACCTGGCGTTTCCGTAAGCAGCTTACGCAATAACGGATGGTTTGGATTAGACAGCTCGACTAGCTTTAGAGCAGAAAGAATGCCAAATGTAACTTCAAAAAATGGCATTAGACCTATAACAAGTATCGTCGTAAGTAGTCCTCCAGCTATTGCTGAACCAATAGCATAAAGGGTACTCGATTGACTCCAGCCATTGTTGTTAAGCAGACTCATCGATAGTACCGCAAATGAGCCAAACAGACAGATCATAATCCCCGCCTTCAATAGCGTCGAGCGCTGACTTGCACGATGAATCGCGAAGATTGCGGCAAAGGAAGTAATAACAGCAAAAAATCCAAATTGAAAATCAAAAATTTGTCCCTGATGGACATTCAAAATAATACTGGCCAAAATACTAAACAAAATGGAACAAATATATGCCAGTGACAAATCAAGTAAAAGTGTAATTAACATCGCACCCGTTGCAATTGGAGCAAGGTATCCTATATAGGGACGTTGATCACTTTGAACGATACTAATGATATGCATAGATAAAATCGTAATCAGGAAAATGAGCAGTAACATTACAAATTGGAAATTATTATACTTAAATCTGCTAGCTGCTTCCGATTGTCGGAAGTACATAACAAGCCCCATGACCAGAAGTGAAGACAATACGAGCAGCCCAAACTGTGGCCAATAATTCACTTCATTCTTGAGGAGTCCATTCTTCTCTAACAGTGAGTACATTTCCTGGGTAATCTTTTCACCCTTTGCAACAAGTACATCGCCCTGCTTAATATATACGGTCGGCGTATTTTCACGTGCTTCTACCTTCGCCGTTTTAGTCGCTTCTTCATCATAAAATTTGTTGGCTGTAATCGCGAGACGAGCAAGTTCCGACACTACTTCCCGAGATACCCGCGTGGTTAAGGAACTCGTACTTACCATTTCTGCTACTTTGGCGCGGGCAGTCTGAGCTTCTGATATTTGATCGGCGGTTAGACGAGTTACAATATTTGCAGCAACCATCTTCATCTCGTTGATGTCGTCTGCCTGCAATCTCGGAATCTTAATAAATGTTTCCTCCGAAATGTGATACTCCTGCTCTTCAATCCGCTCAGTCACTTCTTCAAATAGTGTATTGGAATAATCGCCGGAATTACGATTGTTCGTGATGAAGGATTGAATATAATCCTTCGGCATCCGCTGAAGATCTTCACGATAAATTTTGATCTTCTCTTCAGTGGATACCAGATCATCTTGGTTCAACCGGAAAATCCGATCCATCATTTGTCCAACTAATACTTCATTACGTAAAGGTAAAATCGTATATACTTGTCCCACCTTTTCCGCAGCTACTTCCTGCGCCTTCAAAGTGGCCTTCGTATTCGGTATCTCCATAGGTGCAATAATTTCTTTATCACTAGGCAATCCGATGGCGATATCGTATTTCTCGGGTAACAGCTTTGGTGCTAGACTAACATATAGCATAATAATGAGTAGCACAAACAGAGCATAGCGAACTGCTGGGCTATGCTTCCATCCTGCTGTTTTAATCCCAATTGAATTACCTGTTTGCTGTTCTTTTGAGGTCATGAGACACAGCCCTCCTGAAATTTAAACTCCTACGTATCTTCCCACAGATGTCCTTCTTGAACAAGAACAGTTGGGAACAAGCTTATACCAGATCTACTTGCGGGAGGTACGAGAGTTGGATAATTAACCCTGGTTTTCAGCGGCACGGTCATAAGCAACTATAATTTTCTGAACGAGTGAATGTCTAACAACATCACTTTCCGTAAAAGCAACAAATCCGATCTCATCGATGTTCTGCAAGATACTTCGAGCTTCAATTAGCCCTGATTTTCTCCCTTTAGGCAAATCGATCTGCGTAACATCACCGGTTATAACCATCTTAGATCCAATCCCCAGACGCGTAAGAAACATCTTCATCTGTTCAGGGGTCGTGTTCTGAGCTTCATCTAAAATAATAAAAGAGTCATCTAATGTCCGACCGCGCATATAGGCAAGTGGAGCGATCTCAATCAAGCCCCGCTCTAATGCCTTGGCTGTCTGTTCTGGACCCATAACATCGTATAAAGCGTCATATAATGGACGCAAATAAGGGTCTACTTTCTCCTGAAGGTCCCCTGGAAGGAATCCGAGACTTTCTCCGGCTTCCACGGCTGGCCGCGTCAAAATAATACGTTTCACAGAACCTTCCTTCAGCGCCACGATGGCTAATACAACAGCAAGATAAGTTTTACCTGTACCCGCCGGTCCAACACCGAATACAACATCCTTTTTCTTGATCGTAGTGACATAATGTTTCTGCCCGATCGTTTTCACCCGAAGCGGTTTGCCACGAAAAGTTACGGCAATTTCACCTTTATATAAATCAAGTAATTGATCTGCGCGTAGATCCTTTGCCAAATCGATAGCATACAGCAAGTCTCTCTCGGTCAAAATATACCCGTTGCGAACTAATTTCAGCAATACTTCGAACAATTGCTGAACGATCTCTACTTCATTACTAGCTACGCGAATAGTGATTTCCGATTCTCGTAGGCTGATGCTGACATCTAGACGTTCTTCAATCAATTTTAGGAAGGCGTCTTGGGGTCCAAATAGGGATAGAGCCTCCGTTACATTCTGAAGACTAATTTTGATGCTGTCGAATTGTTCTGCCAAGTAGCCTCATTCTCCTTGATCTTGTACTATTGGAAGTTCTTCTGCTATATCCTGTTCTACTTCAAAAAGCACTTTCATATAAACTTTACCATTGTCTGTCTTCTCATGCAAAATTTTTTGTTCTAGAATAGCCGAGTTTACACCGTATTTAGCCACAATATCTCTTTGTGCTCGTACTATCCCTTCCTTTTTTGCATTCTCCTGAGAACGTTTCAACTCAATTTCCGTCGTTTCATATACTTTCTCGGTCATCCACCCTATAGGTAGCTTGATATCCCGCCAAGATAATGGATCAAGCTCAACTAAGGTTTGCGACTGTTCATAACCTAACTTACCATATCCAGACAGCTGAACAGCTGTTTTCCCAAAATATAAAAAACCACGCTGTTTCGACTCTCCTGTATATACCTTCTGTTTGTGAACTAGAGGTACCTCTATATTGTACTCGTGCCATACAATTCCTTTGACCTCACCTTTAGACACGACGGCTTGACCACCCTGCAGACCTGAAATAAGCACTTGGCCCTTCTTAACCCGATCATTCTTCCTTACTTGCGGCAAACCCTTCTCAGCATAAATATGAGTCACTACCGCATCCGCTTTACTAACTAAATCCTGAGGGTTATGCAGCTCCTGTTCCTTTGGGACATTAGCTTCGACAATCTGAATAGTAATCACTGTTCCCGTACGAGAGACACCTACCCAGGAGGTACCCGGCAGTTTACGGGTTAATTCAGCAGATAACTTGTCCTGTGCCTTTAACCGAAAAATCCATTGGAATGGATAAATACCTTCCTGACGCGCTGCATTTAGTACATCCTCAGTTACTATTTTCTCATTGCCTTTGACTTGCACAGACCATACTAGTGAAGTCAGGCTGAAGATCACAGCGATAAACATGGCAAAACCTAGGATAAACCATTTTCTTCTCCACAGACGCTCCAACATGAATGGCATACCATAACGTCGTTTAACATGCAGTCTGCAGCCTGTCCCCTTTAAAAGCGGACGTAAAGAGAAAAAATCCGCTAGTTGAATATTTAATTCCATATTTCCATTCGTTAATGGTCTTAAATCCCACACTTCAATATTCCGCTTGGCTAACTCATTAATAAAAATTTCAATCTGCTTCTCCTGTTTACTACGCACGACAATGGTTACAAATCCCCGTAAACGGGATAATACTGGTGATTTCACTGTTCATCCTCCGTTCCTCGATATTTGATGCCCAAAATGGTACCTTCAACGAAAACTTCATCTGGCATAATGGCTTTGATCACCAGCCCTTTTCCCTCGACCTCCATCGTTCCATGACTTAGTTCAAGATGAAGTTCCTGAGGTGAAAAGTGAATCACACCACGGTGGTTCTCTATGTACAATTGCTTACCTCCGATCAAGGTGAGCCTGGGCAAATCAAACATGAGATCTCTGGGCAAGTCGAGTACATCGACCGTCCATTTACGGAATTTGCGAGCAATCCGGCTCATAAAGTGCAGTCCTCCTTCCTCTACTGTACAAATTATGCGAGGAGGCACTGATTTATGAGAAACGGTGAAAAAGGAAAAAACACCTTCTACATAGTAGAAGGTGTTCGTTGAGTAGGCTATTGCAGTAGCTGTTGAACCGCCTGGTTTACAAGCTTGCCATCTGCCCGTCCTTTAACCTTGGGCATTAACGCGCTCATCACTTTCCCGATATCAGCTTTCGAAGAGGCACCGGTTTCCTGGATGGTCTGCTGTACAATGACTTTAATTTCTTCTTCGCTTAACTGTTCGGGAAGGTACTCGGCTAAGATCTCCGCTTCCGCTTTAACTTTTTCGGCAAGGTCATTACGACCCGCTTTCTCAAATTCTTGGAGGGCATCTTTGCGCTGTTTGATCTCACGACTTAGGATATCAAGCACTTCATTATCGTTCAAAGTTCTTTTCAAATCTATCTCAAGATTCTTCATCGTGGCACGAACCATTCGAATAGTGGAGAGCTTGAACTTGTCTTGACTCTTCATCGCTTGCTTCATATCTTCGTTCAATCGCTCGCTAAGATTCATAGTGACTTAAATCCTCCTAAAACTTTCTCTTACGAGCAGCCTCGGACTTTTTCTTGCGCTTTACGCTTGGCTTTTCATAATGCTTGCGTTTCTTCACCTCAGCCAATACACCATCTTTTGCAATGGAGCGCTTAAAGCGACGAAGTGCAGCATCAATTGTCTCGTTTTTGCGAACTTTAGTTTCAGACACCAGTTTTCCCTCCCTCCGACCAGACCGTCCAAGAGCTTATAACACGGTTCATCACACTTCATTATAGGGGAATAATAAATAGGGTGTCAACCTGACTCTTAGGTTTTTTCTCTTCCAATTTCTTTAGTGCTATTTCTTTTAGGCGTGAGACTGCGAATTTTGTACCAAAGCTCCTAATTTAGAACCCCCAAGCAAATGGTAATGAATGTGCGCAACAGCTTGTCCACTATCCGGACCACAGTTGTTGATCAACCGATAGCCAGTGTCGGCTACCCCCAGTTTCTCAGCAACATTTTGGGCAACACGGTGCAATTCTCCAATCATCGCAAAGTCCCCAGACTGTACATCATTCATCGAAGCGATATGCTTCTTCGGAATAATCAATACGTGAGTCGGTGCTGCTGGCTCGATATCATGGAACACAAGAAAAGAATCGTCCTCATAAACTTTGTTACTAGGAATCGTTCCTTCTACTATTTTGCAAAACAAACAATTATCCATCTTCGTAGCCCTCCTACAAGGAATATGTACCATCATACCGAAAAAAGACAAAAAAAAGAAGCACCCTGCTCCTTCTATCAAGAAGGTTTGCTGGTCGTACGGACGTATTGGACCGAATAACGATTCAGATGCTCTGTCACCAATACGTCCGACGGGGTGCTTCAAATATGATGTCGGCTAACTGTAGTATAACAGCAGGTTGAAGCTGTATCTGTGATGTACATCACAACCAAAAATAAAATATCATAAATTTTCCAATACAGCCCTGGAGCCTTCGCCACCGCTTTCCGCTGGTATAACTACCAGCTTACGTGGTAAGCGAGCTCGCAATTCTGCAACATGGCTAATGATCCCTACAGAGAGATGATCATGATGCAGATGCTCCAACGATGTAATTACAGTATCTAGCAATTCGGGGTCCAGTGTCCCAAACCCTTCATCAAGGAAAAAGAACTGTAGCGGATATTGTCCGCGAAGTTGGATCTGGGCAGAGAGCGCCAGTGCCAGTGCGAGTGAGGTGAGGAATGTCTCCCCACCAGAAAGGGTAGCTACCGGACGTTTCACTCCGCCATTCGCATCGTCGCATATGACAAATCCACCGCTAGAATCCGTCTCCAATGCATAGCGTTGCTTCGTCAGGAACCTTAAACGCTGTGAAGCTGCTTGACTAACATTCATGAGCTGTTCTTCAGCCACATACTCAACAAATGCATTACCTCGGAGTGAAGATTGTAATTTACTGAGCAATCCTGCTTCATGTTGAAGCTTGATCCGTCTCTCTTCTAGTTCCCTCCAACGAATATGCCTGGTCTGAAGATCTTCAAGATCACGCTCAGTTCGAGCCTTATTCTGCAGCGCTTCCTCATCCTGTTCTTTGGCTAGGGCCAGTTTTGTAGAACAATGACTCCACTCTTCGTCAGTCACCACTCTACCATCCAGCTTTGTATCCAGTTCTTTAAGTCCAATTTGGAGTTCTCGTTCGTTGTCTCTGTGCAACCTGATCTGCTCAGTAAAACTCTGGATCATTCCACCATCGATCATTGCTTCCTTCACTTCTTCTTCACTTGCAAACGGTGAAGTCTCCAATTCCCCCTGCCAACGTTGCATCAGAGCTTGTTTCTGCTCCTGAGCCGCTATCGCGGCCTGTCTGGCGAGTACATCAGCTTTGGCAAACTCATGGCTCTGCGATAGCGCCTGGCTTTGGCGAAGGGTACTCTCTTGAGCATCTAGGCGAAGCGCTTGTAAACGCTGATTCGCTTCATTCCATAATTTCTCCACATCAGCCCCGCCAGTCCAGATCCTCAACCGCTCCTGCTTATCCTTAAGCAGTTCCTCTTTACCTTGTTGCTGCGTATCAAGCTGTAACAGGACCTTATCTAATTCAACAACATCACGCCCCAGTGCTAACAATTTAGCACCCTTCTCTTCGATAAAAGGTACACTAAGGGCAAGGCGCTGTTTGATCTCTTCAGCTTTAGCATCCTTATCTTGAATTAGTTTCAAGCGTGCAGAAGCAGATTCTAAGGAACCTTGTGGTTGTTCTTTCTCCCATTCCTGCTTCTTGATATGAAGCTCATTTCGAAGTGACTCGCTTCGAAGCTTCGATTGTTCCAACAGTCCAGAAGCAGATGACATATCCACCTCCGCAGCTGTACGCAATGGCTGCAACTTGATCCGTGCGGCTGTAGCAGCCTTACTATCCCTTTGCAGCTCTTCCAGAATGGAGTGCAAAGTATGATGCTGCTGACTTAAGTTCAAAGCCTCACGGCCGGCTTCCAGTGCTCCTATCATCGATTCTATGCTGCCTGGTTCGGATTCTTTCTCAGATGAATCCAGACTAGTCGCGACTTGATTCCGAGCAAGCGAGCTTAATCCTTCTGCTTCTGGAGCGCCTAACAGCTCAAGGAGACTGAGGCAGTTGTCTATATCTCTAGATAACGCATAGCGAAGCTCACGAATTTGGCCCTGTAAGTTTGCGATCTCATCAAGTTGTATTTCGCTTCCTGAGCTATCGTCAATCCCTGCAAGTGCTGGCTGCGGATGATGGACCGATCCACATACCGGACAGGATTGTCCATCTTGCAATCCTTCAGCCAAAGTAAGTGACCATACACGATTCTCTCGATCTTTGAGCGCTTGCCGCATGGCTACTTCTTGAAGGCTTAAGGCATCGCTACAAGCGATAGCGCGTGACTCTATCGCGAACAGATCGGTAGCAGTTTGTACTAACGAAGCAGCCATGTTCCTACACACGAATTCCGCCTCTTGCTCTTTCAGCGTAATATCTTTCAATCGTAAGGCGCATTCTTCAGCCTTAGTGCGATGCCCGCTTTCCTCTACCTCTGCTCTAGACAATTGCTCCTGCAGCATCTGTAGGGCCTGTTCGCGTTCTCCCGCTATCTGAACTTCTCGGCGTTCAGAAGCCTTAACTTCGCAACCCTTCAGCAGTTCTTCAAGCTCCTGCTTCCGATGTTGTGCCTTAGCAAGGAGCTGTTCCTCTTTCTGCGTCTCCTCACTCAGCAGCAACCGTCGTGCGTTACCTTCCTGCGACTTGCGCTGTAACTCGCGAAACTCCAAGAGCAAAGCATCGCATTCTCGCTGCAATATTCTGGCCTGCTCCAGTTGATCGAGCCGCTGCAGTAGGAGCGGCTCCTCGCGTCCAAGTAAAGCCGTGGCGGCTTCCGCCTTAGCAACCGCCTGTGTAGCCAAGGCCTCCGCCTCCTGCGCGGCCTTATGGGCAGCTTCCGCCAATGACTCCCGCTCCGCTAGGAGCCGCTCCGCCTCCTTCCAGGCCGTCAGCGTCGGCCTTATTTGCTCCGAGGCAGTCGCTTTGGCAAGCTTCGCTTCTAATTCTGCTATCGCACCCTCGCGCTCCTGCAGTGCCTTAAGCTCCGTAGTGCGCCGGTTGTGCTCCAGAGCAAGCTCACGCACCTTAACGAGTTGATCGAAGCGTTGCTGTGCATCTCCCAGTTCACGGCGCCGAGTCTCAGCTAATAAGATCGCCCCTTTCATCATCGCTTCCGCTTCTCGCAGCATTTCCTCTGAGGCATTGCCAAGCCCCTGCTGTTCCGCGTTTAGCTCACGCAACGAATTGTCCGTCTCCTTCACTTTACGAGCTAGCTTCTGCCCTAGTAAATCTCCGTATTTCTCCAAGTGAAATAATCGCTGGAGCATGGCTCTCCGATCGGCACCTTTCAGCGATAGGAACTCGGCAAACTTACCCTGTGGCAAGACGACAGCCCGGGTGAAGTCGTCCATTTTAAGTCCAATTTTCTCCTCAACACATCTTGTTACATCAGCTAGCTTATCAGCCTTTACCTGCTCCCCTTCTGGCAAAACTTCGATAAAGCGACTGATCGTATTACTGATAGACAATTCATTTTGCCGTTTGAAACGTCTCTCCACCCGATAACGTTCAGTACCTTTTGCAGACATTAATTCGAAGGTAAAGGATACGAATAATGAATCCTCCGATTGGTTCATAATTCCTTGCGTTCCGCCTGAAGCACGGCCCACCTTGCCATACATCGCAAGGGTGATTGCGTCCAAAATAGTAGACTTTCCACTGCCCGTAGGACCAAATATCCCGAACAAACCCATCTCACATAGTGCACTAAAATCTATTTCTTGCATCTCCCGGTAACTCTGTAACCCCGAGAGCTTCAGTGATATCGGCTTCACTTATTCATCCTCCTCCCCAACCTTGAGTTCATCGTCACTCGCAATGAGAGACATAAATAACTCAACCAGTTCCTCTTCTGGCTCCGCCCCTCCACTTTGCCGCTGATAGAACTTGCGGAATAACTCAGGAACAGGCATCTGAGCGCGAGAAGTTAATGTAGCTTCTTCCTCAAGAGCAGGGTAAAGAGGACGGATATGAATGATACCCTCATGTGCTTTTCGCAGAGATTGAATGTCCCCAAGCGACATCGCTTCCGTTAAGCTGATCTCAAGGTCTATGAAGGCATGACTATCCCTGCCTTCATCAAGCCAGCGCCGAACCTCATCAAGTCCGCCACGGCAGGCCCATTTGACCAGCGGACGACCACTACTAATAAATAACTCCTCAGTCCGCGGAGCCTCTCCTGGAGTAATATCTAACATCATGACAGACTTCGCCTGTCCCGCTTCAGAAAAGCTGTAGGCAAGAGGAGATCCGCTATAACGGATCATCCCGCTTCCCTTTACAGCCTGAGGGCGATGCAAATGACCCAGTGCTGTGTATTGTGCTCCAATATCCAGCGCTGAAGGATCAACCGTATAAGCACCACCAACTTGAATAGGCCGTTCGGAGTCACTTTCAACTCCGCCGAGTACGTAAATGTGGCTCATCGCTAAATTAACCGTATTCGGGCTAAAGGAGCTTGCCAGCTGTCGCATCAGCCGACCAACCTTGGCACTATAAGCCACACGTAGCTCTACCTCATCCCCCTCTCCGGCAAGTAACTCAGAGAGACGTGCTTCTGATGGATAAGGTAATGCCGCAATGATGGCCGTCTCCGCGGTGCGAGGTATGTGAATTTTAATCGCCTCTGGAGAGGGAAGTCCAACTAATGTAATGCCCTGTTGCCATACTAAAGGAGAAGCCGCCGCTACCCGTTCAGGTTGATCATGGTTTCCAGCGATAACGACCAATTGGCGTCCATTTTGACTGAGCCGAGCCGCTGCTTCGTAGAACATTCCTTCGGCTGCAGCTGGTGGATTAACACTATCGTATACGTCCCCCGCCATCATAATCATATCGGCCTGTTGATCTTCCGCCATAGCGACAAGCTCATCAAGGAACTTTTCCTGTTCCTGCAAACGGCTCCTTCCTTCTAGCGTTCGGCCCAAATGCCAATCTCCTGTATGCAAAATACGCATCGTCTTTCTCCCCCTCTAACTTTGCCTCACTGTTATACCTTTTCTTTATTACAAGTGCGTGTTCAAAAAGTCAGATATTCAGCACCAGAGGGCCCGGCTGAATTCAAGATTCGATGTCGAATCCGCTTCTCGATAAGCTTCTTGATCAATAGATGGCTTTTTGAACAACCTCTACAACCTGATGGCATCCCCGCTATCAAAGAAATACAACCATTTCTCATCTACCGTAAGTCCCGTAATCTGTTCCACCGCGTCTCCGTACAATTCTAATTGGAAGCGATAAGATTCGCTCAATTCGGAGACTCCCCCTCGGTGTTCCAGAACTCGGTCACTCTTATAATCTAGCAGATACAACCGTCCATCCACGGAGAATAG
This sequence comes from Paenibacillus segetis, assembly GCF_014639155.1. NCBI lineage: Bacteria > Bacillati > Bacillota > Bacilli > Caryophanales > Paenibacillaceae > Paenibacillus > Paenibacillus segetis. Next base: position 2,956,780 of record NZ_BMFT01000001.1, read on the forward strand.
GCAGTCTACTATCCCTTGAATGAGGACCATTTCTCCTGCGAGTTCTTGGCTAAATCTACTTCCTTCGCCAGTTTCAACTAGATCACCTGTGCTACTACCACTTATCGGTGGTGCTAATCGCGGATAAGCTTCTAGTACTGGTAGACCATAACTGAACGGCATTTCCCGTTTTACCCAATCCGCTCTGCGCAGCAATTCTCCTAGCGGACTACGCAAGAAATCGGCAATCCTTACAACATCCATTTCCTTCGCCTGCTCTGGCGTCATAATCTGCAACATGACAAGTCGATTCAGCGTATCCTGTACGGTTTGTTCCCCTGCTTCTAGCTCAAAAGAAAGATGCTGCATCACGGTATGATAAGCGGTCCCCCGTTCAGTAGGGGTCATATGTCGCTGCTCGATGAACCGCGGACGGCGTAAGTGTAATCTAAAGTCAATCTCCGAATTAGGTGATTCCAGTTCCCTCTTAAGTTCTTCCCTGGCAAAGACATCTTCTGATGGCTCTTCTTGCGCCGCCAATAGAGCTTTCATTTCAGTCACGGATGTCTTAGCAGAAATACGACTTGCAGACTCATAAGGATACGACCAATTCAGTTTAGAATCGACAACCTTCTGCAGTTCTTCATCTCTTGTCCCACGAATAGTGACCGGGTCACCGGAGAGCGTAGAAATCTCCTGCTCTCGATCTTCCTTAACGGCTGCCGCTTCCGCTGTTACTGACATTACAATCTCTCTTGAAGGCACGAAATCGATAATCCAATCCGAAGGGTTCTCTGCTAATACGATAGGTGAAGTCTCAGACAGTCCCCCAAATCGACGTAGCTCAGCGGCCGCCGGATGGCGAATAAGGGAAGGACCTAACCAATCAAGATAGCAACGAGCACGGGCCAAGAGGAAATCTGGTAGTTTCTCCTCGAGAGCTTCCAGTGCCCCAGCCCAAACTTCGACCGATTTAGTCAAATTTTTCACTGAAGATATCAATACGAGCTTGTCCTTTGGTCTTGTCAGAGCAACATATAATACTCGCATCTCCTCAGCAAGCAGTTCCATCCCCGCACGCCTGCGGATGGCGAGATTCGGTAATGTTGGATAACTAACTCGCGTGTCTCCGTCTACAAATTTCGGACCAAAGCCCATTTCTTTATGGACTAGAAAAGGTGCATTTAAATCCTGACGGTTAAACATCTTGGAGAGTCCCGCCACGAAAACGACTGGAAACTCTAATCCTTTACTCTTATGGATCGTCATGATTCGTACAGCATCACCTTGTTCACCCGTAGTTGCTGCTGCACCGAGATCTCCACCATTTTCCCTTAGCCTCGTTACATATCGTAGAAATCTAAATAACCCCCGGGAAGATGATGACATTTCATATTGTCTAGCCCGATCATGTAGCGCCGTTAAATTCCCTTGACGCTGGGAGCCACCTGGTAAGCCACCGACCCAATCCAAATATCCAGTCTCACGATATATGCTCCAGATTAAACGGCTCAACTCACCTTCTCTTGCCATATTGCGCCAAGCCTCCAGCTGATCCAGAAACGTATTCAACTTAGCTACTAAGGGTTCATCACTAAACATAAGATCTAAGTTTTGTTCTTCTGCACCTTTAGCAGCAGCCTGTACAGCATGAAAGAAGCTGCCACTCGGAGCTGCCAATCTCACCTGGGCAAGCTCCTCCTCCGATAAAGTATATAACGGGGAGCGGAGAACGGCTGCTAACGGAATGTCTTGCAAAGGGTTATCAATAATTTGGAGTAGCGATAACATGGTCTCCACTTCTGAAGCCTGAAAATAACCCTGACTTAGCTCACCATAAGCTGGAATCCCTTCCATCCTAAGTTCTTCGATCATAATGGGTGCCCATGATAACGTGGACCGCAGTAAAATAACCATATCACGGTATCCAACCTGACGCGTTTCCTTCAATTGTTTATCGTAAATTTGGAGCGACTTCTCGTCTTGCCCCATCATTCCTCGAATCCGGGCTGCAATAGCGCGTGCCTCAAGCCGGACGGCCTCCAATTCGGCGGCCTCCTCCTCTGCTCCAGCTTCATCGCCTTCTGCTTCCACAGTTCCGATATTTGCTTCTGCTGAAGAAGATTCCGCACTTCGGTCTATTAATAACAATTCCGGTCTGTAGTCACCTTGAGGGCTATCAGGAAATCCTTCACCATATATCAGCTCCGCCCTTGCATCATAGGAGATCTCAGCGACACCTTCATTCATCATTTGCCGGAACAATAAATTCACGGCGTCAACGACTTCACGGCGACTTCGGAAATTCCGCGCCAAATCGATCCGCAGACCATCTCCGCTATAATCGTCACCATATTTCCGATATTTATCTAGAAACAATCCCGGTTCTGCAAGCCGAAAACGATAAATACTCTGTTTGACATCCCCAACCATAAAGCGATTACCAGGACTATTGCGGGAAATTAACCGGACAATATCCTCTTGTACCGTATTCGTATCCTGATATTCATCGAGTAGTACCTCATCAAATTGTACTTGGTATTCCAATGCCGCAGCTGAAGGCATAACCTCATACGGTGTTGAATCGGGATGACGCAAAATTTGTAAAGTATAGTGCTCCAGATCGGAGAAATCCAACCAACCTTTGGCAACCTTCTCTTGCCGATATTTATCGCCAAATTCGATGATTAACATGGCGAGTTCCTTCATCAGAGGTGCAGCTTTATGCATTTCGTCTAAGAATACTTCAGCCGGACGTCCAAATAGTTGAACTCGAAGTTCAGTAACACTCTTCTTAACCTCTTCGCGTAGCGTCTTAACCCGATCTTGCAACATAGGATCTGTCTGATCCTTCTTGCAAGGCTTAAGTTTCCCGAATGAGATCCCTTGAAACACCTCATAAAGCCCCGACCATGGCCCATTTTTCACCGCCGCTAGTAAGTTCTCAATTACGCTTAGATCCTCCTCTAGCGTTGTAGCATATGGCCCAGGTCCACCAGGAGATAAAGCAATATTGTGTGCTTGCCGCAACAAATCTGCAGCTCCCCCCAGCGTCAATGCTGTATCCGTTAAGATACTTCTCACCCAAGGGCTCTTCTCTATCGCTGCCGTGTCCGGAGCCTCAAATACAGCGGCTGCCTGTTGTAACCAATAATCTGGCCAAGGATGACTTCGTGAAAAGTCATATAATTTCTGTACTAAAGTAAAAACCGCATCATCACTCCGTTCTCCACCAAACCAATCAGCCAGCATGAAGAAAGGACTACCTACAGACTCCAAATCATATTTCTGTTCAAACAGTTCTTCCAGCACTTCCTGACGTAGTAATGCTGTTTCACTCTCCGAAGCAATTCGAAAACCTGGGTCAAGTGGAATCAAAGTGTAGTAGTGTTGAATAACTTCCATACAGAAGGAATGGAGTGTCGTAATGGAGGCCCTTCCAAGCATAGCCAATTGACGACTCAGATGCTCATTGCCTGGATCTTGGGCTAACTCCTTCTCCAACGCTTCCGTGATCCGTTGCCGCATTTCTGCTGCCGCTGCTTTTGTAAAGGTTGCTACAAGCAACCGATCGACACTAATCGGTCGTTCACGATCCGACAATTTACGAATAATCCGCTCGACCAGCACCGCGGTTTTACCGGAACCAGCTGCAGCCGCCACAAGCATATCTCCACCGGAGAGCGAAATCGCCTTCCATTGATCATCACTCCAGTAGCTACCTTCTGGTTTGGGTATCGTCATCATCATTACTCCTCCTTTCTTCCGCTTGCTTCAAGTAGTTCCCATACTTGTTCTTTACCTGGTTTGCTGAGCACCTTATACGCACTGCCTTCTAGCGACTCTTCAAACCGGCACACCGGCTTATACACGCAATGAGCACAAGCTGTCTGCGTACCAAGTCGGTATGGTGAAATATTCACGTCTCCATCGGTAATACGCGTCCCTATTTCTGCAATAGCATGCCGAACTGAATCAATAAGGGTACGCCATTGTTCTTGCGATGCAACTGACGCACTGCTGTAAAATCCACCGTCAGCTTTGAGCGCTACAGGCAAAATCTCAGAATATCCGCGTTCCAATTGCCCGTCCATTTGGGCGATGACATCGCGATCAGCTAACAGCAAACCCTTCATTTTGAATCGTTTCAGCATTTCTAGCTCAGCCTCTTCACGGCTCATATCATTACTGCTCTGTAACAGTGGATTGTGTACATGAAAATATAAAGTACCCGCAGGCAATGCGGGACGACCCAGCCACACTTCGGCTGATGTTAACAACACATCAAGGTAGGTAAGCATCTGCAGCGATAAACCATAATACACTTCATGGAGTTTGAGATCCGTCTGACTCGATTTATAATCGATGACACGAAGAAGTAATCCTTTCTCCCCTTCTGCCATATCTACCCGATCTATCCGACCTACGATCTCCATCACACATCCGTTAGACAATTCGAACGTTAATGGAGGTAGCGGTCGTCCTGGACCAAAATCAAGTTCCAAACCTACCGGTTCAAAACTGCCCCGCCGGGACTGCTCGCCTAGAATAACCGAAGCTCGGCCTACGATATTTTTAAGTTTGCGAGAAATGTAGCCGTACCGCTTTGAACTGAGTAGAATCTCTCCCTGCAACTGAGGAACAAGCACCTCAACTGCTGCATCTGCTGCGCGGATACATTCTTCCGGTGTCAAGCTCCCCCAGCTTCGATTCTGCTCTTTGAATGTAATCGCCATCGAACTAAGCGCCGCATGAAATAGCTGTCCGATATCCGGAGCCTTCAAACGGTACATTCTTCTTTCCTTCAACTTCAATCCATGGGATGCGAAATGCGAAAACGGACATGCCGAAAATTTTTCCATCCGTGACACGCTAGTGCGCAGCACCTTACCATATAATTTTCGACTAGTCGCTGGGTTCAAACTAGCTACTTGATTTCGATAATCTAGCGATTCCATTAATCGTGAGACTTTAGCGGACCATTCCGGTTGTTCCTTATACCAATCCAGAACACTCCACCACAGTGGAGATATTTCGTTACCTGCTTTCCACTGCCTCATTTGTCTAATTAACGTAGTGAGTGCCTGCGCTGGCCCCGCCACGTATTCTAATTGACTCTGGGCCGTGTCCGAAATACTAGGAGTATCGCTAATAAACTTTTCCTCTAATAATGGGAAAATTCTCTTCACATGGCGTATGACCTCAGATGGAAGAAGCGAGGAACCATTTTCATCAGCACTTGGATAACTCAGCCACAATGAATGACTAGCTGAAGAAAGCGCCCCATAGATAAGAAACCGTTCGTCTAATAATCTGCGACTCATACCTGGTGCCAATTCTAGCCCAATTTCCGCAAGCCGAACTCGTTCCTGATCACTCAGCACACCTTTATCTTGAAGATTGGCTGGCATAATCCCTTCATTAATGCCTAGCAGAAACACATGCTTCACATGACTAGTACGCGTCCTATCCGTGCTACCGATCAAGACCTGATCGAGCGAAGGAGGTACTAATGCTAGCTTCAAATCCTTCAGCCCTGTCTCGAGGACACCAGCGAACAGAGAACTGCCTAATTCCTCGTCACCCATCATTTCGACAATCTGATCTAGCAGTTCAAGAATCACGTTCCATAACTGTCGGTGCTCCATCGCCCCTTGGGGATGCCCATTTTGTAGACATTGATGGGCCATCAGATCGAGCCGCCGTGGTGCTTCAATATCTTCGAGCAGATGATACACAGCTGCACACATATCAGCTGCGCTCTTAGCTTTCTTCATTCTTTTCTCAAAAGAAAATAACGGTCCCGTTATCGCCGCGCGGCACTGCTCCAACACGCGAAGCGCCTTGTTCTCGGTTATCTTTTCCGGATTCTCACCTGGCTCAAGTGATAGACTAGGGGCCGCTTTCCATGGCTGACCATCGGTCCAACGATAGCCATGAATTCCACTTGCTAGGACATAATTCTCTAGTGCATCCATATCTTCACGCGTCAAACTACCATCCAGCGGAAGTAGAAAATCACTCTTTACACAACGAAACACATCTTCATATTTCCAATATTTCAAAATAACATCGAGTGCCGCTCTTATAAATTCAATCAATGGGTGATGAAGGACACTGGTCTTCTGATCTAAGAAATGAGGAATACGATACTCCTCAAATACAGGACTAATCAAATGCTCGTAATCCCCTAAATTCCGCACGAACAATGCCATGTCCCGCCAGCGCGCGCCTTCCTCCCTGGCCAAACGCACCATTTCACGAGCCGCCCCCTCTATCTCAATACGACGGCCTCCAGCCACATGAAGTGATAGAGAATCAGGAAGATCAGCTGGGGGTGTGGCATCAGGCCAACTGATTCGTCGTTCATACGCCGATTCCAGGTAAGATAACGTCTCACTATGTTTAAACCTTGGATAAGGGCGAGCATCGAGCCATTTGGTCGGTTTAACTTCAACTCCTAAAGATTCAGCTAATGCGCTCAGCTTCATATAAGTTATCGCCGTGGGTTGAAACAAATTCAGCTCATGAGGAGGAATCCCATCGTCATAGGGACGATCTAAGGTAAGAGCTACGGTCAAAGACGAAACCGTAGTCAATAAAGCGCCAATGGCGCTATATTCTTGAGGCGTAAATGTATGAAATCCATCAATCCAAATATCAGCCCCTCGAAGGTACGAAGAATTCGGAGCACCCTCTGTCAACTTGATCACATGATCCTCGGCATCAATATATAACTTGGAGAGTTCTTCATCAAACTCGCGATATAAGAGATTCAAATCATGCAGTTTATCTCTTAATAATGGAGAATCAGTGGCTGAACTCTCTAGAAAACGCAGATGGTCTTCTAGTGCCCCGAAATTCGTATTATGCTTCTTCATCTCTGTGTACAGGGAATTGATCTCATCGATCAAACCAAGCTGATCTCCTGCATGTCCATACAGCCTTAGCTCGTCCCTGTGACGACGCATCATTTTGTAGAGCAGCATTTTCTTGCCTTCCTCGCTGATCGGAACCAAGGCTGAACCGCCCGTTTCTTGCATCACACGTAGAGCTAGACGCCGGAAACCAAGCACTTGGGTACGAAGGGTTCCGCGAAGACCCGGTGTCTGAAGTATGGCCTGCTCAATCTGAAACGTTCCTTGCTCAGGTGCAAGCAGAATAAGTGGTGAACCTATGGGGTTCTCGCGTAACTGGGAGGTAATCTCGTTCAGGACCATGTTGCTCTTGCCACTGCCGGAGCGGCCTATAATGAATTGAAGTGACATGAAAATGCCTCCTAAAGGAATATCTAAAAGTTCGAACTGCTAAAAACGGACAAGTTATCTAAGTCACAGTATATCATAACGTTCGGCGCAAAATAAGAATGTACGTTCCGTCCAAATAACGTAAACAGCTCTGATTACGAAGGTCCTCCCTTCATAACAGAGCTGTATTCATACACTATTAACCTTTAGTAAATTTTACCTTTTCTCACCGGAATAATAAAAGAACTCTTCATCTACCTCATCCATATTACTAAAATTATGTTTGAAGGATAATTCAATTAATCTTTCACGGCTCGGGATCGGTTCCCGCGGACTCTTGAATCCGATTCTTTGATGGTGAGCTTGTATGCCTGCTCTAGTCCTAGAATGAGCGATGATGAACTTTCCTCCTGGTTTGAGGTTATGGTGGGCATTCTTAAAAATCCGATCCAAATTTTCAAAATGCGGGATACTATCATAAATAATAATATAGTCAAAACAGAAGTCGAATTTTATTTTATTCTCGAAATCCATACAATAGGACTCTGCTTGCGGAAATTCATTGGTTAATTCCTCTAGCATTTTAGTTGATAGATCGATAGCTACATATCTCTTGGGGTTAATCTCCATATTGGTAAGAACAGAGAGTAATATCCCCGTACCTGAAGCAACATCTAATATTTTGTGATCATTATTAATACCCAGTGACTCAATTAATCTACTAGCGACAGAAATCGACTCTGGCGTATTTTTCCAATGAGGTGCTAATTGATCAAACCGCTTGATATCTTCTCTTTTCTTCTCAGGTATTGTAAAGCTATTCCAAGTTGTTTCTTCTATATTCCATTGCTGGATTGTCTTAAAAAGTAGTCTATGTAAATTGCCGTAAGTCATATTCTCTGGAAAAGATTCCACCCATCTTACTTCTTCTATTTCAAATTCTTCTGGTAACTTACCTAATTCCAATATTTCACAGTAATATAACAAACCGTAACTCTTTTCCCCATTCACTGTCATGGAATACTTTGTAACAGGAGTTATCCTAAAAGAACGTGCACCCGATTCTTCATATAGTTCACGTGCTGCGGCTTCATTCAAATCTTCATTGGGTTCGCGATGTCCCCCTTGCACTTCCCAAGTTGTCTTCCCTTTCTGCCTACCTATCCCCCACCGACCCTGATACTTGGAAAACATCACGACAAATTGGATCTCTGTATCTTCTGGATGATCTAAACCGTAAACTTCAACCAAACTGTCCAAATAATCACCTCCAAATCATTTTGATAAATATGAATTTTAAAGGATCAAATTTCCCTAGCTTCAATCTTATTCCGTAAAAATTGCTCATTCAGTCCATGCTTACAAAACTCAAACTTGATTCCTGTTAATCCTTGAATTCGATCAATAACTTGTGCTAAATGATAACTTGCATGTTCTACTAAATGATAAATATGATGAACATGTTCCATGTCGAATTCTGCAGGGCTGTTAATATATTGAACGATCAGCTGCTTCCATGAGTTCAATTGCTCGTTCATCTGCTCAAGTAATTGCTGCGGGGTATAATCACCTTTAGGAAAAAATTCATGAAATCCTTGTTCTAATAAATGTTCTTGGTTTGTTAATCTAAGACAGTTTCTATGAATATGCTCCGTTACGTGAATAACAATTCCACCTACTGAATTACTACCGGGATACTGTTCTACCCATAAATGGTCTTGTTGCAAGGGCTTGAATGCCTCACATAATTTCAAAAAGTACAGATCACACATTCTATGAAGTGAAATTCTCAGAAAAGTTTCTACAAAACCCTCGTCTTTCATCCTTCATCAACTCCTTAGTAGAATACAGAACCCAGCCTTAGGCAGTTTTAATTATGCCCATTCACTTGCAAGTATGGCATAGTGATACGAATCCACCCAGATTGGCTCGCCATCCTTGGTCCTTTTGAAAGTAGCATTCTGTAGCATATGAGCTTCCCTTCGCATACCTAACCGTTCCAACAGTTTCCATGATGCTGGATTGACAACATTGGCTGCAGCAGTAATTCTATGAGCCTTAAATTCCTCGAATCCATGTTGAATTACTCTTCTGGTTGATTCAGTCGCATAACCTTGACCATAGAACTCAGGATTAAATACATACCCTACTTCCCATGTTCTAAATTGTTCGGGTCCATCTTGATTGAAATAGATCTGACCTATCACTTGCCCACTATCTTTAAGGCACACCGCCCAAAATGGACCTTGCTCTCCTTCTTCTTGCCGCAATAATGCCTCTTTGATACAGGTTTCCTTAGACAGAATATCATATGGCTCAAAAGCCACAACTTCAGGCAGCGAGAGATATTGGTATATAGCCTCCCCATCCTCTGCTACAAATCTACGGATAATTAGTCTTTCTGTTTCCATTTCCACTCGTGTTTCCACTTCCATTTCTTCTTCTACTTCCATTTTTATACCTAAATCCACGATCTAAAGATCCCCTTGTGAAAAACTTTCCCAGGCTCCTTCATATTTTAACATGGTAAAATATTACTTTATGAGAATTTTGTCACCATAGAATGAATTGTGTGTGACATCACCAAAAAATCAAATTTAATATGATATACTCTCTGAACAATATTATTGTAAAGGGTGATTGTTACGTTAGTTATCAAACGAGATGGGTCGGAAGTTCCCTTTAATCAGCAAAAGATTATTGATGCGATTTGCGCAGCTATGAATTCCACCGACAAAAAGATAGATATGGATGTAGCCCAAAAAGTAACTAATAAAGTTACTCATAAAATCTCTAAGTTTGAAAAGATAGATATTGAACATATCCAAGATGAAGTGCAATCTGCACTTATGAACAGTAAACGTAAAGATGCGGCCGAAGCATATATCGGATACCGTGAGATCAGAACGTTAAAGAGACGTGAACGCAGCAGTCTCGATAAAAAAGTCCAAGGTCTCCTCGACCTGACAAATGAAGAAGTGCTGAAAGAAAATTCGAATAAAGACGGGGCGACCATTCCAACGCAAAGAGATTTGCTTGCGGGTATCATGGCTAAGGATTTTGCCCAGACCTACATGATTCCCAAGCGGGTTGTTGAAGCCCATAACAATGGCAGCTTACATTTTCATGATCAGGATTATAGTCCCTATTTTCCGATATACAATTGTATGTTGATTGATCTGAAGGGGATGCTGGAGAATGGCTTCAAGTTGGGGAATGCCCAAATTGAAACTCCAAAGTCGATTACAACAGCTACGGCTATTACGGCACAAATTATTGCTCAAGTGGCCAGTCATATTTATGGCGGGAATACTATCAATGAAATTGATATCATCCTTGCCCCATACGTAGCTCATTCCTTCACTAAACATTTCAGGACAGGCCTACAATGGCTCTATTCGCTGGATCGCACAGAGATCGATTCATTGGATATTTACTATGAAAATAAAGAGTTACGAAATAAATATCCGCAATGCTTTGATTATGCCAAACAACTTACGGAAAAAGAGACGTTTGATGCTTTCCAATCTCTTGAGTACGAAATTAACACGTTAGTAAGCGCTAATGGTCAAACTCCATTTAGTACGTTTGGATTTGGTAGAGGTTTGTCTTGGGAAGAAAGACAAATTCAAATTGCTATTCTCAAGAACCGAATTAGAGGACTCGGTAAGGACGGCAAAACGCCTGTATTCCCTAAGCTTATATTTGGGATGGAAGAGGGCGTGAACCTGAAGCCTGAGGACCCTAACTATGATATTAAACAATTAGCACTTAAATGCAGTACCTTGCGCATGTATCCCGATGTCATTTCCGTGCCTAAGGTCAAAGAGATTACAGGTTCTTTCAAATTCCCGATGGGCTGCAGATCCTTCTTAGGTGTGTATGAGGAAGATGGACATGAACTTCATGACGGCAGATTCAATATGGGTGTTGTGACCGCCAACCTTCCTCGTATTGCAATTAGAGCCAAAGGCTCCGAGAAGACCTTCTACCGTTTACTTGATGAATTACTGGAAACCTGCAAAGAGGGTTTAATGTTCCGGGTGAATCGTCTGAAGGGAGTCAAAGCTAAAGTTGCTCCAATTCTATATATGGAAGGTGCTGCGGGTAGCCGGCTTGGGCCAGAGGATAGCATCGATCACTTACTGGAGAATGGCAGAGCCAGTATCTCGCTTGGATACATCGGTATCCATGAAACGATACTTTCCTTGTATGGACAACATATTTTTGATGATGAGAAGCTTCGGCAAAAAGGGTTAGACATCGTGAAGTATTTAAGTGCTAAAGCTACGGGATGGAAGAATGAGACGGGTTATGGTTTTAGTCTCTACTCTACCCCTGCAGAATCCTTGTGCTACCGCTTCTGTAAGTTGGATGAGGAACAGTTTGGCGTTATCCCAGGCATTACGGATAAGGGATATTACACGAATTCTTTCCATCTCGATGTCAACAAAAAAGTATCTCCCTTTGAGAAAATTGAGTTAGAGAAGGATTATCCTCAATATGCCAATGGTGGATTTATTACCTACTGTGAATTTGATTCCTTGGTGAAGAACCCGGAAGCTCTTGAAGCCGTATGGGATTATGCTTATGAAAGATTGCCTTACTTTGGGACCAACACGCCGACCGATAAATGCTTGGAATGCGATTTTGAGGGTGAATTCGAAGCCACGAACACTGGGTTTAAGTGTCCTAACTGTGGCAACAGTAACCCTAAGACTTCCTCAGTAATTAGACGTTGCTGCGGATACTTATCAGAACCTAGCCAGCGGCCCTTTAATGCAGGGAAACAAAAAGAAGTTCTCGCTCGTGTAAAGCATATGTGATGTTATGAATATAGCTGATTATAAAAAATTCGATGTGCTGAATGGAAGAGGATTACGAAATTCCCTATTCACCTCTGGATGTCGTCATCATTGTAAAGGGTGTTTCAATGCAGCTACTTGGAATTTTGATTACGGTACCCCTTATATGCAACAATTTGAGGACCAGATCATATCTGATTTGAATATTGCGAACATCAAAATATCGGGCTTGTCTATTCTAGGTGGTGAACCATTTGAGAATGTTGATGGATTACTGGGCTTAGTTAAGAGAGTGCGGCAAGAATGTGAAGGCAAAGATATTTGGATCTGGTCAGGATACACATTCGAAGAAATTGTAGCCGATACTTCCAAGTCAGAGTTACTGTCCTATTGTGATGTTCTAATCGATGGTAAATTCATCCTAGAGCAGCGGAATTTGAAACTGCAATGGCGAGGATCAGAGAACCAAAGGGTAATTGATGTTAAGCAGAGCTTAAATCAAGGAATGGCTGTGTTACTGGATTAGCATAAAATATAATAAAAATCGCCGCTCTACTTCCGTCGTTGGAAGTGTGCGGCGATTTTTATTATTTTCTAGTCATCATAATGATCCCTGTCGACCAATCAAGCTTAGCCAGATGAAATTCTGTCTTCGTTTCTAAATATGCAATCAGTTCCTGCACTTTGTCGCCATGTCCTTCAGGCCAATTACTTTGAGGATTTAGATCATCGATGATGTAGATTCCGTTCGGATTGATCATATTTAAGGTCTCTTCAACTAAATAGAACTTCCCAGGCCAAGTGTCCGCAAAGATGATATCGAATTTTTCGTTAAGATGATCTTCGATATACTTACCACCATCATCGATTATAAACTCTATTCTCTCATCATGTCCTAATACATCCTTAGCAACAAGTGCACTTTCGGCATCAAATTCGACGGTAACCAATCTACTATTGTGATCCATTCCTTCTACTATCCAAGATGTTGAGTAGCCTGTTCCTGTGCCAAGCTCAAGAATACTAGCACCTGGTTTACTCATAACCAATACTCGAAGCAAACTACCTGTCAAACGATCACACGATGCGGTAAAGCCTTGCCTACCAGCGCGTTCAAGAATTTCCTCTGCAAACTTAGGAATCTGTATGTTCTTTAAATCATCCATGGATAGCCTCCTATATTCTATAGTGAGATTGCCTTTGATTAGATAGATCTTCCCATATTAATCTGTCCTCGTTTATCTTTTCTCCGATATCCAAAGGACTCATATATCTTGATTGCATTATGATTCTCAACATCGCTTGCAAGAAAACTTCGTTTGGCTCCATTGCTTCTTCCCCAGGATAAACCTTCAACAATTAGCGAAGATCCTATCCCCTTGTTCTGGTGCTTTGGCTCAACGGCTAATTCTCTTAGCCATAACACGGGCCCTTTTTCACTCTCAAATCCATAAATATTGATTAAACATACTCCAACGATTTCGTTATCCATTTCAGCTACAAGAATACATGAATGATCCGACTCATTCCATTCTCGAATAGAATCCAATTCCTCGCCATTAAACCCTCTGGAGAGACCTCTACAAGCTTTTGTAATAGAACTTGCTTCACGATACTCATCTGAATTAATTGTTCTGATCACACAAGAATGGCCTCGAATATTATTAATTTGCGTGATATCTTCATTCCAATAGTCAACAAATTCACTGACAATTTTAAAGCCCATTTCCTCCATACCTTTTACAAAATCAGGGTGAATAAATTCAAGGTAAAGATTCATTTTATCTATTGGCAGACGATTATGTATGAAATCGATTACTTTAGACATACCGGTTAAGAACTTCTCTTTGGATTCAGTGGACCAATAAATAAATTGGCGAGATTCTTGAAATTGACAGAGAATAAATAGACCCGGCTCATCAATCATAATATCTTCATCTAAATTGATCGTGAGCTCATCTAAATCCATATATTGAAAAGAACAGTATGGATATTGTTGCGCTTGTTGCAGTGTTGATTTCATAATTAACTTCCCCCTGAGGATGTGGTTAAAATTTCCTTATAGATACTCCCACAATAAATTAGATTTGCATAGGTTTCAAGAGAGAGATTAAATATAGTTATTTAGTAAGAAACAAAAAAACCATGACAAAAGCAGACTTGCTTTTGTCATGGTTTTTTTTAAGAATATTACGTGTATGAATTTATTAAAAAGTATCAGCATTATAATATGGATTTAGTAGATTCTCTGACCACTAAATCGGCCGGAAAGACTTTATGAGCATGGGTTATTTTCTTATGGATCAAGTCGAACAGAATCTTTATTGTTTCTTCTGCGATTTCTACTACAGGCTGCCTGATCGTAGTTAACGAAGGATTATAATAAAAAGATATATCAAGTCCATCAAAACCCGCCACTGAATAGTCTTCTGGAACTCTCTTTCCAGCTTCAAATATCGCTTTACATGCACCTACCGCCAAATTATCAGAAATAGCAAAAATTGCTGTAAATTCTTCTTGTGACTCTAACAGTTCTTTAGTAACCGTATAGCCATTTTCCATCGTATAGCTTTCAATATCTTCTTTCATGGCCCATATCAATTGTTCATTAATAGCTAGTCCATGGTCTTCTAGCGCTTTCTTATAGCCCTCATATCTTAATTTCCCGATACTCGCATCATCCATAGATGCAGTAATTAGGGCGATTTTTGCATGGCCTTGATTAATTAAATAATCCGTCATTTTATAACTTTCTTTAAAGTCGTCAACAGATACAGAAGAATAATCATTAAGATCAAATTCAGATGTCATTCCAATCGTACTCAATACGAACGGGACGGTTAACTGACTCAATTTCTCTTTGGAGTGTGAGAAATACCCTCCTAGAAATACAATGCCCTTTAAACGTTTCTCTTTTTCAAGTTCAATTGCAACCTCAATTTCATCTTGATTCTCATCAACACGTTGCAAAATGAAGGAATATTTCTTTCTTTGAATTTCTTGTTCAAATACTTTAATCATATGATTGAAAAATGGATTCGTAATACCTTTAATCAATACGGCAATCGTTTTTGACGCAGAGCGCTTCAAATTTCTCGCACTGTTGTTAGGGACGTAATGATTTTCCTTAATAACCTTCATAACCATCGCTTTGGTATCTTCACTAATATCCGGATGATTATTGATGGCTCTTGATACCGTAGTTACGCCAACTCCACACATTTTTGCAATATCGATAATTGTAATTCGTTCCATTATTTCGTTCTTCCCTTACACTGTAGTATCATTCATGACATGCATCGAATATATCATTCGAACAATGTACTATATAAATATAGCAATTTATGTCGATTGAGACAAACAAATTCGTTCCAGTATATGGATTTGCCATAGTTATAACAAAAGTAGGGTATCCTGGGAATAATTTACCCAGAAAGAACCCTACTCTAACATACCCAGAACTAATAACGATAGGAGTTATGAAATAAACTTACCCTTTCACCGCTCCAGCAACAACACCCTCGATAATATACTTTTGACAAGCCAGATAGAATATAACGATCGGGATAATGGCTAAGACCAACATGGCCATCATAGCTCCCATATCTATAGATCCATATCCACCCTTCAGATATTGAATAGCAATTGGAATGGTCTTGTACTCGGTACCGATGATCAAGTCAGGCAATAGGTAGTCATTCCATACCCACATAACATTTAAAATGGCTACCGTGATAGCGATGGGCTTAAGAATTGGCAAGACGACTTTGAAGTACGATTGCACTGGATTACATCCATCAATCATATTAGCTTCTTCGATCTCAATCGGTATGGATTTAACAAATCCACTGAATAAAAATACAGATAACCCAGACCCAAATCCTAAGTAGATAAATATAATTCCAATTGGATTATCTAGGTGAAGCACGTTAGCTGTCTTCGTCATCGTGAACATCACCATTTGGAAAGGTACGATCATTGAGAATACAAAGATATAGTACATTAAATTAGTAAATTTAGACTTCACCCGTGTGATATACCAAGCTGTCATCGAAGTAAATAATACGATTACAGCTACCGCACCAACCGTGATAAACAAGGACATTCCAAATGCATTGAAGAATCCTGTCTTGGCTATACCGCTAGTGTAGTTCTGTAGACCAGTAAAGGTAGTGCTATTCGGAAATAAAAACGGAGTATCACTAATATAGAACTTCCCTTTAAACGAGTTCATCAGAACAACAAATATAGGAGTTAAGAACGCCATGGCTAAGACCAGCAAAATGATGAAGATAATAATATTACTTGCTTTTGTCTTTTGCATTAGTTCTCAACCTCCTTTCTTCTAGTTAGAACAAGTTGAATTAATGCAATGGATGCTACTAGAACAAAGAAGACAACTGCCTTCGCCTGACCTACACCTTCGTAACCCGATTTACCGTAGAATGTGTTGAAAATATCTAATGCCAACATGGCAGATTGCTTAGATGGAGCACCAGCCGTTAACGCTAAGTTTTGGTCAAATAGCTTAAATGAATTGGATACGGTTAAAAATAGGCAGATTGTGATGGAAGGCATCACGAGTGGTAAAGTTACATTACGCAAAATTTTAGAACGGGAAGCGCCATCAATTTTTGCAGCTTCCACTATATCTTTAGGAACATTTTGAATACCTGCAATATAGATAATCATCATGTAACCAATTAATTGCCAATTCATGAGCACTACTAATCCCCAAAAGCCATAAGTAGCACTTGAAGTCAAAGTCACTTCATAATTATTCAGAATACCATTAATGATTAGCTGCCAGATGTAACCTAGTACGATACCACCGATTAAGTTAGGCATAAAAAATATGGTTCTAAATACGTTAGTACCTCTTAATTTTCTGGTTAATAACATGGCGAATATGAATGCAAATACGTTAATACTGATAACAGAAATAACAGAAAATCTAACTGTGAACCAGAGAGCATTTAAGAATTCTTGGTTAGAAAACGCTTTGGCATAGTTACTAAAACCTACCCACTTCGCATCTGTAACTGTAGTAAACTCCGTTAGAGATAAGTAAATACCCATAACAAATGGAATGACGAACGCAATTAAAAAGGCAAGTATAGTTGGCAATGCAAAAAGAGCAAAATATTTTTTTATCGATTTTTGCATAGTAGTTTCTCCTATCTGTGTAGAGAAATGGTGAGTCAGAACGCTACAAACTCACTCATGATAGATATTTATACCACTGTGCACCAGCAGTACACAGTGGCATAAGTTCTTCAGGTACAGGCTACTTCAGTTATTATTTAGCTTTAGCTTTTTCAGACTTCCAAGAGTCCTTAACGATGGTTACAACTTCATCCCAAGTTTTATTTCCTTGAGCGTATTCAAGCAATGCATCACCGAAATAATTTTTGAAATCTTCACTTGGGAATGCTGCGAAAGTCCATACTACGGAAGAAACATCTTTTTCCATCCAATTAGACACTTCTTTGGCCAATGGATCAGCAGGTTTCTCAGCATCTGTGAATGTATTAAATGGTGCGATAAATCCTAAGTCGTTCGTGATATAGCTTTTACCTTTTTCACTGGAGAACAACCACTCCAAGAATGCGATGGATTCTTGTTGTTTCTCAGCAGATACTTTACCGTTGATTGCAAAGTAGTTTTCAGTACCAACAGCCAAGCCTTGTTTCTCTTCACCTGGGACACCTGTATAGATAGGCATGAATTTGATATCCTCAGATTTTACAACGTTACCATCAACACCATTAATTTGTGACCAAGCCCAGTTACCATTTTGAACCATTGCTGACTGACCCAGTGCAAATTCAGCCATTGAATCAGCTACAGTCTTACTACCCAACATGGATTTGTTGGAGACAGAGTTATTCGTGTACAAATCAAAAACGTTCTTGAAGTTATCGCCGTATTTGAAAGAAATCTCATCTGATGCTAATCCAGCTAGGATTGTGTTATCATATGCAGTATTGTCTTTGAATTCATAGAACAAAGGTAGGTTGGCTAAGTGTGATTGCCATCTCCATTGCTCACCGGCAGCAAGAGAAGTAGAAGAGAATACCCCTTTAATTCCTAATTGATCTTTCTTTGCAGTCATATCTTCAACAACTGCTTTTAACGTGGCATAGTTATTAATTTCTGAAGTCGAAGAAATTGAAACCGCTTTATCAGCTAAAGAAAAATATTTCTTCATAATAGCGTCATTGTAAATGATCCCGTATCCTTCAACTACGTAAGGGATACCATAAACTCCGTCACCACTTGTTACAGCCAAGCTTTTATCTGTCAGATAGCTATATAATTTCGTGTCCTTTAAATCCAAGGTATAATCTTTCCACGCTTCGTAACCAACAGGTCCGTTAATCTGAAAGATCGTAGGAGCATCAGATTTTGAAATTTCTGATTTCAGTTTAGTCTCATACGTACCAGCAGCAGCAGTTACTACCTTAACTTTAACACCTGTTTCTGCTTCATAATCTTTAGCAATCTTCTCATAAACTTCAGCAATTTCAGGTTTGAAGTTCAAAAAGTAAATAGCTTTTTCATCTTTTTTACCACAACCAGCAACCAACCCAGCAATCAAAGTTGCTACTAGCAGAACTCCCATTAGCTTCTTGTTCATCTTTTTCAATTCTTTTCCCCTCTTCTCTTGTAATTTAAGAACCCTTCAGATTGAAATACGTCACAGGAATAATCGATTGGTCGCGCTTACAAGGAATATTTTTAAAAAATTGGCAACCTTATCGGTATCCTTATCGGTAACGTTTCCAATAACTAAATTTATCGTAGCATACCAGCATATTCTTTGCAACAAAATTTCTTATCTCCTATTATTGTTCCTTCTATAATCGATTTTATTCGTAGCAGAATACTATCGATTTTCCCCTGTTATTCCCCTATTCTTATAGGCTTCTAACAGGTCACTTACGAGAATACCATCTATTCTCATCCCCTTAATATTACAATTAATAATTGAAAAGTTCTGCATATTAGAATCCTGAATTGAACTATTCATCATCTCGATTCTTTCCATACGAATGGGTTGATTATCTTCATCAAGACTTAATTTCACATCATGAATATAAGTCCCCCCCATGATAACATGACAAATTTCAACATTACTCATATCAGAATCGCCGAATATCGCGTGGCCTAAATAGGAATTCGTAATATGCATTCCTGCTAAATTGCTGCTTTGGATCTTTAGATTACGCATGTTTGAATTCGAATAAGATGAATTGGATAAATTCACTTCAAAGAAATCGGAATCTTGCATATTACATTCACGAAAATTATGATGCATACACACCTTATCAAAGGTAAAATCCTCTTGGTTCTCTAGATTAGAATCATGAATTTCTTTGTAATAATAGCGCTCTTCCTCATCTTCAGACATGAACTTATATCCATTTTTCTCAAAAAAATAATGATTTCGTGGACTTTTCTGAGTTGTATCTAGTGTCCAAATTCTAATCTGTGGGAATTGTTCTTCCATCAGACGTAGAACGTTCGATCCAATTTGTTTGCTTTGATATTGTGGATCAATATAGAAACGGTCTATTCTTGCATGTTCTCTTCCTGTAGTTGATATCAGAATAACGCCAACAAGAATATCCTTCATAAGGATTTTATAATAGCCCCCGCTCCTGACATGGTATTGTTGCATCCTTATTGAATCAAAACCAGGAATATACGGTCTTTCGCCCTTGGCATACCATCTTGAAGTCTCATCTTTCTCGACAATTATCATCAGATCTCTAATTTGCTCAGCATCAAAATCTGTTGCCAATTCCAAATAAACTTGCGTATTCATTCAACTACACCTATTTTCATCATATTTTCTTAGCGACATAAGTGATACAGTCAGATGATAGTTTCACTAATTGTCCATTACGATCAATCTCATATGTTAAAGGTTTCACCAGTCTTGTCTGGAGTTCCCATCCGTTATACTGATGATCTAGCAATGCCAACATACAATCGGTATCCAAATTGACCTCAAACATGGGGTCCAATACTTCATTAGAGACAACGGTTATTTCTTTAACATTGGAGTTGATGATAAGACAATTAACCCCGCCTATTTTCGTTCCCAAAACTATTTCATTTAGTTTATTAGTAAATACGTGTTCTGAACGGACATGCTCCAAAGATGAAACAGCCACTATTATTTCATAGCCACTCGGTTCAATTTTGAAACTTTCAATATCAGAAATATATGTTTCAATAATCTAGTACTTTCAAATAGGGATAGTCATTAAAATACTCAAGAAGATCTATCACCGTCTTAACTGGTTTATGCAACCAAGAACCCGATTCGAACAATATATTATTCTTATAACAAGCATCATGATATTTCTTTTCGGCAGCTCTGATATAATCCACTCGATCCATCATTCACCTCGTATATAAAATAAGCCCCCAGCTAAGGGGCGGTGTCTTACCATTGCTCATCTAGCTTGTCCGCATAATAAAGAATCGCTTTCTTATAGCTCTGAATACCTGTATCATTACTGGTCTCTGCTATTTGCTGCAATAAAATTTCCATGGCTTTACTATATTCCTTAAGGTTATATTGAACCATCGCATAGAAGATCAGAAACTCTTTGTGTTTCGGAAACTGTCGAATGGCTTCTTCAAAAATACGATTTGATTCTTCGTAGAGTCCTAATGTTCGATAAGTACTTCCTAGCCCTAAGAATGCACCTTGTCTTTCCTCACCTTGAAGTCCAAGCTCCAATGATTTTATATAAAAGGGAACGGCTTCCCGTTCTAATCCCATTGCGTCATGAACCCAGGCACATTGATACCATAATAATGGATTGAGTGGATCTTGGTCCAATAGATGAAGTAATAATGTTTGGGCTTCTTCAAATTGTCCCGATTCTCTTAGTTGGATCGCCCTTTGCAATTCAGTCATCATAATCTCCTTTATGAGGGTCACTTATATAGATGTATTTTTAAAAAATCAACAACTTTTTGAAAAGCGTTCTGAACCATAGGATCTTCAAAATTCTGATCAAAGACATGATCTGCGCCTTCAATGGTAACTAATTTCGTAGTAACTCCATATTCTTTGAGCTTTTCATACATGATCACTGATTGTTCATAAGGAACATCCGTGTCATGATCACCATGGAGTAATAGTGTAGGTGGGTATTCTGCTGTTACATGTTCAATAGGAATATACTTTAGTAACTCTTCTCTATCATTAATTCGATCCATACCCGTTACTTCATATATCCAATCCCCTTGCTGACGGCAATACAGGTAAAAGTTAAATCTCTCCCATGAACCCTCCGTTATTTCTCCATCTCCTACATAATCAGAGGCACTATTTCGATTGATGATTGGCCTCCTGCAGTAATATTCACTAGGTTGAGCCAACCATTCTCCCAGAATATCTCCATATCCATAAAAAGAAACAATAGCCTGAGGTTTAATGTCCATCGTTCCAACTAATAAACTAAGATAACCGCCAGCGGATCCACCCATTACAGCAATATGATCCGTGTCAAAATCATACCACACTCTAGCTTTCGTCTTCACCCAATCTACTGCGTCGCGAATATCCTCGATAATTGAATCCAATTTCGTCTCAGGGGCTAGTCGATAATCTATGCTGACAACGCTAAAACCTGCTTGCGCATAATAATCAATTTGTTCTTCTGATAACCAAGTTCTCGTTCCAAAGATCAAAGCTCCGCCATGAATATAAATAATTATAGGGCTATTGCTACCTACATAGTATATATCAGCACTTATCGAACCCTCATCCAGCTCTTTATAGATCCTTGTTTCTTTCATATTCATATCTCCTCCTGAGTTTGAAATGCCTCGACATGAGTCAAGAACTTACCACACTTAGCATTAATGAACATGATATCGCTTCCATGAGTTAGTACATATCACTAACCGGTTAAAGCTTGGATGTTGTGCTAATTCTGTTATATTAACTCCTTGATCAGTATCAATAATAGTATATGCCTTAGCTGTGTCTTTAGTAGGAACCATGGACATAAAATCCTCTGCATGAGTATCTTTATCATAATGTGGACAATATAGTTCCACTCTTTATTACCCTTAAATACAAATTGATTTTCAAACCACTAACCCTCTTGCGGATCAAATAAGTCAGCGATTCCCATCAATCCATGATCGAAAAATAGAGAAATAATGATCGATCTTAGCACAGTAATCCCACTTTGTGTTATTGTAGTTACTTCTTCCTCCAAAGTGATGTCCCCAAAAAAGGAACTCCAAATTTCTTATCATCCTCACTACATTCAGTCATCAACCTGAACTCCATACATTCAAAATATTCTTGAAATAGGTTCTTCAGCTGCGCTTCACTATACGCTAGTCCACCCTTCATACTCCATTCACGGTAAATATCCCAGTCCGAAGTTTCAAGTGCCCCTCCAACTTCAGCAAATCCAGGGGCAAAGCAAGTTAACCCGAAATATCCACCTGGCTTAAGCGCATTATGCAGCATTTCAATATATTCGATTCGTCTGTGAGGCCAAATGTGATGTAAACATCCTGAATCGTAGACAAAATCATATTCTTCAACTGTTCGAAGCTCAAACGCTGATTCACACTGAAAGTTCACTTCAACGTTCTGTTCGTTCGCTCTATCTTGAGCCCACCTGATCTGCAGCAACAGGACCCATCCATTGATTAATCTCTTCCATGGTTACATCAGAGGTGCTTATGTATTCCTTAGTGTAAGTAACAAGGAGCTTATGTCTGATAAGAGAAATTAATCTCGAAATAATTTTGGGAGTCTCGTCAGGCGTATTCCCCAGTTTAAGCATTAGTATGGTCCTAGCCACATCTCCTGCTGGGTTCCCCTCTACTCCTGTCATCCAGTCGATAACCCATTCTGTCTTTTCTCCAAGCATGATATTGTCTGGGTGAAAATCTCCATGGCAAAGCTTATTACCTTCTTTAAGGGACATCAATTTAAAAAGGATAATGCTCTTCTCTTCGGTCGTTAATAGCGGAGCGTGTTGAATGCGGTCTATTAAAATCTCCCGCTGTTTTGGAATGCTCGATACGGATTTCGAGTGAATATCACGATGAAGTGTTGCCATTCTTTTAGCTTGTTTTTTTGTCGTCCATATCTTTTTCTCGATCGTTTTGAGCATGGTTATTCCATCAATTTGGGAGTAGATAATCCCTTTACGTTCTTCATAATCAATAATCTCAATGGGCCTAGGACACGATAAGCCTAGATTATATACTGCATTACTAATATTATATTCATCGCTACTCAATTGCTCGGGTAACCCCGGACGAAATAGCTTTAATACTTGTCCTTCTCCAAAGAATAGAATTTCAGCTGTTCTACCACTAGCAATTATTCCAGTTGCATCCGGCATACTGAGATCTCCTTCCTATTTCATCTAACAACTCTTACTTACCCACCTAAAAAAATAAAAATCCCACCTCGAAAGACTGTCCATTTCTGGAGAAACACGTCCTCGGTGCGGGAAATCGTTTCATGTTTGCGTTTCACATCTACAACATTATAGAATATCACTACTCTTATTCATGTGATGTTTTCTACAAGTTTTCCATGTACCATCTTGGAGTATTAAATTCAAAATAATGATGATCTTCTAATACTCTATAGATCTTTTCTAGCATAGTATTTGTTTCTTCTGGTTTGACTCGTATAACCCAAGAGACAGATGAAATGAGGTTCATTGCCAAATACAGCGAATATAACCTCCAGAATAAATCGTTTGGATCTTGGTTATTATGATACCCTCTAATCTGACCAACTGAAAAAGGAATGCTGACTTCTGAACTGAAAAATCCCGTTTTCAAGAAATCGTGTACGGGATCTCCCCAATCCAATCGATTAAAATCAATGATTCCTGAGAGTTCTCTGTCTTGGACGATAAGATTGCCAACGTGAAAATCGTGATGCTGAAATATGTTTGGTCTATGTTTCATGTAATGGAGGTTATCATCAATAAAAGATAATATTTTGATATCATCTTTAATCCTCACTTCACCCTTGAAATATTCATCAATAAAATAATTATGCTTACTGAGCTTGCGATCATACCAAGCTGTAATATGAGTTGGAGCAACATATTGATGAATCTTAAGTAGCTCTTTCCCTGCTGTAAATCCAATGTTGTATTGATCCGCCATAGAATAGGTTGGAAGATCTTCTGCCGCATCGTTACCTTCAATAAAACTTAAAATCATAAATCCAATTCCAAAATCTTGAAGGCTCCCCATCTCTAATGGTCTAGAGCAACTAACATTGAATTCCTCCATCTTAATTAATGCTTCATATTCCGTTTGTTTATTATGATAATTTTTATAATCAAAAGTTCTAAGTAGAAATTTTTGATTATCTTTTACAAGGATAAACTTACTATCACTTGAATACCCTTTATTGATTTGATTAATTTGAACCTGTCCATGCAAAAATGGAATGTGTTCTTTTAGCAAAAGAAGATTATTAGTATTGTCCAAAACTATAACCCTCTTTCTTTAATTCTATACTTACTTTTTCACATATTTATTCATGTTCATATTCCACAACCATTGCCCCCAGAAGTACCCGCCAATTGAGAAAATGATAAGAGCAATTAGCAGGGTGATTACAAAGTCACTATCCCTAAATGTAATTCCGACTCCACCTTTTTGTAAATAAGTAAATAGGATCGTAAATAGAATAGCTGTGCCTAATCCCCATCTGATAATTCCTGTATTTATAATATAATTTACTCTCCCTTTTGCCCTAATCTCTTCCCAACGCTCTGCTTGTTGCTCATTCATTATAGTTTCTCCTCCAGTTGTTTTATTTGTAGCTTCGATAAATAGTAGTCATGCTGTGTTTGAAGTAAATCAAGGATCTCCGGAATATCTTGTTGTGTGAAATCAGGTAAACATATTAATTCACTACCACATCGAAAAAACGTGCGCCCATCCGGGTATGTATATTCGTAACCGTGCAATGTATCTTTACATTTTCCACACTCATAGCAACCTGTATATCTGTAATTGAACTCCTCAACAACCGCTCTGATGCCCTCATGAAATAGGAGTGAGTATGATTTCGTAGCATAAAACTTCATTTTCAGATAAGGATTACCTTTCTCTATGGAAAACTTGAGCATATGTGCCTTCGTTTTATTATTTGTAAAAACATAATTTATGGATTGGGTCTTTGCTTTTTTGGGCTTGTAGCCAAGATGAATTGCATATTCCGCTATTTGAGAGAACTTCAGCTTATCCTCATCACTTAAAAAAACGAAAAATTCATCTAACCCCATGCTCATAAACGGCCTCCATCTTCAAATTCACCTTAAGTTACTTAAACCTCAACGATTCCCTGCACTTCATATGGATAGTCAATTTGCTGCTTTATCATATCTACTGCCTCTTGGTTAACAAACAGCTTAACAATATATAAAGCAAGATCAATGGATGTCGAAACTCCCCCAGCCGTTATCAGATTTCCATCTTTCACAATTCGGGTTCTGACAACCTCTTTACAATATGGTTCTAGTAGATCATAAACATTAGGATTAGTTGTTGCCATCTTATTTTCTAGAAAACCTGCTGCCCCAAGCAATAACGAACCTGTACATACTGACACTTTGTATTTAACTTTGTCAGCTTGTTTTAACCATGTAATAAATTCATTATCATACCTAAGCTGACGTGTGCCCATGCCTCCAGGGACAAATAACAAATCATATTCAGATAAATCCGGTTTGATCCGATTGACTTTTATGGTTAATCCTAATTCATCGGATATTTCCTCAGAAAGACCGCAAATGTCCCATGTAGTTCCTTTAGTCTCCTCAAACAAATTCAAACGATAAATAACATCATAGAATCCAATAAAGTCTAGGAATGTCATCCCATCGAAGATAACAAAGGCAATTTTCATTAAAATAACCCTCCTTATTCAAATCCTACAGTTGTAGGTTCTATTACCGAATAAACGTATTTTGTACACGTTCAGACTTTATTAAGTAAGGGATCCAAATTGCACATGCTATAACAGATTTCAATAATTCTCTTATCGAGCTTCCATCTTCTAATTCACGCATAATTGGGATTTGGTAACTTAGGGCCAGATCAATAATACCAATGGCTAAACTAACACTATAAAAGATAATCATGAGACGAGGGAACATTCTTTTCTTACCATAGAATATGACTAGAATAAATACACTAAATAACAGAAAAATGATATTATATACCGTTTCAAAAATTAATAATGGTCCCCACATCGGGTGGTAAGCCTCCGATTGTGTAGAGGTTAATGCATCCCATGTATCCGTACTAAATACAGGTAATGAATACTTAAATAATTGGATCGATAAAAGCAGGATTGTAAAATACAGTCCGATTTGTATCAAGACCAACCATCCACCTAGCCCTGATATACCTATTGGTCTACGATCATAATTCTGTTCATGCAAATTTGTTTCCAAGCAACAACACATCCTTCTAACTTTATTGTTTAATCACCTTGTATTCCATCAACCAACAATCTCTGAGTTGTCCCTCATGACTTTCATGCTCTTGCAGTAATTTGATCTTCTGAAACCCACATTTCTCATAACATGATATTGCACGAAAATTCCATGTTTGTGGATCCATTACGATCTTATCTGCCTGTTTGTGGCCGACTAAGTACCCTATCATGGATGTAACAAGTTTCTTTCCAACACCTTGATTCCAGTAGTCAGTTGCTCCGATGAATTGATCCGTTCCATAGATCGTTTCATCCATGTTTTGATATCCATATTCTTCTTTTGATTCTTTATCTAGAAAATAGAATTGAATATATCCAACCGGTTTTCCAGCATATTCAAAAATACAACGAGTTGTATCATCTTTCTTATAAAAATGTTCCCTAACCCTATCTAGGTTATGAGGTCGGTCACGACCTTCATAATATTCCAGTAGTATAGGATTGGATAACCAAGATACAAGCAGGTTCTCATCGCTATGCTCAAGTTCACGGACAGTGATCTCTTCCGTTTGATATATCAGCATTTCTAGGCTCCTTTAAACTAATTTGATCCCTAAATAGGAATCCTCACTCATTATGGATAATCTCATACCATCCAAATATTGAAGTTGTCGTTCATTTAGATTCGTGCGATCTAAATGTTGCATATGATAAACATATGAATACAAGTGCCTAAAATCAACGAAAAAATCGATATTTTTCAACGTCTCATTCACTGATTTCTCCATAGAATACCCATCGATGAAAGCATTAAAAAATGATAGGGCAAATTTACTTCGCTTGTCCATGTCATTAAAGGACTGGGAAGCATGATAAATCGCAATCGCTATATCATAGGCGAACCAATTATATTCACTGTCGCCAAAATCAATAAATGCTAATTCGCCATTATCGTACAGAAAATTATGATGATGTAGATCACCATGAATGATACCATACGAATCCTTAGATTTATGAATGAAATGGATACCTTTAAGGTAGTTCTCCCATTTTTCTGTGATCATAGGATCAAAATGATTCATATTCAATTGATACATCGGATGCTCATGCCATTCCGGTCGCCCATATTTACCAGTAGGATATAGCTCGGATAAGGAATGTATTTTCCCCATCCCTCTACCCCATTGATGAAACAATTTATCGTTCCATTCCTCATCATCAATATATATATGCCTACCATTAACTTTTTCGTATGCTGCGAAAAACAGCTTGTCACTCAAACTATATGTATACGATTCATTCCTTATCAATATAGGAACTGCTACGTTGACCCCGTTTTCTTCAAGAAACAAAGTCCATTCAATTTCGGATAAAATTTGCTCTTCGCTATCTATCCCTCTATCAAATATCTTAACAACTATGGATGGCGCAGCAGAAATTTCATAAACATGATCGAAATATCCGCCAAGCAAATGGATATCTTCTGATGAGTAATTTAACAACTCTAGAATTTGATTAAGGATAGCTTCATTAATCATAATATGCCTCCTTTCATCTTCCTTAATCCTCCAAGTTCCACTCGTTATAAAACTGTATTAGATACTCCTCCATAAATTGATGTCTTCTTTCAGCCAGCTCTTTGGCGTATGTCGTATTCATCATATCCTTTAATTTTAATAGCTTCTCATAAAAATGATAGATAGCCGTTTTATTCGTAGACCTGTATTCCATTTGTGAGAAATGTGATAACTCTAGCTCTGGATTATGTATGATCGTTCCTTTTGATCCCGAATAGGCAAATGTCCTAGCAATTCCAATAGCCCCAAGCGCATCTAAACGATCGGCATCTTGAACGATTTGGCCTTCTATTGATTCCATTGGTGGATTCTGACCACCATTAAAAGACATCGTTGCAATAATAGTCATTACTTTATTTATTACATCCTTATCTGCAATGTGACCAGTTAGCCAATTTTCAACTTTATCTAATCCCGCTTGCTTTGAATCATTCAGTTTTTCATCCGCTACGTCATGTAAAAGAGCTGTTAATTCGCAAATAAACTCATCTGCTGATGTTTCTTTCTGTGCTATTTCTAAAGTCAGTTTTCTTACTCGATCAATATGCCACCAGTCATGACCCGTAGGGTCAAATTCTAATTCTTGCTTCACAAACTGCTCCGCAAGTTTTATATTATCAGCTTTGCTTCTCATATTGACCTCATTTCCAACCTGTAATTAGATATTGAGAACCCCATGTATTTGTTAGATTCTTCTCTAATGTACCGTTACTTTCGATCTTCTTCAACCTTTAGATTTGTGGGATGGACCTAACATCCAACAAAGTTAGATGTATATCAAATAAAATTAATTGACACCAGTCTAATCATATGTTTTATTTACATCTAGGAGGATGATTAGATTATGATCGAACAAAGAATGGAAAGAAGTATTACTTATAAAGACCTATTAACTCAGAGACAATATCTGAAACTGATTGCAGCCAATGTAATCAATCGCTTTGGAGACTCGGTCGACACGATCGCTTTCTCGCTAATGGTGTATACACTCACCGGATCTGCTACATGGGTTGCCTTAATATTTGGATGTAACGCTCTACCAACGATTCTTTTTCAACCTTTTGCAGGTGCCATTGTTGAAGGATTAAATAAGAAATATACCATGGTCATCAGTGACATAGGACGAGGTTTTGTCGTGGGCATAACGGCTATACTCCTCATTTCCGGCTTACTTAATCCATGGATTCTATTAGCGCTTACTTTTATGAATTCCACACTGGAGTCTCTACGAATTCCTGCCGGTATTGCAATTGTACCTAAAATACTCGACAAATCTTTATATACGCACGGTTTATCACTTAATTCCACAATGCAGCAAACGGTGGGGATTCTCGGATTAGCTGTAGCTGCTGCGATAATCGGAGTTTTCGGCATAGGAACTGCTATTCTGATCGATGCGATTACATTCATTGCTTCAGCTATTATCATCTTATTTATTCAAACTTCCGAAGACAAGCAAGAGCGGATTAAGCTTGATTTGAAAGGCTATTTACATACGCTATCTGAAGGATTTTTTTACTTAAAACAGGCTAAAGTGGTATTTGCTATATGTATTCTCGGGGGATTCATGAGTATCTTCTTCATTCCTATTAATGCCATGATGGCTCCTTATACCACCGATACGCTAGGTCTTAGTTCAATAGGCATGTCCGTTGCAGGTATATGTTCGACAATAGGTATGGGAACTGGGGCTTTCTTATTCCCTACACTCAGAAAACGATTTACAGCACGCAACATCTTCATTCTTGGAGGGATGATGATCGGCGTATGTTACCTGATCTGGGTAGGGATAAGCTTCTATGCTGATCATATCTCGCTCATTTACATTTTGCTGGCCATGACCATGTTTGTTTTCGGTTTCTTTGCTTCATTTATTCAATCTGTTGTTGGTGTTTCCTTCATGGAGCATATTGAAGAGAAATATATGTCCCGAGTTGGTGCTATCTTTAATGCGATCGCAACCTCAACTACACCACTTGGATCATTAATCGTTGCTGGTGCTATGCTGTTCTTATCTGTTAACCAACTCTTCATCGTGACAGGGATTTGTACAATTGTACTGTTTACTGGTATGCTGCCTATAAAAGTGTTAAAACAGTTGTAAAGGAGCTGTCCATCATTAACATTACCGTGCTTAAGGAGCCCAATTTATGGTTTGAATGTATAGAGCTCCTCTATCGTTTCGTTAATCAAAATGACCATCGGAATCTCAAAGAAAACCTAAACCACAAGTACAATCTGAATTCAGAAATATTAGAGGCGTCTTTTGCGGGGATTATTGAACTTGGAGAATATATCTTTAGTCATCTTCAAACGCCTAAAGATCGATTAACCTTCTTTTTTGCTGAACAAGGACAACAGCAGTGGTGCAATGCGCATGTCCTCCTTACGAATTTATTTCATCAAGACATGACTTTTTCAACATCTCGGCTGAGACAGCAATTTGCTAATCTCTCACAGGAAGAACGATTAACTCAATTTACAGATAATCTATTAAATACTTTGACAGATCGATCAGTCAGCTCATTATCAGCTCCAATTAAGAGTGAATCCGATTTGATTCAGGTTATTGATACATTGGAGCTGGAATCACAGAAGAAATGGCAGCTCCTTCTGCTGTACCAGAACTATCGACCTCGTGTAGATGAGCTCCTTACGATCTTAGATCAAGCCGTGGAACTATTCCAGCAAAAGCAATCATTGATCCAACCACTACTCGATAAATTTTATGATACGTACAACGAAGAGCTTCGGCAGGATCCTATAAACTATTTGTACGAACATTTTCGGATCCGCCTATCTGACAGTAAGAATATCGTATTTACACCTTATCTATTTGGCTGTAATTCCGTATCTTATATTGGTTCTCACGAATTGCCAGTTGCCGAAAAAGTATATATTGGAGTCTTATTTGAAACCATTGGTTTGATTGTAGATCAGTTCATCAGCGATGAGAAAATATGTAAGAATCTTAAAATCATAAGTGACAACAGTAAATATGAAATACTTAAGTCTATCCGTAACAAGCCTGCATACGGTCAAGAGCTTGCTGAGCAATTGAATCTCTCTACAGCTACGATATCACATCATATGAGCGCGTTACTTACCAGTGGATTTGTTCAAATTGATAAACAAACAAAGCGGATCTATTACCAAATGGATAAAGACAGAGTCCTCAGTTTCATCGAACAGCTCAAAGCCAGCCTCATGAATGATTGATGATTTAATCGAACCCATAAAATATGCCGCAGTGTTGTTGTCCAAAAGGATGACTACTGCGGCATTACATGTTTTTCATCAACCAGCACTTAAATCTCTTCCTTCTCCTTTTCCTTCTCTTCTCTCAATCCAACGCAACTCTCTTCACAAAAGGCTCATCTTGAATTAATGTTACCAAGTTAGTAACGGATGTCGTTCCTCGGAAAATGATCATCAGTTCCAGGGTAATCTCCATCTCATGACTTTCCGATGTAAAACTGGATACTTCTATATGGCCCTGTCTTAGTCGCTCCATAACTTTATCAATAACACCTTCTTCATTAACCAACACGAGCAGGAGCTTATCTGATCTCGGGGATTTGTTCCAAATCAAATGACTATGCAAAATAATCTGTCCAAGAAACAGGATCAGGGTGACACCAATTCCAATTACGTACATTCCGGCACCAATAGACATCCCTAAACCTGCTGTCGCCCATACCCCAGCAGCTGTTGTGAGTCCTTTGACCGTATGCTTCTGCATGAAGATCATTCCTGCTCCCAGGAAGCTGACACCGCTAACCACCCCTGCTGCAATTCTTGAAGGGTCCAACGATAAATTATCCCAACCGATTTGATCCTGAAAACCATACTTAGAAATTATAATCATTAATGCGGCACCCACTGCCACAACAAAATGCGTCCGAATTCCCGCTTCCTTCCTCCGATTTTTGCGCTCATATCCAATAACTACACCACAAATTCCAGCGAGAATAACCCGTAATAATAGCTCAAATTCCATTTCGTCACCTTCCTATGTTTGATCACCATGAATTTGAATTACAATTATTGTATCACAGTGTGCTACAACATATTTTCAGTATAAAAAAGAACAGCACCTTTCCGTATTAGAGAAGCAATTCTTAGACTCCCTAACAGAAAAATGCGCTGTTCTTGCGCTATATGGTATCTAGGCATTCAACTCTTTTATCCTAAGTTTGATTTCATCATCCAATGGTGGTTTTAAGATACCAAGAATCAAAATAATCCAAAGCGGCGAATTTCCTATCGCATGTACAGCAAAAGACGCCCATGTTGACCCCGTATGCTGCGCAATCCAAGGTGCGATTAACATTCCAGGAATCATACCGATGAAATGCCATTTTAAACAAGCATGTACTATCCATGCCCAGAACAAACCATTTATTATCCAGGCGTAAATTCCAAATGAATCGATCTGTAAGGGTAAAATGTAACCTCGCCACATGAGCTCCTCACTAAACATGGCTATTATATGTAATGGAATAAATAAGGCTAATAAGCTCCAGTTTCCACTTAGAGGTACGCCAAAAAAATGACTTGGTGGGATTGAAAATTTCTTTAGCGGATTAAACGGTGCAGGCAAGTAACTTGGTGGAGCGAAAAAACGCATTTTAGCAAAATATCTACCTACTGGCTCTAGGAGCTGATCCGCAATAATGGTGAATACAACCGACCCGATAACCCACAACCAATCGGTACTATGAAAGGGTACCAGGCGGAATCGTTCATTGAAATCAGCAATTACCAAGTTTCCCCCATTCAACCAATACAGCAAGATGGATAAAGGTAATAAGAGAAGAACTGGCATCCACAAAAAGAACCAAAAAGAAATAATCAAGGGTATTCCTTTATTTATTAATTTTGGTGTCCAATAGTGAAATCCACAAAACAGCAAAAGTCCTGGAACTCCAAATAACAAAAGTTGCTCCCATATGGGCATCGGGTTCTCTCCCTAAATCAAGCTCTGATTAATATAACTCTTTGATTAAGTAAACGAGTAATTCATCATCA
This sequence comes from Paenibacillus segetis, assembly GCF_014639155.1. NCBI lineage: Bacteria > Bacillati > Bacillota > Bacilli > Caryophanales > Paenibacillaceae > Paenibacillus > Paenibacillus segetis. The sequence goes on from NZ_BMFT01000001.1 coordinate 2,989,895, forward strand.
ACCATCACCGTGTGACCAGGTTCGACTAGTTTATTGTCATAAGATATTCCCTTACCATCCATCACATATCCACGCTTACCATACATGATTTGCGCATTCCCGTAATCTTTGTAAAGTCCCACTCCCAGACCTATGTACCTAGATGTTCTTGAAGCTATCGCTTCTAATTCATCAAATAATCTACTTGCGATCTTATTTCTTCTAAACTCCGGAAATACATTCAAATCATTAATTTCCGGAATATTGTCACTTATAAAAAACGGATATTTCGAATGGTATAACAAATGACAACATCCTGCTAATTCATCGTTGTAAAAAGCCATCAAAGTTACTCTTTTGCCATCGCGATTCTCTTCGAGACAATCCATGTAATAATTTCCTTGCTTATACCATCCAAAATGTTGAGAAAATTGTTGATCTAATAATATAGCTTCATCTATACTAGATAGTTGTTTTATAGTTATTTGGCTTTCTATCATGTTCTCACCTCTAACATCAATAATTAGGGTTGGCTCAAGCTACCAACTCTTTCCCCTTAGATTTCTAATCGTAATCTAATCATATCTCTGCACTGTATCCCGTTCTCAAATATTTCCTCATCATAATGTCGGACAAAGAAATCCTGATCAACTCCGACAATACGAAATCCACATTTCTGGTACAAAGCTAATTGCAGAATACTTGAATTTCCTGTTCCAATCTCAATCGTATTTACTTGCTCTTCTTTGGCTTTCTCAATTGCACTCCGAACCAGTCTTTTTCCAATACCTCTATTTTGAAAGTCTTCTTTAACTGCTACATTTACAATTTCAATTGTCTCAGGGCGTGTCCTCAACAACACGAAGATACCAACAATTTCTTCTAGTAGCGAAGCAATATAGCAACTACCTCTATGCAGGTAATCATCAACAATCTCTTTCGATGGATCAGCAAGCAGCAGCAAGTCATACGGAACGATCTCATCTTCAGTTAATTTCTTTATGATCAAATCCATGTGAATTCTCCTTAAGACTCAATTAATCTTATTCTGATGGCAAGCGTCTCCCACTCAGATTCTTGTTCAGGCGTATATATTTCATAAGTTCCATGAATCATTTCTTCCATTGACCATCCCTCGCAGCCAAAGTCCCTGAACGGTATTGTTCTATACATCTCTTCAAAAGTCTTGAATATCATTAGTTGTTCTACGCAAACTTCGATTCGCTCTTGTTTATCCGGCAGCTTCTCAAACTCAATGTGATCTCCAACTTGGATTAATCTTCGCTTTTCGTCATGTAGTCTAATCTCTACTGTTTTACTGCCCGATTTAATTGCTGCAAAAGGTTCGTTAAATAATGACATGGTATGCTTCATCTATATGACTCCTTAGTAATTTGTAGTTTGATCTAGGACAGGGCCCTATGATTGTCTTGCTTATTCCATGATTATACATCCGTTAGCCTTAAGGTGTAAGCCCTGTATCACGAACATACCTATTTGGATTGACGTCCTTCTCCACCTAAAAGATGATTCTCCCTCTAGATTTTTCAACCTCTGGGTGGACTCCCTCTGTTCGAATTCTTTATATACTTTAGTCAATAAGAAAACGAAGAGGGGTAATGAAAATGTTGTATAACTATCTAATGATTATGGTCATTTCGGTTTTACTGTTAGCTCGTGAGAGAGTAGTTCGTCCTCACACCCTATGGATCCTGCCGGCATTGTTAACTTGTGCAATCGGTTCGGTAATCACCAGTACCTTTACACTAACTATACAAAACATTACTACCTTATTAATTTGTGGTATTGCTGGCATTGCCGTAGGGATATGGAGAGGTAATCTCGAACGGGTGCGAATTCATCCTACTAGCGGTAAGATTACTGTTCAAACTCCATTGATTGGAATCCTCCTATTCTTAAGCCTTTTTGCCATTCGAGCTGTAATTGGCTATTGGGGACAATCCCACAATCTGGTATCATTAGGAAATGACATGTTATTGATTCCACTCGTTAGTGCCTGTGTACGTCGCTACTATGTTTATATGAAATTCAAACAATTTAAGGTAGCACCTACATTCAAATTAGAATCTAAACCTACTTTTTAGGTAGAAAGCGTGAACTGTGAGATGAGAGCATATGATATTTAAAATTCAGCAAAAGGTCAAACAACGATTTGGAATCATCGTCATCAGCTTGGTTCTGTTGTATATCTTTGTGGAAACCATCCCCATCCATACTCCGCTTCATCTCACCATGTGGGGCCTTCTTTTAATAGGGTATCAATCTTTATTATGGGTACCAAGACGCTGGTGGACTGACTTTGGACGTGTTGCAACCATTATATGTATTTGGGGTTTGACGATATTATCATGGATTATACTTGATATGCGTTCAACTGCCGTAGCTGCGGCTTACTTTCTTATTGGAGCAATCGTCCAAAAGTTGTCCAGGAATACTTCCATTATTGTTGCACTGATCATCATTCTGTCCTTTGCGGGCATTGAGCTCTCAGCTTCTGAAAGTTCCATAGATTCTATTCTTCTCGTTGTTAGCAATTTTGTAGGTATCTTCGTCGTACTTTGGGGATATCGGATCAAAAGTGAAGCCACCCAGTTAACTAAACTTCACTATCAAGAGCTAAGTTTCATACACAATCAATTGGAACAGGCACATGCTGATCTTCAAGATACACACAAGAAGCTTGAAGAAGCAACCGTCGATTCCCTTAGATATGCTGTTTTAGAGGAACGTTCGCGGATTTCTCGAGATATCCATGATAGCATTGGACACGGGCTCACGTCGGTAATTGTCCAGCTTCAAGCATTACCCTACGTCATAAAAGCCAATTCTGCAGAAGCAGATGCTACAGTTCGCAACGTATTAGAGGTTGCAAGACAATGCCTCAAAGAAGTTAGAACGGTGGTACACGAAATGGCAATTGATGAGGCCGATCTAGGAATCATTGCTATGAAAAGTTTGGTTAAACAGGTCCAAGATCGCAGTGGTCTTCCAATTGAGCTCACTACATCTCAATCCATATCTCGGTGGAAGTATGATATTTCTGAAACATTATATCGTGTCCTTCAAGAGGCCTTAACTAATGTCATTCGCCATGCAGAAGCCTCAAAAGTGGAAGTTTCGCTTCAGGAGGACGATAACAGTATTACGATGACGATTATAGATGACGGGAAATTTACTGATCCTGTTTCAATTACATCGGGTTTTGGAATGTCGGGAATGAAGGTACGTTGTGAGAGGGTAAATGGTTCTTTTACAGTACAAAATTATAATCCTCATGGCATGAAACTCATCGTTAAGCTACCATTTGACAACACTTCACTAGAGGGGGAAACAAAATGATAGAAGATCAAATTCGAGTAGCACTAGTGGATGACCAGCAGTTAATTCGTCATGGCTTCAGCTATATTATTAAATCACAGGATGACATGGAGTTAGTTGGAGAAGCCAATAATGGACTGGAAGCGATCACGATGGCTAACGCCACCCTCCCCAATGTAATTCTCATGGATGTGCAGATGCCTGAATGTAGTGGGATCGAAGCGACGCGTGAAATATTAGCTGCCCATCCCGAAATTAAGGTGGTCATTCTAACTACCTTTGATACGGAGGAATATGTATTTGATGGAATTCGTTCAGGTGCCGTTGGCTATCTCCTCAAAGATGCTAGACCTGATGAACTTCTAGACGCAGTTCGAGCAGCCCACAGAGGAGAAGCTATTTATCGAACCGCTATTGCTGCCAAGGCGATCGCTAAGTCTTTTCAAACAAATAATCTAGTCAATAAGGTAGAGCAAGAAGCACCCGCATTTCAATTACTAGAACCTTTTACAGAACGAGAGTTGGAGGTTCTTCAACAGATGGCATTCGGCCTGCGTAACGAAGAGGTGGCTGGTAAGCTGCATATTAGTGAAAGCACGGTAAAAACACATGTTCATCGTATTTTACAAAAGCTTAGTGCAGACGACCGTACACAAGCCGTTGTCTATGCCATTCGAAATGGAATTGTAAATTAACATAGGATCCTATGAAAGTTTGTTCCCTACGGCAATCCAGCGACCATCGATATCTTCAAATACAAATTCATGATTGTTATAATCCGTTGTTGATAATGGCCGCACGATCTTGATTCCTAAGTTAGCAATCTCTTTCTCGATTTCCTTCTGCTCATAGGCAATAAAATAAGCGTCGTAACCATAGCCATGACTTATTCTATTAGGAGTAATTACATCATGCTGAGACTTCGTTAATACAATCTCAATTGAATCCCTATATAGACATGCATGAGGTTCCGCCGATTCAAGATAATAGACTACCTTAAATCCTATATTCTCATAGAATTGCGCCGTCTTCTGAATATCTGGCGTCGGGAATATCTGCAAGCAATGAGAAAATCCTTGATTCATTATGTACACCTTCATTTCAATAATAATCTGTTCACTCGAGTTCATTCATTCCATTACTTCCTTATACGTTGGTAAAGCAGCTATTGCTCCTACTTTGGTACACACGATCGCACCCACTCGGTTTGCAAACTGAATCTTGGCTTGCCAATCCTCAAAAGTAAGCTGTGCAATTCCATGAGTTGTAAGCTGAGAAAGCTGGAATAGAACCGCCCCAACAAAGGCGTCTCCTGCCCCTGTGGAATCAATAGACTTAATAGAAATGCTAGGTACCTTAGCATATTGATCCTCGTTCGAAATCAACGTACCATTTTTCCCTAATGTGACGGCGACAACCTTCGCTCCAAGACGGTGAAGTTCCGTAACACCTGTATTAAGATCCTCATGACCACTAATCAACTGTAATTCCTCTTCACTTACCTTAACAAAATCAGCATGGGCGATTCCTCTTTTCGCTAGCTCTATAAATTCTCCCGTCCTGTGGGCCCATAAGCTACTTCGATAATTTGGATCAAAAGAAATGTACTGTTTCGCTTGCCGAGCCTTGTCCATAATTTCAAAATAAGCGTCTAAGTAGGCTCCACCTAACATCGCTGTGGCTGAACCAAAATGAATGATAGCTGCTTCACGTAACTTATCATCAGGAAGATCTGTCGTAACAAAGTTACCATCCGCACCTCGATTGAACATAAAGTCACGTTCCCCATCGCTCTGCAAGGATACGAACACCATTGTTGTTAGCGCAGTGGAGTCTCTACAAATGAGATTCGTATTTACATTCACTTCATTCAAGGTATGGATTAAGAAATCACCAAAAGGGTCGCTACCTACTTTACCAGCAAACGTAGCAACTCCACCCAATCGAGAAATAGCAGCCGCTACATTAGCTGGAGCACCACCAGCTTGCTTCATAAAGTGGGATCCTTCCGCCAAGTTAACACCTATATCACTACAAAAGAAATCTATCAATAACTCCCCAATACAGAGTATTTGTTGATGATGACTTTGATCCTTCAAACCTAGAGCCAACGTAAGTCCCCCTTCATTCTTGTCCTGTATGAACATTCTACCACAGGAATTCAACTCACTTGTTGGCATTCTTGTCAAAGAAACCAGTGATGAAAGTCATTCCGCTTATCACTCCAAGGAAAAAGTGCTCGTTGTGTTTCGTAAGTTCTAAGTAAAATCGATAATAAGGGATCTCAATATAATAAGGAACAATCATGTAGATCAGAACGAGAAAGCTTGGGATAAAAATAATCAATTGGGATTTATTAACCTTAAATCTTCTTGGAAGTCCATTGATTACCCCTAAATACATGCCGGATACAAAAGCAATAAGAATCATTCCCCATATAGCATATGTCGCATCATATGTGACAGCGACCTTCCTATTTAAGTAATCAAGAGTTAAACTGCTACTGTACATCAATAGAAATGCTCCGATAATCCAAACTAAATGATATATAAAACGATTGCTTCTCATATGCCCTCTTTAGAATTACAAGTATGGATTTGGAGTTACTATACCAGACTACTCTTGCAATTTTCGCTTACTGACCGGACAGAATCCTGGGTTCGTCGAGCATAACAATTGAGTATACTTGGGTTGGAGTTTAGAAAGCTCCGCAAAATAGCTTCCGATGATATGATTGGCGCTAACGGATCCATTTTGGAAAACCAAAGGTATGGCAGTATGGACGTGACTGTAATAGTACTTTTTGTCTCGCTTAGGCAGCTTGTAGACCCTTGGAGGAGTAACGGTTACGGCGTCAAACTCATTGGCAAAGCGGTAGCTGTTCCGAACATACATGGCAAATACTTTCGAGAAAGCCGGGTCGCCTACTCGCGGAGAACCATAGGTAAACAGGTAAGGTAAGTGGTGAAAAGTGTTCGCCGCAATATCAATAGCACATAAGGTAGCAAGTGCAGCACCAAGACTGTGACCCGTAATATAAAGCGTCTTGTTAGGTGATAACTTGTTAAGTGCAGAGATAATCTGGACGCGGGCGGAAGCGTAGATGTCTGTAAATCCACGGTGGGTAAGCGTGTTTCCCCTTATATACTTGAAGTTTTCTTGCGTGGCGATGGCGTCGGATATCCAATTACTCGTCGAACTGGTCCCCCGAAAGGCAATAATAATCTCTTGCCTAGACTCAAGAATGAATCCAAAGCGTTCCGATCCGTTACTAGCAGCGGATTTCGCTTGAATGGTATCACGAACTGAATAATTCAATGGAACGACGAACGAACCGTCCGTATTCGTAAATTGTGCATAGGTTTGTTCGCAGATCGCTGCTAAAAAAATGGCCCATTGCTCTTGAAATATATTCATACGCACGTGCATCCCGCCCTTCTCCTACACTATATTAGGGGGATGAAAGGGAGATGCCTATATTGTGTGAGGCGCATTAATTCGGTAAATAATCGAATAGATTAAATCCAATCTACTATCTGATTCAACTTTTCTAGGTCACTGGGTCTAATCTTTAATGTCGTCAGCGGATGCCCTGTGCCCCCATAAACAAATTCATAACGAATTAATTTACGATCCAAAATTGTCAGTAATCCTTGATTAATTAACGATACGTTTCCAATCTTACTACATGTAACTTCTTCAACTTCTTGGGGCGAAGCTAATTTCACCTGTTCTACAGATAGTAATTCCCTCAGAGTAGCAAAGTCGACTTTTCCATGATCTCCTGAAACAATCAGAGCATAAAATCCCTTCTCTGATTTTAGGATCAGAGTCGGTGCGGTCTGACCAATCGAAATACCAAAATAATCAGCACCCTCCTGCGCGGAATTAAGTTGTTTGTTATGTTCGATGATCTCATATTCAATCTCTTGTTGTTCTAAGATCGCAACTAATTTGTCCATAACATCCCTTCTTTCATTTCTTTAATCACGATAGATGGTCATCTTAAGAATGCCCTTTACAAATTCAGTTTTGTTATCGCAGTAATTATCAATATCATAGCGATATGTTTCAGCTAAATTTAGTTTAAGCGCTTCGTAATCCTCTCGAGCTGATTCATTAGCACGTAAGTAATCTCGAAAAGCAATATGCTCCAAATATCCTTTCCCATCCTTAGGGCATACATAGAGGTGATATTTCATAAATCCATCTTCACAGGTTCTTTTAAATGCTTCGCGCCCTTCTATGCCTAAGTTTCCCTGATGTACAAATCCGGCCTTTTCTAAGCGTTCAATAATTTCAGGCAGTACCTCATAACTATCCATAACAACGTCCAGATCAATAATAGGCTTTGCGGATAACCCCTCAACAGACGTACTTCCTACATGTTCGACTGCTAGAATTAAATCCCCTATATAGCCGGTGATCATCGACTTTATCTGTTCAAACTGTATCTTCCATTCCGGATTGTAAGGTACAACCTCAACAACCTTTGTTCTTTCTGCCATTATAGATTCACCCATCATTAACCTTATTTTTTTGAATTCCCGTTATATTTCAGTCTATTAATCTTCTCCACCATATAATAAAAAAACGCTTTGTTCAGTTTATTTGATATTTCATCAGGTAACTTATCCATGATTTCATCCGCAATTTCAGTCAGTAATTGAACTCCCTTAGGTAAATAGGACGGTCCGCAATAATCCATGGCTTCGACCATTTTCTTATATAGTCTCTCATCCAAACTTTTATGAAGTCTTTTGAAGCCAACCCTGGCGTTCTCCTCATCATATAAATACCTTAAAATAATCGAAATGTCTCCACTTAAATGGCTAGCTAACCTTGAGGCCCATAGGATATCATTCCTACAATAAGCTGCTTCGAACTCGAGCAAGGAGAACGTGAATTCGTGAAAACATCTTATAACGCCGTCCTTATTAATTGTTAAATTCTCAGGTGTATAATCTTGAAGTAGTTGCTCAGGATCGTAGAGCACTTTTATCTCATCCGTATGATGTAGAGAATCAAAGGTGACCGTATAGAGGTCAAAATGCAATCCGTTATTAAACACTGCCACGATTTGTGGTCCAACAAAGTTGGATTCAGACCAATAAATTAATGGTTTGTATTGCTGCAAATAATCTAATCTTCGTTCCAAGAAACTCTCAATTTGATCCTCTTTAACAATACAGTAGAAATCTACATCTGAGTAATCATCCAGATCATTTCTTGCTATGGACCCTTTTAGAAAAATCGCTCTAACAGCACTATCATTTTTTATTACATCTAGCATTGTATTCACTGCTTCTAGTTGTTTCATTACTCATCCTCCGTATCACTCATCACATCATACCCTCAAGATCACCATTTTTAATTTTTAGGTGTTGAGATTCATAAGAATTCATTAATCTTCATGTTTACATATTCCGGTTTTTCTAGATTAAGCAGATGACCTGCCCCTGGAATAATCTCTGCATATATATTCTTACATAATTGAGTTGCACGCGTGTATGCCAAATTAGCATCGCTAATTACTTCCTGATCGCCAAGCAGAAGGAGAATAGGCATATCAAGCCTCTTTAGCTCATCGTCACTATAAACACCTGGAGGAACTCGCAATGAGAGTGATCCATATCTAAAGGCAGCATGAAATTGATCGATTAACGTTTTATTTAGTTTATGTTTGGACAACCACTTGATAAAATGATGCACACTCCACTTCATCGGAATAGCATTCATAACAATAATGCGATAAATGAATTGTTTGTGTAATGGTACGAATGACGCAGCCGGACTTAGCAAGAACAAACGTTGAATTCTATGAGTCGCATAAATCGCGTAATTGATGGCCAAATATCCACCGTAAGAAATTCCACCAATTATACAGTCGGTAACCTCCAATCTATCCAATACTTCGTCCAACCATTCCCCACACTCGTCTCTATTCGCTGGTAATATACTAGGCGCACTCCTATTCAAATCACCAATAAAATCTATAGCATAGACTTTATATCGTTGAGCTAACACTTCAATGTTAGGAAACCAAACCGTTGAGCTAAATCCCATCGCATGTAAAAGAATAAGGGGTTCCCCGTCATCTGGACCGCAAGAAATGATATGGGTTTGACCGAAACGTGTAGGTTCGTACCATGTCTTATAAGGGACGCTCCATAATGCTAGACTTTGTTCATATTTAAGATTGTAGTTCATTTCCTTCTGTACTGTAGTAAAGTGTATCGGATTGCTTGAAGTTACCCCTGTATGGATTTCCTTTCGTTCCATCATACTCCCCCTCACCAATTCTTAAGCAGGTCAAAACGGATGCCATAAATTTAATAGACTCAAAACAAATGACCCAACCAAAGATAGCGCTTACCTTAGGCTGGGTCATTTGTTGTCTGAGCTATTCCCTTGATTATACGTAATTTCTTACATCCTTTCCATCTTTGCAAAGAGTACTTTAAAATACTCATCTGAGATAGGTGTAAAGTCCTTTCTTCGCAGCTCCCTTGTATCGCTTAGCATTAACCCACTTACTTCATCAGCAATTATTCCTTCTGAGGCTACATGGTCCCTCTCACCGTTCAGCAATTCCTTAAAGTCCTTTAAAGCAATCCAAAAAAGTCCAGTGATTTCATCCTTCTGAATGTGATAATCCCGTAATGACTTGTTACTTTCATAAATGAATACATGATTAAATTCTCGATCAACCAAATGGCTGGATACAACATGCTCTTGAGCTACCATACCACAATATATTAAATCATCAATTAATACTGATAATCCAAGCTCTTCTTCTAACTCTCGAACTCCATCTTCTACAGCCTCACCCGTTTGTAAATGACCTGCACAAGATATATCTAGTAACGATGGGAAAATATCTTTATCCTTATGTCGCAATTGAAACAACAAACAAAGACCTTCAGACGGTGTGTCTTTTATGATCCAACAATGAAATGTTTGATGCCATAATCCCAGCGAATGAACCCTTTGTCTACTTTCTTTCCCGATCTTGAACATATTTTCATTGTAAATATCGAAATATTCAATATTATTCATGTTAGTCTCCTATGAATTGGACTTCAAGCCACTATTCGTTGATGATAAATTCAAATTCTTTGGTCTCGAGGTTTATAATCCTAGTTCTTAAGTCATTTTTAGAAATGAATATTGGCTCTCCTGCTCTATCTATGCAATACGCTATGGGTATTGAAATACCACAGTTTCTATAGGACCCATCTGCATGACTAGTCCCTAGAATTAAGGTATTATATTTCAATGCAATTTTCTTTGCTTCAGCTATCCATTCATCAAATTGCTCATCACTAAACATTCCTACGCCGATCGGGTGTGCTATATAGGCCAAACTAGCAGCATATTTTTCTAATCCAAGTAATCCCTGCAATAATTCTACACATAACAAATATCCAATCTTATTCCCGTCAAAATCAGCTGCAGAAGGAGTAAATAATCTGTCATTCATCGGTGTCTTTGCGCGTTCTAGAATAATCTCTCCATGCGGATTAATAATTAATGCTCGATCTTTCCTGTTCTCATCTCTATAGCCTGAAATAATCATCTTATGATATTTATTTGCTAATGCACACGCTTTATCTACATTCACTTTATTTGTTATGTAGCCTTCTGGATATAATACCGTATCAAAGTCGGCATCTAAAGCTATATCAGTTTCTAGTTGCTGAAGGTTCTCTTCATGATAGGGTTGAGAGATAAGGATTTTCATAAATTGCTGGGTTTCACCTCCAAAAACGCACATATTTTAATTGAGTAATAACTCGATCTATCCTCTTTCGCGTTCTGCTTCTTGGATCCGGTAATAATTGAATATTAGTTGCAGCAGCAATCTGTTCGGCTATATTATCAATAGATAGGTGATCTGTATCGATATGGGTTTGGAATACGTCGTGAGATAGTCCGTTCAAACATCTATCAATTTGCCTAGCCGCCCATGAGTTTTTCCCCTCACCCCTACTTTTCAGGCGTTTCAGAATCGTTTCCTTTGAGGCACGCAGTGTAAAATGATGTACTTCCACTCCATCGTCTCTTAGCCTACCAACAATTTCACTAAAATATTGAGGATTTGCAATGGTCATAGGTACGATAATTGTTCCACTAAATTCGCCATATATTGCTTTCAACATCGAATAATTGAGCTCTCTCCAAACATTGAAATCTTGGAAGTCATTCTTGGACATTTGCTTTGGTATATTCTTTTTAATAAAATAGCCAACATGCTCCGGATCATAAATAAACGAATTAGGAATTCTCCTAGATAATTCATTGGCAGTTTGAGTTTTGCCTGATCCAAACGTCCCATTCACCCAAATGATCAAGATCGACACCTCAGTTCGTTGATTCTAGTCTACCTCTACTGATTATATATGTTTCTATCTTAGAGATATGATGTTTGTTATGCCAAATAAACCGTTGGAGGGCAATATCTAAAGTTATTGTGCCGAGTACCTGCGTCTTCAATTTCCTTTGGAAATCTTCCGGACTTAGACCATTCAGAAGTACATGTAGCCGTTTATGAAGTAGTTCAAGTAATAACAATGAGTTTTCGATAGGAATATCTTTGTAGTCATTTAATTCAGCCCATAAATCTTCACGATAAGAACTCGCCATTGGCTCGTCTTCAGTTAAAGCTCTCTTAAACCTAATATAAGCGTTCATATCATTATCCGCTAAGTGATGCACGATTTGTTGAATTGTCCATCCATCAGGACGGTACGGAATGTGCAATTGTTGGGTAGGAATATCCTTTAAAATATATCTTAAGGTTATTATGATTCCTGGTATCTGATTCATAAAATGAGCTGTGTCAGCATTATTAACGGGTTCAAACCTACCTATGGGAAAACGAATAGGATCCATTATATTTTGTGTCCCCCTAATGTTAAGTCACGCAAGATTTAAGTCATTCTTATGGTCTCATTAGATTGCCGATTTTCTTTCCAAATTCTATGTTCTTCAACTGTTCCAACTGAAAAAAAACAGTGGTATTCTCTACTTGCACACCATTAATAAATTCCCGTCTGGATCTTTAAAATTAAACCAATGTCCGTTTTCGATATCCGTGATTACCTCTACCTGATGCTCCTTCATATATTCATAAGAATACTCAATATCATCCGTAGCGAATTGGATAACTGGTGTTTTGAATACTGCCTCTGGGGAATAAATCTTACTATCCAATACGATCCCTGCAGTCCCTTCCATGGGTAAAATAAATAAGTGACCAAATAATATTTCACCATCAGAAGGTAAATCTAAGATCTTACAATACCAATCTCTCGCATTTCCAATATTACTTACTGGAATAAATGTACATTTAATCTGATTTTTAATTGGACTTGGCATATCCTAATTCCTCCATTCACAAAATAACCCAGCTTTAGATAACTTATATCTTAGGCTGGGTTATAGTATATATTCCATAATTATACATGTATCCTTTTAAAGGCGATAGTCCATAGCGTGTATGTATTAGGTTCATTCATAAGTACAATTAAATGAAGTTTAAATTCCTGAGAAACCGATTATACATTTAAAACATCTTCTGGTTTTTGTTTGAATCTTAAACCCAGTTCTTAAATCTAGTATGAACACCTTGTAACCTATCCAAGTTCTCATGTAAATAGATTGAATTTTAAATGGTCTATATATCCCTTGAACTTCTGTTTCTGTACCATCAGGATATTCAAGTTCCGTTCTTACAAACCAGGTGTTCCCGAATCCAATCTCAATATATTTCTTCAATTTTAAAAATTACCTTTTCTTTTAATGTATATGTCTAATGCCTTAATTCCTCGGCTTGCAAGCCTAATGAACATAACTAGAGAACCCAGAACTAGCACTGCCAACACAATGTAAAAGATTAAAAGTAAGATAGGTAAAACATTAAAAGCTATATCCATAAAACACTCATCTCCTTTTTTATTTGTACTTTGCGTAACATTCATTCCATTTCGTTCTACTTAGTTCCCAATAGGTGCCTGATTCATTACCTTCAGCAATAATTCCCGTATCCTTAAGTCCACATCGATCATATAGTCTCATCGCAGCGATATTACTTTGAGATGGTTCAGTCCAAACACAAGTAACTTCCTTAATATATTCAAATATGTAATTTATAAGACATAGTAAGGCTTCTGTCGCTAATCCCTGCCCTTGGAATTCAGGCAGAAATTTTATATCCAAGCCAGCTCTGTTATCCGGTTCAAGATCGTAAAATAATTCTCCACAAAAGTTTGAATGCTTATCGAACACAACAAAATGCTTTTGATTCTGATGACTTTTTAGGCGTTCTAACCATACCTTTAAACTTGCTTGAGTAATCTGTAAACCGTTAGGAAAACCGACCCATTTCATGACCTCGGGTTCATTCCACAGCTTTTCAATGTTATTCAAATCCCTTGCTTCTGTTTCCCTAATGATAAGCCTTGCACTTTTGATTTCTATCAATATTTAGCCCCTCTATTCCCCATGCAGAATGTTCACCCATAATCTATGCCCTGTTTAAACGCTCCAATTGTCCCTGACTAAGCTTGATGTCCAGAGATCCTAAATTCTCACTCATTTGTTCGGAATTACTTGCTGCAATCAGTGAGATCGTGGCCGGCGTATTTTGTAGGAGCCAAGCCAGTACAACCTGATTCAAAGTACCATCAGTCTCAGCAGCCACTTCCTTTAAAACGCTTAGTCTTGTTTCAACTTCCGGCCCTCGGTACTGTTCTGGAAGAGCTACGTCTTGCCGTGTATATGCACCATTGAGCAAGGGCGAATAAGCGAGAAGCGAAAAATCGTCATGATGCTCGCAATATCTTAATAGCTCATCATCTGCACTAATCTGCACTCCAAAATCAGCAGCCGAATTAGGACGAAGATAAGTATGACGCTGTTGAATACAAGAATACGACGTCCAGTTATGGGAACGACTGATGCTTCTGGCCTCTTCAATCCGAGAAACGCTATAATTACTACATCCTAGGGCTCTTACCTTTCCCGAACGTACTAGTCTATCCATGACCTCCAGTGTCTCTTGCAGCGGGATGCTGTTATCGTCAATATGAGCATAATACAAATCAATATAATCAGTACCCAAACGCAGTAGACTCTCATCGATTGCTTGTTCAATAGCTTTACGACCTAATCCTTCCTTATTCTCAAACCCACCTCCTGGAAAAGTAGGTTTCGCTCCAACCTTCGTCGCTACAATCATTCGACTACGGTTTCCGCGTTCTTTCATCCATTGCCCAATCAGCGATTCACTTTCTCCACCAACACACCCTTCGTTCCAAAAAGCATAGTTATTAGCCGTATCCAGGAATGAACCTCCTGCATCTTGATATTGATCTAACAAACGATAGGATATCTCTTTCGTTGTCCGTGATCCAAAGTTTAAACATCCTAAAGCTAATGCACTTACTTTGATTCCTGTATTACCTAATGGCAGGTTTTGCATCTTGAGTTCCTCCTCAACGGTAGTGAGCCTGGACTCTGAGAAATTCATCCTACTCTTGATGCTGGGCGGCTTCCCATGCCCTGTAATATGTAACCTTGTCCCGTAGAACGCTCAAAGTATCCTGAAGCTCCTTAGCTTGCAACAGTAATTTTTGTTCATGTTCCTCCAGCAGTTCTCTTCGACTACGAATACCTGCATCACCCAAGCGCATTAGATCAGCGAACCGCTGCATTTCAGCAATTGGCATGCCGGTAGAACGCAGTCTCATGAGCAAGACGATCCATTCCAAATCATGTTCATGGTAGGAACGATGCCCGTTCGATGCACGACATATGGGCTCCATCAGACCTATTTTTTCATAATATCGAAGAGTATGTACACTTAATCCCGTCCTAGCGGCTACCTGCTGAATTGATAATTCCATCTCTGAAGAGTCCTCCTCACTGATTAACTTTAGTTTACAAGCTAGAGTTCACTCTAAGTCAACCTTCAACTCTCTTGTTCCTTCAGGAAACTCCCAGGTCTCTCGTTCTTTATGTTTAACAAAGATCCATTCATCATTGTATCTAGAAAGAATAACAGCAATCCTTACTTGGAAATTGATTTAATCAGCTCAACTACCTTGTTAATTGCATCATTACTCCCACTCTTACTCATTCTCTCCATCATATCAGGCCGCTGCTCGAATACATCGTTAATAGCCATTAAGAATGTATCATCATGCATTTCCTCTTCTAACAAAACCTCACAATAGCCCGCAGACTTAAATGATTGCGCATTTAATATCTGATCTCCCCGACTCGCTTCCTTTGAGAGAGGAATTAATAACATCGGTTTTTTCAGCGCTAGAAACTCAAATATTGAGTTAGATCCCGCCCGCGAGATCACAAGATCAGCTATAGCTAAAATATCTGCCAATTCATCATGGATATATTCAAATTGTTTGTATTCTCGATAATGATAAGAAGGATCCATTTGTCCCTTGCCACATATATGAACAACCTGAAATTTTGTAGTAATATGATGCAAATTTCTGCGAAGGATCTCATTCATTCGTTGCGATCCCAGACTCCCCCCCATTACCACAATGACTGGTTTACTTCTTGTAAAATCACACAGAGTCAAGCCTCTAATTACACTTCCACGCATAAGCTCTTCTCGTATTACGGCTCCTACATGAACGGTTTTGTTATCCTTAGCATGCTCCGCTGTCTCTGGAAAGGTCACACATATTTTTGAAGCGAAAGGCATGGATATCTTGTTAGCTAATCCAGGTGTAATATCGGATTCATGAATTATGATGGGTACTCGATTCAACCTAGCTCCTATAATGACAGGAACGGAAACAAATCCACCTTTCGAAAAAACAACATCAGGCTTCATTTCTCTTATATACTGATAAGCTTGAATGATTCCTTTCGTCACTCGAACAGGATCCTTTATGTTTTCCCAGTCAAAATATCTTCTCAACTTTCCAGTTGAAATGCTTATGTACTCAACATTACCAAGTTTATTAATAAGTTCAGCCTCAATCCCTTGCTTAGATCCCATGTATTTGACATCCCAACCCATGTCGATAAACCTAGGTATCAAAGCCATATTCACAGACACATGACCGGCCGACCCTCCACCCGTAAATAGTATTCGCTTCGACATCTTTTCACCTCTATTCTAGTCAGTTATGTATGCTGAATCCCTAAATGTACATTACTTTTGTCTATTAAAATGTACATCAACATTCTCATTGATTATGTTCATTTCATTCTTCTTCATCTTGATTTCAAATACTTGATTATCTATTTTCAGCTGGTTATTGGATTCCCATGTGTATTGTAATTCTCTTGTTTCGTCAGTAAATTTCTTTATTTCCTTGTCCCCTTGAATTTCGAAATTAAAGTTCTTACATATGATCTTCCCTTCAGATACTTCCCAATGGTTATACCCAGTGATAGATTCCTCGGTTCCTTCTTTCTGACTTGCTTGATCTGCTTCCCACACACCCAGCAACAAACTTTGATTACTTTTTGAGCAACTAATTAATGTCAATGAAAGAACGAGTAGCATGGTTAATACCAACCATTTGCGCATTGGAATCTCCTTTCTCTTTATAAGTTCAGCCCTTAAGTACGGTTGAGAATATTTGAATGGGTCCATCCCAACCCTCTTCTCTAATTTCTTGATAATTGTTGTTTGTATATCGTTCAATCGTCTTTCTCCAAAATGTCTGAGCCGGCTTATTTGTCTCCATTTGAGCCACTTTCCAAACCCCAGTAAATGTATTAAACATTTCAGTAGCTACATGTTCTCCGACTCCTTGATGTCTATACTTCTTCATGATAAAAAACTCAGCTATCGAATAAGTAGATGTACCTATTTCTCTTATCAAAGCAAATCCAGCCAGTAAGCCATCTACTCGCAAAAAATAGGGATGCCTACCTTCTTCTGTCCAATAATGATCCAAATACATATACTCATCATAACGTCCATTTTCATTGACGTCTTCAGGGTCAAATTCGCTGAAATCGTATTTATATAATTCAAGAAGGTTCCTTAATGTAGGTTTTTGATGATATTCCACTCTATGAATCGTTATCATGTCTTCTCCTCTTCCTATGCTATTCATTCCAAAGTCTTGTAACGCCAGTTAATTCAAAATCTTCAAATTCCATTTTATAAATATCCGGTTTCGTTGTTTGGATCAGGAATTCAAAGCCATACTTTGCGTCAAAATATTGCATCATCAAGGTCATTACATTCCCGTGAGTTCCGATCGCGATTTTCTTACCTTTGTTTTCTTCCAAAATAGTCCGTAAAGCAGCTACCGATCTATTTTGGCAGTCAGCATTAGTTTCTCCTCCAGGCAAAGTATAGTTAGGATCATGAAACGAATCTTGGATAGCCTGCATAAACTTATCATCTCGAATAATGTAATCTTCTCCAGCAAAGTGCCGTTCTCTAAGATCTTCAATGGATTGAAGCTCTATATTTAACTTCTGAGCTAATGCCTCAACTGTAAGAACTGCTCTTGCATAAGGACTTGAAACAATATGGTTTATTCCTTCATCCTGTAGTAGCTCTGTTACTTTTTCAATGTTGTTCTTCCCCGCAGGTGTAAGTCCCCTAGTTCTTTCATTTCCTTCTGTATACGGTGATTCGGCATGTCTAACCATATAGATCGTAGTCTTCATATAAACCTCCTGATAATGTACTTCGCAAAATGACCCAGCCGTAGATAGCATGTATCTTAGACTGAGTCATTGGTTGCCTGTACTATTGTCTTTCATAAGTGTAGTAAGTGTAAGGTAATTCTCCATCCATTTTCTCTTGATAAGTGATTTTAAAAAGCTCCTTATTAAAATTAGGGAATAAAATATTCCCTGCAATTTCACGCTCAATCACTGTTAAGTATATTTTATCAGCATTTGGTAGAGCTTCTCTATATATTTCTCCACCACCAGCGATAAATATCTCTTCCTGGTCTATCAATAATTCGTATGCTTCTTGAAGGGACCTTACAGTCGTACAATTTTCAGCTATTATCTCTTGGCTTCTTGAAATTATAATAGTCTTTCTATCAGGTAATGGTTTACCTATGGACTCGTATGTTTTTCTGCCCATAATGATTGATTTGCCGCAGGTTAAGTCCTTGAATCGCTTTTGCTCACCTGGTATCTTCCAAGGAATCACTTCATCCATGCCAATCACTCTATTGATTGATGCAGCTGCAATTAATGAAATGATCATGTTAATCCTCCTATATCAAGTTAAAATTTTTTATAAATTAAAAAGATTTCTCATAACAAATTAGCGTTGTAGTATATCCATCATCAGTTGTTACTTCCTCACCGACGATTTTAAAATTCCTAGCCTCATAAAACTTTCGCGTCATATGATTTAATTCTTCTACCCATGCCTTTAATTTAGAGATATCATTTAAATTCCTTACCTCTTTTATTAATTCAGTCCCTATTCCCTTCCCTTTATGTTCTGGTAGAATATAGACCCTCAATAATTCGTAACATTCTTCACTTTCCTTCAGTACATGAATAAATCCAACGACCTCCTGTGTTGAAGGCAGTACGGCTACTAGAAATCTCCGCCCCTCATTTTTCTGATCATGAATGACTGAATGTTCTAAATTTGCGCTTGAATATGCCTTGCTTAAAAAAGATTCTATGTATTCAATTGAGTAAATATCCTGATAGGTATCGACCCAAGATCGCCTAGCAACCTTCTGAACAGCTTCTATGTCACTTAATTCAATGGGTCTAATTATCACCATAAGAGTCCCTCCTTTTTGCCTTCAAAAACTCTTTTTAAAATTACTAATTCATGTTATACCAAAATATCCTATAGTTAAAATCAAGAGACATTCCTACACTCTTCGCCAACCGAATGGACCCCGTATTCTCAGGAGTACAATCCCAATAAGGATGAATTCCTTCGCGTTTACACTCTTCTACAAATGCCCTAGCCACCAAGGCGCCTAGATTTCTTTTTCTATAACCTTCTATTGTTTCTATATCTATAGCGTGCGTGTGATCGGCAACAAATGCGGAGAAACATGAACTAACCACGGTATTGTTCTGCTCAGCAATATATCCAAAACCATGCTGTAAAAAGTCATCAATAGAGTCCCAAAAGCGAGAAATCTTCCCCTCTAGGTAGGATTGATTTTCAAATCTCCTAGACTTCAATACATCCTCATCTAATTTTCGGATAATTACCCCGTCAGTATGGATTTCATTTGTTTCCATATCTTCATTAAGTTTAAACACATGTTGAATATCATTCGAAAGATTTCTATTTTTAAATGTCACTTGTAACGTTTCTGTCCAAGTTTCATCTGCACCGATTTCGACACAGCTGATATTTTGTTCTATTAAGTTTGGTTCAATATAAGTTCTCATGTAGGGTTCCAGATCATTCAGAAAAGACTTGCTATGAGGATCTCCAACCACTTGAAAACCAGCTTGACCTTGAATCCAGATAAGAGCCGCAGTAGGCATCGTTGGATGGTCTACATAAACCTGGCCAGGATTAATTCCACTTACCACTGCTCTTACTTCAATATTGTCACACTTATCGGTAATGTGTCTTATCTTATAAAAGTCTTGTTTGATAAACTGAGCTATCAAAATAACTACACCTCGCAATCGAGATTATTCGTGTTTCTATTAGGCATATCCCAAGTGCCCTTATATTTTAGATTTTTCAACTAAAATACCCCCGGGTCTCTTAATTCTGCCCATTGTATAACGGGATCTTCATCATTGTTATCGATTGAGATTGTTCCTATCGTCACTTCTGTTTTATCTGGATTAGAAAAATAGTGTTCTATCATAAATCGAATAATTCTCGACACATGCAGGTTCAAGATTTCATCCTTATGAATCCAATACAATTCTCCTTCTTCCGAGGCAACAGCATCACTTCTATTTGTCTTACCGAAATATACAAATTGTTGTCTAATCTCATCGTTCTTAACACGTAATAATATGTACTGTAATTTCAAATCTTCAATTTCTTCTTCTTGAATTCCCGATTCTTCAAAAATTTCTCTAACACACGCTCCTTTTGGCTCGTTTAACTCTTCAGGTTCTAGATGTCCCCCAAGCCCACTCCAAAACTCAAAGTCAAAAATTCTGCTTAAATTTTTCTTCATCATTAACACTTTGTCTTGATTAAATAGGAATGCAGTAGCCATCTGCCTAAGCTCCATGTATCATCATCCCTTACCCTCAGGAATTCAATATCTTATCAACCCACACATAGCATCTTTCTAAATCTTCATCGCTTATGAAATCAGATTGATGCTCAAACTGAATCTTAACGTTCCGATTCTCTTCTCTAATGATGTTCAAATAATCTTCAATTGGAGCCCATCCTTCTGATGGAGATAGCTCAGGTAAAACAGGATAATGATATTGTTCAATCTTCTGGATATATTGAAGAGTCCATAAATGAATGACTTCAGCATATTTCGCATATTTCTTGATGACTTCTTTCGAGTTGAAAAAGGGATCTATTTTCTCCTGTAAATACAGTCGCCCCGTATCCAAGCATAATTTAACCTTGTTATATTTATTTAACAATTCTTCTAGTAGTTCTGTTTGGTAGACATATTTATTCAGCGCATCAAACTCTAAGACAGGGATAAAGTTGTACTTATCACTCATAGCGGACAACCATTGAAATAAATACTGACTATTCTCTATAAAATCGTTGATAGAGTATTTGCTTTCATACACATACTCTTTGCTATCTGTGAACCGCCAACTACTCCAATCTACTCGATCATCTAATATAACCGGTTTGGGGTAATGAAATAATATATACTTAGGTTTCAAATGAATCATATACTCAAGTTCATTCTGTATTAATTCAAAAGCACTTTCTTTAACAGATTGATCTTGAGATAGAACTAACGCATCTCTTAAATCTGATTGACCTGCTCGCAGTGGAAAATGAACTCCAACTTCAAAAGATCGATCCTTTGATTCCTTGATTAGATTTAATACATCCTCTTCTGAATTAAAAAGGCATGCTTCAATTCCAAAAAATTCGTCCTTAAAATCTCGATTATATTTCGTGTAATCAAATGAACCATATTGGCCGATCATAAAATTGTTCACATTATTCACCTTTCAATCTATTGATCTTCATCTACTGTTTCTGGATGAATAAGGCCTTTACCGATGACATTTGGCGATACAGGCTTCTTTCCTATTTCTCGCGCCCAAACCGATAATTGTCCCATATGATGGATTTGATGAGCAATCACATGACGCATAACTTCACCCCAAGCATCCATAGCAACGCTTCCATCTGGTTGGGGATCATAGAAAGGGCGCTTCTCCATGCTGTCGTCCCATGCTTCAACAAATCCCTCTATATCTGTCCGATACTTTTCATCTAATTGTCTAATCTTGTCTAAGTTCTTATAGTCTTCAAAGTTCTCCGGAGTGTCTGGCTTCCCTTCCAACATGCGAATCCAACTCCATTCAACATCAATAATATGAAATAGAGTTTGTAATATACTACCAACACCACCTGTTCGTTCCCGAAGTAGCTCATCATTTGTTATCTCTTCACACCATTGATACCATTGTTCTCTTACTACCCAGTTATAATGAAAAAAAGTTAGCATGATGATATTACCTCCGTTGATTACTTCAATCTATCATTTTCTATTCGTACATTTATTAATCAATGTTCCATGTTTGCGCAATTTGGATCAAATCATCCTTGGCTAGCTGTTCATGATCTCCAATTACTTCTCCTTCTAGATAATAAGTCCTCATCAAGTCTGGCTGATTGGGAATAGATCTCTGAACATAAATCCAATATATAATTTGATCTGGTACTGGATTAACAGCAGGTCCGCCGTGTGAAAATCTGATCATGGTTGCCTCGCCTACAGGAAGTTTGATCGTTTCTGTATTTGTGATTTCAGAATGATTAGGAATACTTACATAATCCCCCGGACCGTCTAATTGTCCTACTCTTAACTTAAGATGGTTCCATTCAATCTGTTCAGGCTGTTCAGTTAAGGTGAGGACGATGCTGTTGGGAGTACCCTTTCCATTTGTTCTATTGAAATAAACTATAGAAGTGAAAATTAAAACCAGTACCGCTATGATAAATAATGATGTATAAATCTTTTTTGTCATGACTGTACCTAACCTTATTTTTTTATTTTCAATGATCAACCTTATTTCTCATAAATATAGAGTCTTCCGTTATCCGGCTTAATGAAACCTTTTCCTCGATATCCTCTTTTGAATAACTCTTGAATTAGTGACTTCATAATCCCTCCATGGCTGACCACTAAGACATTGGAATCCATATAATTATCTTCAATCCAATTAATGATTTGCTTTGCCCTTAAAGTAGTATCCGTTCGCCCTTCCTCCTGCGACTTGTGAGAGAAAAACCAGGCCATTCTACTCAAAACTATCCAGATTTTATAGTGGAGTTTGATTTCTGATTGATTAATCGACCGCATCCCTATCTCTCTGAGTCGCTCAGTCTTTATGATAGGACCTTGCCCTTGATAAATGATTTCGGCTGTCTTGCTAGCCCTAAATAAATCACTTGCAATACATATCTCCCACTTGGGATCATGACCTATGTGTCCAACTGGACTCACATCAGAATTATTGTAATCTTCCACCCATTGATTGAATTGATCCGATGTCATCCAAGAATATTCAGGTTTATAGATGACTTTAAAATGTCTTACTAATCCGATTTTCATATCATAGAACTCCTAGCCTCTTAAAGATCTTTCTTCAGATAATAATGAGTATGCCTTCCCGCATTCTCAATCACTCCGAACACCTCAAACCCTTGCTTCTTATAGAAATCTAATGCCTGAAAACTGAGCGTATCCACTTTTACAAACTCACATTCTTTATCTCTAGCTATTGTTAAAGCCTCACTCATTAACTTCTTACCATACCCACAATTACGAAATTCGTCTTCAACAAATAAATAGTGTATTTCTAGCCAGTTCCAGCAAATCTCACCGATAATTCCACCTAACACTTGATCCTCTTCATCAACTAAGAATAAATTCACTTCTTGATATCTACCTTTTAAGTCATCAGGAAAGTGCATGAGGTTATATTCGATCATCTTATTTCTTACATAATCTTTATGTTTATTGCTTGCATGATTGGTAATAAGTAGTTCCAAATTAATCAACTCCAACCTTCATCTTATCTGTTTAATCTAAGGAATATCTCATAACGATAAAATCAACGACTTGACCATCAATCAAGCTTCCAAACATGTCACCTTTAATAAATCCAGTTCTTTCATATACTTTTATGGCCCTTTCGTTAAAAACTGCCACCACAAGCTGAAAATTCTTGATATCGAATTGCTTATGAAAAAATATAATGCTCTGAGTCAAAAAATCTTGTCCAAGCCCCTTCCCAGTATAATTGGGATTTAGCCCTAATCCGATGTCTAGTAAACTATCATTATATATTCCAGCTTCATAACCCCCAGGAACACGTGCAGAGTTACCGTTACATACGTAGCCAACAATATCATTTGCATCGTTCAAAGCATAATAATAGTCTCCATTCATTAATTCAGAAATATCTTCAGTGCTGCCATCCATACTATATATTTCATAAGGTTTGGTGTACTTCCAATTAGATATCAAATTGGCATATTCATCGGTCATTGGATGAAAGTAGTATGTATACATTCCTAAAAAGTCCCTTCAAGTTCGATTTTTCATATCCCTAATGAAATGTTCCATCACTTGGTCTATTTGACTCAGAAAATTTCCTGCGAGATCTAGTTGTTGTGTAGCAAAATTTAAATCACCATGGCCTTCTATAGCATAATCTAAATTGCCTAGTGTAGACATTAATATACGGGCGGAAATAGCAAAACCAAATACTTCTGGATCAACGACAATGTCCTTATTGCTGAGTATATACTTAAATGTTGGTTCCTCAAATCCTTTAAACAAGGCGAGATTACCAACAAATGATGCTAAATCCCAGTATGCTGGCATCAATGATACATCCTCAAAGTCTGTCCAAATCCAACCCTCAGAGCTAGGGATTAAATTTCGAGCATGAGCATCCCCATGACACGGGAATAGCAAATTTGTTTCTAATCGCATCTGTTTATCTACTGTATGAAACAAATCTAATAATGCCTGTATCCGTTGATCCGAGCTCTTCATCAATCTTTTAGCAGATTGGCTGGTCCGTTCCCAAACACCAAGCACTGGAAGTTCTCCATCAAAATCCACCATTGCTGCGGTGAGCCTACTTACTAATTCAACAGCTTCACTCGGCGATGGTCTTTCTAATTGTGTGGGAGGCACATAATTCCATAGAGTCATCCATGCCCCATCAACACTGTATGGTCCGGCATCTACAAGACCTGTAGGTAATAACACGGGAACGTCCTTGATCTGAAGGTGACGTGTTGCCTGTAATTCTCGGCAAAGTCTCTTGTATGCTAGATCCGCTTCTTCCTGCAAAATGACATTAGCTAATCGGGCAACAATAGGGTAGGGGGCCAGATGAACAATCAAGTTGCCTCCATTACTAAGAATAACAGGCTTAATCTCAGTTAAACCTATTGTCTTGGCAACTAATAACACTTGAGAAACTAGTTTATCTATATTTGACAATATAACGGCTCCTTAACTATGATCTTCAATTAATGATAACTTTCCTTGTTCGATTTTAAATATTGATTTACCCTGTAATTGAATCTTATCTCCAACTTTTAGACCGTTAGGAAGGTCAATAGCAACGATCCCTTCATAATCAATTTCAACCTCAACTCTATCCTCAACATAAAGACAATCAATAATCGTCTGACGCCGACTTGAAAAAATCTTAATTGACTCCTCTGCTAATTCCCTAAACTTCTGAATTCCTTGTGTCTCTGTATTAACTTCTCCATTGGATATATTTCTGAACTTAATATCTTTATTCAATAGACTTACCATACCTTCAACATCAAATGCATTATAGGCTTTAATGTAATCCTGAATGATTTTATATGATTCTTCTCCGACCATAAACATCTTCCTCTCATGTCCTAGATTGTTTTACTAATGCTTATTTCAACTTTAGTTTATATATAATTTCTCCATCTTGATTCTCTTTACCTTGACTGACAAATCCTAATTTTTCGTATAACTTTTGAGCATGTTCATTACTTTTTTCGATGGTTAGAGAGACTACTTCGCATTGTCGATGCTTTTCCTGAATGAATTCTAACATTCTTACAAGGGATTTTGTTCCTAATCCCATCCCCTGATATTCTTTGTCTAGCTGAAATCCCCCGATCCAGTAATTATCAGTACTATTAGGAGTATAAGAAAGATAGAAAAATCCAAATGTTGTTTCATCTTTTCGCAAAATAAATGGATCAAAAGCTTCATCCCATGGTTTTATATAAGCCCAGGCTAATGATTCGATAACAGAAGGTACAAACTTCTCTTGAGATGGGAGTAATGAAATAGAGAGCGCTTCTTCCCAATTATTCTTATGAATAGGTTCTATGTCGATTAGATTCATAATATGTATTCCTTTCGAGTGCCCACTAAATTAAACTTTAATAGTGAGCACATTCTTATTCGTTTAGCCCCACTATGCTAAATCTTCTACTCCTCTAAATATGCTTAGAGCTTTTTTCATTTTGCTTATATATTCTTCCGATTGGCTTGAACACATAAATTTAATATCCTGATTACCTTGCGAACTTAATAAATTAGTGGTTTGTAATACTTGAGATAGTCTATTTATTGTACCTGCACTTCCATCTACGATATGAATATGTTCCGGTAATAATTTCTTTAATATCTTCCTATAAAATGGATAATGCGTGCAGCCTAGTACAACGGTGCCATACTCATTTAAATCAAATGGATCCAACTTCTTAACGAAATATTCTTGTATTATTTTCTCGTTAAAGTTCAACGCCTCACAATATTCCACAAGTTTAGGTAAGGGAAGTGAATCTACTATATTGGTATCATCTATACGCCTTACTAAGTCAATGTATTTCGTTTCTTTTAACGTTAATGAAGTAGCGAACACCATGACTCTCTTACCCGTTGACCGATTAATTTCTATAGCCGGTTTCACTGCGGGCTCCATACCTATTATGGGGAGACTATACATGTTTCTAAGTTCATTGACGGCTATACTTGTAGCTGTATTGCATGCAATTACGATCGCCTTTACATCTTCCTTTAAAATTGTCTGTATAGCTTGATAAATATAGCTTTTCACTTCTGCCTTGGATTTAGTTCCATATGGTACATGAAGCGTATCTGCAAAAAATAAATAATCTTCATTCGGTAACTCATTCATTGCATGTGATAAAACAGTTAGTCCACCTAAACCTGAGTCAAAAAAAGCGATTCTCATTTACTGTCACCTTCTAAGTATTTTCTGTATTATTTCACTGTATAAAAAAGGATCTGCAATGCAGACCCAAATGCTTAATTCATTTATTCTGAATTAGTCCGATTCCATTACCCACAGGGTCTACTAAATAAGCTAAATAGAAGTTATCGAATTCCATCTTGTCCCTTACAATTTGAGCGCCTAATTCAACTGATTTTTTAATTGACTCTTCAATATCATCGACTTCAATTTGAATTCTAGTCCCATGAGGAAAATCATGAGGCCCTTTAGAAATACCACCATGTATGCCTGGTTTTGAATCATCACCGGTAGTCACAGGATAGTACCCCCAGTTGGGTTCTGCAATCTCCCAGCCAAATACGGATGAATAAAATGCTGCTGCACGTTCTGGGTCTTGACTACTTAAATCAAATAATACGACTCTTCCCATAAGAACCTCCCTGAAATGGTATACTTATCCAACCCCGATAATACCAAATGCTTGTTCGTGTGTAAAGAACGCTTCAGATTACCCGAACGATACT
Organism: Paenibacillus segetis; assembly: GCF_014639155.1. Lineage (NCBI taxonomy): Bacteria > Bacillati > Bacillota > Bacilli > Caryophanales > Paenibacillaceae > Paenibacillus > Paenibacillus segetis. The sequence continues at coordinate 3,017,143 of NZ_BMFT01000001.1, forward strand.
CTAAGTTTTTCAATAGATTCTCGCAGAGTACTACTTGTTTTGACCTCCACTACTACAGATATTTCAAGGTCCTTGGCCAATTGTAATCGTTCGTTGATAGGAACCACCCCTGAATATAAAGGTTGATGATCTGATATTCCATTATAATCATGAAGATGCATATGTCTTAGTCGAGCTAGGTTTCGCTCAAAAAAGGGCTGTTCTTGAAATCCACTTTTCCCATCATGACCTGCATCCCAAGTTAAATGAAAATTATCAAACTGCATCAATTTGTTCAGGGTTCTCTCAACGAATGGAAGCTGAAAATTCAGGGTATTCTCCACACAAATATCAACATTTAAATGGCTAGCAAGCTCAAGTAATTCCGCATATGACTCATAAATTAAATTTATAAATTCCGTCTCATATCGTTCGTTGATCCAAACCCTCTGATCGGGTAATGTAAAATATATGCCCTGATTCAAGTGCATATTCAATGTTTTAATATTCGCCATGCTCGCCCAACGAATCGTTTCTTTACAGCGTTCCAAATGACCGTATCTTATAGAAGGGTGAAATGATCCAAGATCAATCTCTTCTGGCAGATGAATCGAAAAATCGATTCCAAACCGATGCTTAATCTCCTTAATTTCATTTATATTCAGACTTTCAGGAGTGCAGATGGGTAAGTTCATATTCAATTCAATAAACTCCAGTTCTAATTCGCGGCAAAGATCTACATTCTGTTGTAAGGTTGCATACTCAATCAAAGTCGGCATTCCGAGCTTCATAGCTAGCCCTCACCTCCTATTACTTCTGAATTTTATTCTTAATACGTATGGATTTATTCAAGTGAAGAAAATTATGCCTTGTGGCTGGCATAAGGATTAGTCCTCCAGTGTCCTTCTTCCCCCAATAGTCCAGTAACCAAGTTGCTTCCTTCTTAACTGCTCCTTGATCTAATAGCTTTTCTATTCTCACAGATTCAACCTTTTGTTTGAATTGACCCGGTTGTAAAGACTTTACTATCGTTCGCGTTGCCCGCCCGACTTCAAGACGATACGATAATAATGCATTTATATCTATATTAGCGCTTAATTCAGCTACCTCATTTTCTGTCATTTCATTTCCGGTATGAGTACAATTTATATTTAGTTTTTTAACCCAGTCCCCAGAAAAAAAGACCTGATCTTGATTACCTACTAGAACATTCATAGTCATATCTTCAATCCGAGAAATATGCCAAATTTGCCATACAATAGAGTTTCTTGTATCAGGCGATACGACTGGATATTTACGGAATGTCTCATCTGTCATATTGTTTAACAATTCATCCTCTAAAGTCATAACCTGAGAGTTTTCTATTTTCGAAGCGTATAACAAGGCATGTTGATTCAAAAAAAGTTCAATCGCATTCTCATGTTCAGTCGGCTTATATATAATACTCGTTAATTTTTTGTGATTCTCATTCCAAAGCTTCCTTTGCTCTATATCCATCCCAATCCCAGCTTTCATAATGATTATTCATGCGTAAGAATATTGATTAACTTACCAAATGGATCACGGACATAGAATCTCCGAACGCCCCATGGCTCAACTGTCGGACCATACTCTATTGGAAACCCAGCTTTTTTCATTCGATCAAGGGCGATATCAATATCATCTACTTCGATCGATAGATCGGGCGTTTCCGTCTGGGAGCCACCTTGTGAGGCGAAGCTAATCTGGATGTTCATTTCTGTATCTGAACCATAAGTTGCAATCCAACCATGATCCATCAATAAATGTAGTCCAAGCACATCCTCGTAGAAACGTTTAGCTGCTGTAATATCCTGCGTATCAATATTGGTGACGATGCGTTTGACCCTCATTTTGTTACCTCCATTTACGAAACACCCCAACCTTAGATAACTCTATCTTAGGCTGGGGCGTCGGCTGTCTGATCTCTTTTTAATGATTATACTCTAAGTTCAACGTTCCATTCTTTAAATAATTGATTCAATTCAACTGCTGTTTCTACAATAAAAGCTCTTACCTTTTCCTCTAGAAAATAACTCAGTTCAATCTTTGGCTCATTCGTTTCATTTAGAAGCCATTCTAACTTCACATCTCTATATTGATTGACTTCATCATCAGTAATGTTCCATTCTAATTCTGTGCGCTCATTTAAATATTTCAAACAATTGTCTCTAATTATGTCTATTCTGGGGAACTGGTCATCGCAAACCAGATGAGTAGATCCCTTCTCTTGTCTGGTCACGTTACCTCTCATATGGACCGCATCTGGAGCGATACTGCCTATCAACAAACTAGGGGACACATCTATTAAACATATTTCATTAGCAACTGCAAAATGAACCATGGGCCAAGGCACTTGTTTATCCCCCCTTATAGGAATTAAAGACTCTTCGTCAGGATGATTTCTAAAGGCTCATTCTCCAACAATAAACAGCCGCTATCTTTATATCCTAATCTTCTATAAAAGTGCTGAGCTTCTTCATTTGCTAAGGTTGACGTCATGACTAACTTATATCCTTTTTGCTTCATTAAATCTTCCCAGAACAAGACAACCTTCTTCCCGAAACCATGACTTCTATGTTCTGAATCGATCCAAATCATGTTCATAAACGGCGTGTTATCCCAAAAATATCCGTATCTCATCCAGCCAATATTTTGACTTTGATCACGTAAAATTAATATCTCATTTGCCTTGATCTTCGGTATGACTAGCTCCTCTGCAATATGTATATCGTGTTCGATAAGATAAGGATAGTCCGATTCTGTTGCATAATCTATCTTCATTATGTGTTCTCCCTTTTCGATGATTTTCTATTCAGTTGTTCGCAATTTCTGATCAACACTTATATTCTTCAATACATTTAATATTTGTTTAAATAGGTCCAGATGACAAGAATTTATTTATTAGGTTCTAAAGAGTTTTAACATTATATACCTTCATCCTAATCTCTCCTATAAGTTATTATTCAATATTAATATGTATATTTAAAAACCCAGCCTTCAAAATAAACGGCTGGGTTTTTAGAATTACGATAGTTCTCATTTCTTTTTGTGATAATGATAGCCTGTACAGAGCCCTTTTTGTTTTGATTTAGCAGAACATTTATGTCCACCATTTTTATCAAGTCTACCTGAATGTGCGTAAGCAGAAGATGAGGTTCCAACTAATACTACTAAAGCGATAATCATTACGATGATTTTTTTCATTTGTCACCCTGGAATTGGCCTAAGTTTTAGGCGTAATGGAATTCTCCACTATTCTACAATAAAATCCATATTTAGGATATAGAGAGTTTTTTTCGATATAACCCTCACTTATTATAATTATTTTCCAACACATTATATCTCCCAATTATGCGAACTTCATGCCCTAATGTCTCAAGTATGGTAACTGCCTTCTCAATCGTTCCTTTGCTACAGTTATTATTAGCTTCTAGAAAGAATCTATATACTCCAAATTTCCTTGCGGTTGGACGCGATTCAATCCATGATAAATTTATTTCAAGGGCAGTAAATATATTTAACATTGAAGATAGCACCCCAGGTTGGTCTTGGCCTGGTGTAATGACGAACATCGTCTTCTTGTAATCTATCTCAGGCATTTCATGATTACTAACAATAATAAACCGTGTCTGATTGTCCATATTGTCTTGGATATTCTGATCAATAATATTAAGGTTCAATAAATTAGCTAACGTTCTCGAACCAATTGCTGCTACATCCGTCCTTCCACTATTCTCCAATGCTGTAGCAGCTGATGAAGAACTATCATATTGAAGGCTTTTAATACTTCGATTTCTTATGTATTTCCTACATTGCGTTAGAATGGGAGAGATGGACCATACTTCTTTAACCTCAGAGAGTATCGTATCCTTATTTGCAAGCAGATGCAAGGAAACAGCCAATGTATATTCACCTATGATTTGTAATTTATGAAAGGATATTAACGAGTCAATTGTCATATTAATAGTTCCTTCTATGGTGTTCTCCAGAGGAACTATTGCTGTATCTACCCTAAATTCTCCAACGGCTTCAATTACATCTGGTATTGAATCGTACATACAGAATTCCACTTGATCTTTATTAAAATATTGAATAGCCGCTTCCTCTGAAAAAGTTCCCTCTGGACCTAAATAAGCAACTTTCATGCCATTCTACCTCCTGAAGTTGTATTCGTTTATTTTCTGCATAGTCTCGATAAATTTGGAGCATTTATGAAATGACCCAGCCACAGATAGTTTTACCTTAGGCTGGGTCATTTGATGTCTGAATTTCATGATTATACATCCTATTTATGTACTCACTTCACCGCATTTGCATATCTAATGATCGAAAAATCTAACGAAGAGTTTATGACTGCTTCCTTTATCAAACTTAAGTTTGGAGTAAATCTTAGTTCAATATCTTGCTCCATCATACTCCCTAGTAAATCATCTATCACTTCAACTCTTAGAGGTTTAACTTCCTTATGAGAAATGTAATATCCCGCTGTCTTCGCTTCTTCAAACCAATGAAAATCCTCTGGTGCGAAAACATAAACATACAATTTAGTAGTTCTTAATCGTTCCATCCATCCATTCTCAACTACCATGATCTTGTCCACGGTGCTATACCTAAAGAATTGCTCCCGATCTTCAATAGTACTGTTGTCTGCTTTCCAATAAATTACCCGAGGACAGTCCCTTGGAAAAAAATAATGAACCGCATGCTCCTGATCTATCGCCCAAACTGCTGGTTCTAGATGTGGAAAAGACTTATTAGGTCTTGGTATAAACAACTCAATGTCTGATTCTTCACTGAAATGATATAAGATAGTGACACCTCCTAGTTTCCGCTAATCCAGTATTTGCTGTAACTCTTTAAGTTTAACCTTCATTGTTTTTACCCCTAATCAAGCTCATATTTAGTTTCTGAATCCCTCTTTTATTTTATCCTTAGGATCCCAAATGGACCAAGCTGCTTCTAATAAATTCCCTTGATTATCTCTAAAATAAAAGTACTTTGCCTCTCCAGCTCCTAGTGTATGTATATCTTGAACGTCAACTTTATTTTCTTTCAAAAAATGATGGGTGTATTCAATATCAGGACAATGGATTGCCATGATCGGGAAAGGAGATCCGTTCCTTGTAATTTCCAATGATTGAACATCGTGAGTTTCAATTAATAATAATGCGATTGAATTTTGATGAGGATGATGTAATACAGCAAGGTAAGATCCTCGATCCTCAAACTTGTTCATTAGTTTAAAGGCTAGATTTCTTGTATACCATTCGATGGATTCCTCAATATTTGTCGTTGGAACATAAACATTGCCAATACGTGTAAAAGAAAGTTCTTTCTTCATTAAAATTACTCCTTTCGCTATTTTACTCCTTTAATGATTGTTGCATATTTACTTTCTGTTTCTTGAACTGATTCAATTGTAAATCCTACCGCTTGAAATAAATGAATATATTCTTCCACACTAATCGGATAAAGCTTGGTCCTTCTACCATTGCACTCTAACCATTCATCATCTTTACTTACTGATAAAATAAACACTCCATGGTCATTGAGAGAATTGTATATGTTTAATAAAGCCTGTTCCTTATCCTCTATATGCAAAAAGGTCAGCACACTATACGCCACATCGAATGTATTAGGACGAACAAACCGACTAATATCACTTTTTAGTAACTCAATGTTTGAATACTTCTCAAGATTTAGTTTGGCCCGCTCTAATGTTTTCGGAGAAATATCAATTCCTACAAGGTACTTACAACCTGCACTTAGTACCTCTTTAGCAATTCTTCCCGTACCAATGCCAATATCCAGAACTAATTTATTCTCTGGCACTAAAGAGTCGAAAAAATGAGGCCCATCCCAACTACTCATGTACGCTTGTAAAATTGGAGGGTCTTGTACTGGATCGTTTCCCTCTTCAATAAGTAACTCATAATGTTCAAAGGTACTTACAATTTTCATAGGATAGTGTCAACCCTCTCATTATTGATCTATCTCAAAGCTAAAATTATCACCTATTTCAGCATTTGCCCCTGTGCATGCTTCTATTTTATATTCAGTCGTTGTTCCTTCAGTATTTTTAGTGAAATTCTTACATACCGTACTTCTCACATTACTCGAACCAAATTTATCGTTTGAATTATCGTATTTGTATGTAATGACTTTTCCATCATATTTAAAATCGAAAAATATAGGATCACCTTCTATTGTGTATCTAGTGATTCTTATCTTATCTACCTTTTTTTCATCGATACTGAGAATAAATGAATCTAACCTTTCTGCATTTGAAATTCTCCCGTGCTGATCAACAACATCACCACGTTGTATTGCTTTATCAGCATCGTACCCTTTGCTACCAGATTCTTTGCCGATTGAATTACTACATGAGAATAAAACAAGCGAAACTATTATAAGTAAGATATATTTCATTCCATGCTTCATAACATCACTCCAAAAGAACATATTTCTAGAAGATTACCCTCTGGATCAGCAACATAACATACGCGTTGACCCCAAGACTTAGTAAGGGGCTGTAATACAGACTTAGCCCCAGATTGTATCAATCTCTCATACTCTTTATCTACATCTGAAAAATTAGGAACATCAAATGCTAATTCCATTGTTCCATTCAATCCTTTAGGATAATCAAATGTTTGTATTGTCATATCTTCAAAATCCTTTCGTCCAAACATCATAAACCATGAGCCTTCCGTTTGAAATCTAGCGAATGGCCCACCATCCCAATCCGTATCCATCTTCATAACATCCCTATAAAACTTAACCATATTTTCGAGGTCCTCTACAAAGAAACCAACAGCGCTAAATTTCATGTTTGTCCTCCTAAAAATATACCCCAGCAATAGAAAGCTCTTTTTCTTAGGCTGGAGCGAAGTTAGTTAACATTTCTCAGTTACAATTCAATTTTTTCTTTTCAATAACACCCGATATTTTATAACAATTATCAAAATAATACTTATAATTACTGAAAGTATAATTATTCTACTAATACTATTACTATTGGAGTGCTTATTCTCTTTTTCATCTGAATTTATCGTTTTCTCAATACCCAATGATTGTTTTACTAATTCAGCAATATTTAATTTAGGTTTTCCATCTTTCGATTGATTGTAAGCATCATACTTTTCATCTTCCTTCCACTCAATAAACGGTAAAATTGTTTCTTTCATCGTTTGTAAGTCATCATCAAATCTTGTAACATCAGTCACTAAAGTAGCTGACATGTAACCATTTCTAGATAGCAATCTAACAAAATAATTTATTTGTGTTTTTCCAAATGCATCTCTGAAGAAAAGGGAATACGTTAATTCGTGTCTTTTGGGGTTATAACTAGGCTTATCCTTCCAACCAATAATTTCAACTTCTTTATTCACACCACGATCTTTATTACTTTGTGTTGTACCAATAATATAATCAGTCAATAGACTCTCATCATTAATGTGAAGATAGTCTAAATCACTAACATATCCAACAGGATAATATTCAAATACAACCAACCAATTCTCCTCTAAATTAACTGGATGAACACTTCCAACTTCATATCCACTGGGAATATTACCATTCTCTTTTTGAAACCTAATTAGTTCATCCGTAGGTAAAAAGAGAAATTTCGAAGGTAGAGTAATGTCAGCTAGTTTATTTCCAAACTCAATTTTGTGGCCGCCTTCAACCCACTGATAATCGTCTGGATCATAATCAGCATGGATTATGGATAAGTTAGTATTAATCAGACAAAAGAAAAAGAAGAATAAAATAATGTTCTTTAATACCTTCATCCCTCGATCCCCCTACTTATTAGGTTATATCACCATTTTTATTAGCCCTTATGTATGTTTCAAGTTCTTTCTCTATTTCTTTATCCAATTCAGTAATCAAATCTGGATTTTCTTTGGCCTCTTCATATTTTTCTATACTTTTGTCGACTTCGATCTGTATTTTCTCATCCTCACTTAGCAATCCGAGCTTTTCTCTAATTCTCTTTAGATCCTCATAAATTTCTTTGTTTTTTTGATGAGTACTGAATGCACTATAAAAACTCAAAAGCCCCAACCTTAGATAACTCATATCTTAGGCTGGGGCACTTGTTGTCTAATCCTATTTAACTATTATACATATGGCTACCAAAGGGTGAAAGTCCAGTAGCGGATAAGTACTCACGATCATTTCTAATCAATAATACCAAATTTTCGTAATGCGTAGGATATACCGTCTTCGCTTGCCTTTTTTGTGATAAAATCAGCTTTTTGTTTTAATCTTTCTTGACCGTTTCCCATAGCAATTCCCAATCCCACATACTCAATCATATCAATGTCATTACCACCATCACCGAAAGCAATAGCTTCTGACTTGCTCATGTTGAAATACTCGAGCACTTTTTTTATCGCAGCTGATTTCGAAACTTCTGCTTCTTCCAAGACATTCGACACATAGCCGTGGAAGCGTTCGAATCTAAGTGAGGGAAATCTATCTTGGAATTTTTCAGTCTCACTTTGATCAGCATACAAACATATGCAGTATACTTCATCGGACAAAGAGTTCATTATCTCAGGATATTGAGCTATACTCAAAGTTTCCCTCAATGCACTTAAAGTACGCTCATCTTCGTAGCCAATACCGTTCATGACAAAACGCTCAGTAAAATATGCAATACCGTGACCGTGCAATTCAGCGAATTCCGAGATATCGCGAACGGTTTCTAGACTAATCAATGACTTATGAATAGTTTGATCATTGCATTTAATAAGCGCACCGTTAGCTGTAATAAACGTATCAATCCCTAGCTCCATCAATTCTTCGCACAAATTATGTGATCTTCCGGTCGCGACCACTACTTTTATTCCTTTATTCATCAATTTCTCAATTGCTTCTTTTGTACTAAGGGGTAAGGTTCTATCACTTTCACTTAAAAGGGTGCCATCAACATCAAAAAATACAATCTTGTACATGTTATGAAAGCCTCCTATTTACTACGCTCAATTAAGATGTTTTCTAAATCCTTCAACATTCTCATCTTTAAAACCTAATTTCGCATAGAATTCATGAGCTTCTTTCCGTTGTTCTCCCGATACAAAGATCATATAATAACAATCTCTACTTCTCGCAATCGTTTCAATTTCTATCATCAATTTCTTTCCAATCCCCATTCTCCGAGCACGCTGAGAGACAATCACATTCTCTACGACCATAAATGGTTTACACTCTCCTACAAGATCATGACAGACGATTCCCATTAGTGATCCAACTAATTTGTCATCATTATAAGCCCCAAGAACAATATAATTTTCGTTTGTTTGAATTGTTTCATAGACATGGACCAGATTCTTATAATTTGTCTTAATTCCCATGAGCTCATCATAAAGCTCGCATAGATCTGGCAGGTCATCAAATGAAATTTGTTTTAGTGTAATCAAAGAACTCCAGCTCCCATAAATTTGTCTACATATCTTAATATCTCTTCATTATCTTTTACGACGATTCTCTTATCCGCTCGTTCTTCCGTTAGTTTGAAAACGTCATTCATATTAACTTTATCAAAATCCTTATTCCATGTTATTATTCTTCCTCTATAAATTCTTCTTTATTATGAACAATATACGTATTCATTTGACTAATTGTATTTCCGGATATCCTTTTGTACTTCTCATAAAGTTCCTTCACTTCTTGTAATAAATCTGTATCTCTCTCTAAATCTGAAGGAGAAGCCTGCCACACGCCATCCTCCTTTTTACATTTTTCAATGAGTCCTTCAATTTGATCTAGCAATTCAACCATTTCAATATCTTTAAAATATTGAACTCCACTTTTTATTCCATGCCATGATTGGATTTCAATAATATAATATCCCGAGAACCAGTAGAATTCTTCTATTGAATTGACATGATTATGAAATGAATAAAATAAATATATACCTTTCTGACCTTCATTTAATTGTTGATACATTTCTAACTTTGTTTGGAGATCCTTCCCTCGAACAGCGAGCAACATAGGTTTAACACATAACCAACTTAATTGTGTACTCAAAAGATCCTCTTCCTTCAAATTTACCTTCATTGATTTCTCCCTTCTTTATGTATGAGCTACTCTATCTAATTTTAGTCTTTCGATGGCATAAGTTGCCGCACCTATCATTCCTGCTGTTCCACCTAGCTGGCCCTGCAGAATCTTACATGCTGAACTGGACAACTTTAATGCATGCTTGGCAGTTGTTTCTCGAACAATGTTTAGTAGTCTATCTCCAGCAGCAGACATACCACCACCTACAATAATTACTTCAGGGTTTAATAAATTAATTACGTTAGAAAGCCCAAACCCTAGTATTCTCCCCGTTTCATGCATAACTTCAATAGCAACATGATCTCCTAGATCATAGGCATCGGAAATCATTTTTGCAGATATTTTACTTGTATCTCGCTCCACCCATTCTTCAATGATGCTTCTTTGGCCATCATTGAGTTTTCCAATTAATGTGTTCACCATACCAACAGCCGAGACGTATCTTCCTAAGCATCCCGAGCTTCCGCATTTACAAGGACGACCTTCTCTATACATATTCAGATGTCCGATTTCCCCAGCACTCGAGGTTGCACCATACATGACTTTTCCATCAGTGATAATCCCTGACCCCAGTCCGGTTCCCAAAGTAATTAATACTAGGTTTTGATGCCCTATCCCAGCACCATATCGCCATTCTCCATAGAGATTTACACGAACATCGTTATCAATAAAAGTTGGAAAATCAAAAAAGGTCTTCATGTGCTTCACAACATGAATGTTCTCCCAATCGGGAAAGTTAGGTGAGAAAATAGAAAGCCCTTCATTAGGATCTAAAAGACCTGGAATCCCCATCCCCATGCATTTGATATCATTTGCTGACAAATTTGCTGTATGAATCATTTCCATGATCGTTTTTATCATTCTATCCATAACATGGTTTGGTCCCATGGCTGCTTCTGTAGGTACACTTTTTTCAGTTATGGTCTTTAGATCATTATTAAATATAGCCGCTTTCATATTAGTACCACCAAGATCAATTCCTATAGTATATTGCTTCATATCACGACTCCTGTAATTTCATAAAATATTATTCCATCTGATGCTATATGCTCACAATATTTCCATCAGGAACTACAATGCTAGCAATTTTTTATTCTTTCTATTGTATCTTCAATTTTTTCTACAATACCAAATCGATGATTAAAAATATTAAAGTTATAATATTCATACAAGCCTTTTGCCGAAAAACTTCCGTTATCAAATGTTGTATTTGATTTCTCTGGAATTACTAACTTAAACCCATACTCAAAGGCAACTTTACAAGTCGTATCTATGCAGTATTCTGTTTGCATTCCTGTAATTATTAATTGATCTATGTCTTTGCTATCCAAATACTCATGTAAATTTGTTCCCCTAAAAGCAGAATTATAATTTTTATTGATCACCGTTTCATTAGGATTTGGACTTATTTCATCATAGATCTTCCACCCTTCTGAGTTGGGTTCTAATTCATCACCGATTGGATCACTGTGCTGAATGTAAATTACCTCTACGTTATTCTCACGACTGACTTCGATTAATCTTTTTATATTATTTATTATCGTCTCGATTTCAAAAGGTTGTGCCCACACTAAAGCATTTTGGACATCCACGACTAAAAGTGCTGTGTTTTTCATTAATTGTCCCTCCAATAGATAGATATGATTTTGGATAATACCTTATAAGGCTAATTTTAGCTGTAATTTATTTCTAATCTCTTGTCTATATTCCCCTTGCATTTCATCGATTCTTGCTGCTAAAGTTGGTATCATCCATCGTTCAAGGAAACTATCGTTCAGATCAGCTAGCTTAATATACTCGGCTAAATACTCCTTGTTAAATAACTCTCGAAGTACTCTGTTCATTAACCAACTTGGAGCATTAGGCGGTAGCGAATGTGATTGAATCATCATAGAAGTCCTAGTAACATCAGCTTCTTGGTTACCAATTAATACATTTAACCAATCAATTATTATCGGACCTTTCGGTGAAATAATGATGTTATCTGGATGAAAATCATAATGACATATCCTATTGCCATCAGGTAATGAATTTAATAAATCCAAAATGACCTGCTTCTCATGATCAGATATCTCTAGTGAATTATTAACTTTATTAGCTATTTCAAGTTTAAGATTTGGAACAAGCTTATTCTCAACATTGTGAATCTCATATTGAAGATTTGCCATCAGCTTAGCGTTATAAGATATGCTCCGTTCTGTTGGTTCGATACGCCATAACATCGTGGGACCATCAATTTTCTCATAAACGATACCTATCTTGCCTTCATATTCTACTAGTCCAGAATAATTAGGTGATCTCAGCTTTAAGTTATTAATTATTTCTGCATTTTTCGCTTCATTCATCGCGGAACTTTGATCATGAAAAATCTTTATTATTTCAGCCTTCCCCCATTGGTAGACTCTTGCAGTGTTGCCAATACCAATTAATTCTCCGATTTTCATGGTATGTTCCTCTCTTTGAGTAGAATTTGTAAATGAGTTATTTTTCAGTCCACGATGTTCTAATATATCCCACTTTCATCCCCATCCGCTCCATATTTCGATGGCTCTGAGATAAGAAAGCGCACTGTCCTACTACTAGTTTACAATGATGTTGTAATGATTCTTCGATTCTTTTTTCGATAAGCCGTTGTTGTAGCCCTTGATTTCGGAATTCCGGTAATGTGGCTGCAAAAGTTAGTGAAGCAATACCATCTTTCATGTGCATGACACCTACTGCAGCAGGTGCTTCGTCCATATAAGCAATAAAAAACTTCCAGCCAGGTCGGTTGTACAAAACCTTATTATTCGCTGCTACAGATGGAATACCATCATCTGATAATCCAGTTCCTCTGCAATGAATGGTCGCATATTGAACAAATTGATTCTCTTGAAGCGCTTGAATTGTAATATTCGTATTCGTACTATCATCGTTTTTAAACTCTTTTGGCTCAATATACAATGATGAATGAAACCCAGACTGATAGAATCCGCGGCCTGCCAAAGACCTAAGATAATCCTGATCCACAAGCGAAGGTACAATCTCAAATTGAGCTTTTCGTTCGCGAGTTCTATAAAAGTCAAGAATGGGATCGATATGTTCAATATCAGCACTTGTTATTCCCTTTACCGTATTAAATGCAGCCCAGGGCATCGTCTTACTATACAAAGCGATTGAACTTCCAAACTGCTCTACTTCAATCCCTTCGGGATTATTAATTCTACTTTGAATGGCTAGCATTCGATCATACATATAGTTCACTTCTGATCTTTCAATTTCTTTAATAAGCTGTTTAGATGGAATGGATAACATGATCACTCACCTCGTTATTCTTTTGTTGACTTTGCCCTTAGGGCAAGGTGTATATCTAGAATTGTAAGTTCTCAATATTTATTGATTTAAGTCCGTATAAACTATGAAAAAGGAGGTGGCTTCTTGCTATCGATTGGAGAATTCTCAAAAATATGCGAAGTATCTACAAAAACCCTGCGATATTATGATGAAATTGGCTTAATTCATCCGGATGAGATTAATCCTGAAAATGGTTATAGGTACTACTCCATCAAGCAACTAAAAAAAATGCTCTTGATCAACCGGTTAAAATCGTATCATTTTTCTTTGGAAGAAATTAAAAGCATTTTGGATTTGGAAGATGATCAAACAGAAGAGAAGCTGGGTTTAGCCCTTAATCGCAAAAGAAGGGAAATACAGGAAAAACTAAATTATTTTGAATATACCATAAAACAAATAAGCAATGATATTTTAAATTTAGAGATAGGAGTTCCCCTGATGTCTTACATCGACAATATAGAGGTTCAACTTGTTGAAACGACGCCAATGAATATCCTTTATACGCGTCAGATGATGAATAGTGATGATTACGCCTTAGGATATGGACAATATTTTAGCCGGCTTTACGAAAAGATTGCTACTGAACAGCTCACCATGCTTGGCACGCCAATGACGATTTATCACAGCCCAGAGTATAATCCTACCGGTAATGATACTGAGTTTGCCATCCCGATCAAGGAGATTGTGACAGGAACGAGAGATTTGCCTGGAGGACTTCGTGCGAAGTCTGTTTTACAAGGGGCATACCCAGAGTTGACATCGGTATATGCCAAGCTGAGAGAATGGGTAGAAACTGAAGGCTATGTATTGGTGGAGTCACCATATGAAATATACGTGACCGACCCCAATCAAGCCACCACTGCCGAGGATATGGTTACTGAGGTGTATTTTCCTATAAAGAAAAAATAGTATAAGAGGTGACTAAGAATGCAAAGAAAATACTGGCCAACTACGGAATGGAAAGCCGAAAATCCGGCAATTTTGGGAATGGACTCTGACAAGCTCTCAAAGCTTGAACCTACGATAACATCTCAGTACAGCAATATAAACGGTATTGTTATAGTAAGAAATGGCTCTATTGCTTATGAAAAATATTATAATGGCTATGGCCCGAATGATACCCACCATGTGGCCTCGGTAACAAAAAGTATCCTATCAGCTCTCATTGGTTTAGCCATAGATGCCGGATATATTAAACATGTAGATCAGAAGATACTGGATTTTTTCCCCGAATATATTCAAGTCGCTGTTAATAATGGACAGAAACAAGAAATCACCATACGCCATCTGCTCTCGATGACAGCCCCCTATTCATTTGAGGACTGGCACGAGCCGCTGGACAAGATGTGTATGCAATCTGATTGGGTCAAATATACGCTAGATATGCTTGGCGAAGGCGGAAGTATTGGAACATTCAAGTATTCCACCGCTGGAGCGCATCTACTGTCAGCTATCATCACTCGTACTACGGGACAAAGTGCCCGTGCGTTTGCCAACGAACACTTATTTGGACCCATTGGAATGAAAGAAATCCCGGATTATGAAATGACATCATTTGGGTTTGATGATTTATTCGGAAAAGATGTAAGAGGATGGGTGCATGATCCAAACTATAACTCCACAGGTGGATGGGGACTCACGCTAAATCCCCGTGATATGGCTCGATTTGGTTTTCTATACCTGAATCATGGTATATGGGATAATAATCAGATTATTTCTGAATCATGGATCCTTAAATCAACCACGATGAATCCCAATAACTATGGCTATCTATGGTGGTTACGCGAAGAGGATGGAGTTTCTGCGTACCTAGCACTAGGTGACGGTGGCAATGTTATTTGTTGCATTCCAGAGCAAGACCTCGTCGTAGCCATTGCTTCCGAATTCACCATGAATCCTCGTGATCGATGGACATTAATTAAGGAATGTATAATCCCTGCCATACAATCAGCTTAAACCTTGATGTATTATTTATTGAATGACAATCCTTCTTCCTGCAATGCTGTCCTAAGTTTAGGTATAGAGGCCGGCCCCATACCATGAAATTTTAAGATGTCCTGTTCAGTATAATTGGAGAGCTTCTCTAGAGAGGTTATTCCGTTGTTTTCTAAAGCTCGTCTTGCTGGTGCTGAGAGTAGTGAAAGGAAGCCCTTGTCAGGTTTGCGCTCTTGTTCACAGATTGGGCAGGTTGGACAATCACTGCTCTTAGTGTATCGATGTCCTTTATCACAAGTTCTTACATCTTTATTTGAAGTTTCCATAATTAATTGTCCCCCTTGCTTAATAGTTAGCTAAGTGCCTAGGTATACTTCCGGACATACTAGTATAGACCTCTATCATTAGTGTATCCCAGCCTTAGATCGCTCTTTAATACCTACACAATCGTTCTAAGATTATTGCTACACCATCTTGATCATTATCTTCTGTTATTTCATCCGCAATTTCTTTCAATTCTTGTATCGCATTTCCCATAGCCACTGAATATCCGATCGTCTGGAACAGACCTAAATCGTTATGATCATCTCCAAAAATAATTACAGAATCCAACCCTACTCCGTAAATATTACATAGTCTTGTGATTGCTCGCTCTTTCGATACACCCAATGGCATAATTTGAATCAGCTGGTTATTATCCGTCGCCAAAATATTAACTTGTTGATCAAACTTACTGATAAGAGCTTGAATCTGATTGAACCCTGAAAGTAATATCTTTGTAGCTTCATGTCGTTTCAACTCTTCCAGTGATTTAACAATAGGATTGGCCCTTGCATTCATTGTTGAAGAATAATCGAGCTCTCTTAAGCTAAACCATTCATCCTTAACTTCCATTGTTAATTCAGTTTGTGGATCGCCATGCAAACAATAATCTATAATCTCAGAAGTTATTGAAACAGGAATTGAATCATAAAAATCGGTATTCGATTTTTGACAGATTACTTGTGCTCCGTTATAGTACACAAATGATCCGATGTCCAACAACTGTTGCGGAAGAAACCACCTAACGGCTCTTGGTGGACGTGCTGTTGCAAAGATAATTCTCATTCCCTTGTTGTAACAGGAAAGAACAGCCGCCAAATTCCGTTCAGAAACCTGTTTCTTAGAGTTTAATAACGTACCATCCAGATCTAGAACAACGGTAGAAAAATTAATGGAAACCACCTCTCAAAGTATTTCTTGTCTCTTTCCTCTCTCTACTTGCTACTATATCTACCTTCAGGTATTCCAAGCCCAGCTATCTCCAATTAATCCTTCGGTCTCTTAAATACAACAATTACTTCTCTAGATGTCCCTTGACCATAACTTGTATCGAAACAGGACACCACTTCCCATCCATCTTGTCCATATCGATTCAATTCACTCTCAAATTCCATTTCATCAAGTTTGCCCCCCATGAAACCTCCAGTTTTCAATTTTATGGTTTTATATTCCCACAGTGTCATCTTTGTCCGCCTCCATTATAATTTCATTTATTTGCTTCATATGTCTTTGTTCATGTAAATACAGTGATCTAACCCATTCGATTAATAGCATTTCCTTAAAGGCTGGGTGCACAAAATGTCTTCTACTCAGTATGGATGGATCTTCCACCGAGTTTAATAATTCGTTTAACTTCTCTCTTGAAGTGTTTAGCCTTTCAATAATTTCGTGGGATTCTAAAATTTCATCACTTGGTTTAGCAATGTCAGGCGCCTCTAACTTTCTACTCCGATCAAGTAGCGACTCTACAGGTTTATGCTCTATAACTGAATCTTCCTTACTCTTTAGTCCCCTTTTTATGGCTACGATATATAACTCTTCTGTCTTAATTAAGTGCTGACATATCTGACTAATGCTCCAACTGTAGGGGTCTTTCCGTTGGTTTAATTGATCTCCACGCAGATCATTAACAATTTCTAATAACTCGTCCCTAGTTTCTTCTAACTTTTGATTGATTTCTTGAAGTTCCATGAAATACACCCCTTCATTCATTTATTGAAACTACTTCTCATATAGCACCGCAATTACTAAAGCTTGTTTTTCACAACTCCATAGTAGATAAGATGCTCATAATGATTTTCTTTCTTTACATGATCAAGCAATACACCTTCTTTTATCATGCCTATTTTTTGTATGACTCGTCCGGATGCTGGATTAGAAGCAAAGTGTCTGGCATATACTTTGTGATATTTTTTCACATTAAAAGCAAAGTCTAATATGGCATTGGAAGCTTCTGTTGCATATCCATTCCCCCAAAACTCTTCACCCACCCAATAAGCTATTTCACCATTATCAAAACATTGATTATTAGACAATGCGATCGCACCATATAAAGTCCCTGTTTGCCTATCGCAGATAGCAAATTCATATGACTTATCAACATTAAAGTTATTCACAAGATGCTCTATCCATGACAAAGCACAATCAACTGTATATGGATATGGTAAGTAGAGTGTATTTATATATATGTTGTAATTATTACATAACCTAGTAACCTCCTCAGCATCCGATTGTTCGAATAACCTTAAACAAAGTCTCTCAGTAATAATGGTTTTATTCATGTCGTCATAAACCACTTTGTTTCCCCCGATCATGCTTCGAATACGTTCTCTAATTCTTCTATTATTTGATTTGTTGTGCACACTTTGACTCCTATATTCTTTACTTCAGTAATCCCTCTACTATAAACACCAGAAATTGCATCCTCCACCATAACAGCTTTAAAATCTCGCTCGCTTGCTTGATATATACTTGTTCTTGGACAATTCGGAAAATTACATCCTATGAATATTAAGGTATCTATAGCTCGCTCTCTTAAAAAATCTTCTAATCTAGTTTGATAAAATGCTCCCCACCTAGGTTTATAAATAACCCATTCTGAATCTCCTATTAATTGAATGTTCCCGTCCAATAGATCTTCATAATTCAAACTTTCAGCATGAATAGGTTTTATTGAACTAACCAGATCAGCACCTTTTGATCCAGGTTTTACTACATGAATACCAGATTCAATCATCTCTTTACGACAAGCATCGGCATTTGATCCATCCTCTTTGTAGATACGAATTACATGTATTATAGGAATTTGATTTTTTCTACAAACCTCTAATATATTCTTCATCCGTGGAACCACTTCATTTGTTCCTTTTATCTCGGCTACAGCACCCGGCAAACTAAAGTCATTCTGAGTATCAATTGTAATCAAAGCACACTGATTAAAATTCGGTTTTATATACTTATTATCCATCAAGAACTCCCTTCTAAGAATAGTACTTGTCCGAATAACATATAACGTTATCCTATTCACGAAACACCTCAACCACAGATAGCTTTTTATCTTAGGTTGAGGCGTTTGTTGTCTGGATTATTCTATTGTTCAACTATTAAGGTTTCACTTGTAACACCTTCTCTAATATCATAAGATGTTTCTTTTGATCAAATTTAAAATAATACTCCGATACTGTATCCATTCCAGCCCCATACCCACCCTTAAACACAAACCTATCATTAATGATTTTTGGTTCTTCGTTCGGATACATCTCGAAATGAATAACATTGCTATTTTCTGCGAATAAAGTAATCGGATAAGCTTCATTTTGATCAATTCCATATAAGTAAAACGTTAATGCATGACAATCAGTATATCTGGGGATAAAATAAAATAATTCTGTATCCCCTATTTTCACCTTCTTTAACTTCAGGATTTCATCTCCATGACTAATAATTTCAAGACGACTTAATTCTTGAATTTTAATATCATTATTTCCATTCTTAAATACAACATCATAATCTGCTGAAATACTATAATCATCTTCTAATCCGTAGCAACGGGGGGCTCCTAGTTTATGAATACTTTCCTTAGATTGCGGTTCAATCACTAACTCACCGAATATGGATACACCAACAGCGCGAGGAGTTATTAATTCGGTATTGATTACAATTTCAGAGATTTCATCAACATCTTCTTGAAAATTCACTTTCTGATCTGTTGTTACGTCATCACATCCGAAAACAATGGCTAGCAAACACAAAATTGATATCTTTAATATAGTCTTTGTCTTCATTAAACACCTCTTCTAAATCATTTCAATACATTCCTCGATTCTGCTTCCAAAAATCTTTATCCATTGTCATTTCTATATTATTCCATACAATTCCTTTAGTTGATGTATATACATTTATTCTTATAGTCCCTTCTTTGAATCCCACACTCTTATAGCATCTTATTGCTCTTTCATTTATATCAAATACATTGAGTTTGATTCTTTCCAAACCTAATTCTTCAAATCCAATTCGCACCGCTTCTTCTAGTGCAGCCCTTCCAGTTCCATGCCCACGCAACTTCTCACTCTTCATCATGAATCTTCCGATAACTGCCTCCCGTGTCTCCATATTAATTCGAGCAATCTGAATTGTCCCTACTACATCGTCACTCAATGAATCTTCTTGTATCATATAAAGAAATACCCCAGTCTCAATGGTATTGATTCCACTGCGATAGTGTTCCTTCATCTGTTCAACAGTCAAAGGATATTGATAAGTTAAACCCGCCCATTGGACCATAAAATCAGAGTCATGTTCATTCACCCAATCAACAATATCTGAAAATTCAGCTTCCTTGGCAACTCTTAATACTACCATCGATTCACCCCATCAAATTTAAGTATTAATTTCGTTTATAGAGATTATTCCATTATTATACATCCAATAACCAGACGACGGCCTCTCATCACGTTGGTGCATTCACGAAAAGACCCAGCCTTAGATAGCATGTATCTTAGGCTGGGTCTTGCGTTGTCTGGTCAGTCAGCTACTCCAAAATCCCTTGGTGTTATCTCAGGTTACTCATTCTGGATGATTACGTAATTACCAAGCTCGAAGAGCTCTGCAAAATCCTTTTTGTCCGGTGCGACATCGTCATAGACCTGTGATGTTTCATTCATGAGTTCATCCGAATTCAACCCGGAGACCCGCAGGCTGATGAGAGAGTCACCTTTTACCAACATTTCTGACAGCTTGGACTTATAGGCTGCCTTACCCTGAATGTCTAGTCCATGTGTAACATAATAATCTTGTGAATTATCTTTTGCAGCAAACTGAGATAGTTCTTCGTCGAGCCAGTATGTACTATTTTCGCTGTAATTCAGGTCTTCTGCTATCTTGTCACTGCTACCATAGAGAAAATAAGGCACTCCAGAATTGGTCTCATTATTGGTTGTATCCACATTGACCCATTTGTTATTAATTTGGATTTTATTCCAGGCATGAGGAACATGTTCCAGCGTTCCACTTACCACTAAATTATCCACTTCAGCCAGATCGCTCAGCAGTTTATATGTTTTGGCGTAACTCCCACAGACCCCCAGCTTGTTAACTAACACACCATAAGTAGAAAATGAATCATTAAACTTTGCATCAACCGACATATAATTATTGACTACGGCGTTGTCTAACGCGGATTGATCGTATTTCGTGTAGTCATTCAAATAATCATAGAGAGTGAGAGCCTTTTGTTCATCATTCATGCCATCCGTAATGACTTTTCTTACAATAGATTGAGCTTCTTGTACCATCTGCTGCTGCTTCTGATTTATAAGCTCCTGGGAATCGTCATACTTTATGAAGAGTGTTATGCTGTTGTAATCATAACCATAGTTGTCTACTCCGAGAATAAGTGGGTTTTGGTAAATAACCTTTTGCAGCACATCATATAGAACCTCTGTATTTTGTGCTTCTGGGAATGCTCGCAGTGAAATCGCTTCCTGCGCAGCAGTTAGATTCAGAGCCAGGAATTCTTCCAATGCTGAATCGGCGTTCACCTGAACATCGTTCACTACACCAAGAACAGGTACGGACTCTTTATCAGCCTTAGCCACCTTGATTCGGGTATTCTCTATTTGTCGTTCGATTATATCAAAGCTGCCGCCTGTAGTTTCATCCTCAATAATGGTAGGAACATCACTGTCTGGCAGGTAACGAAACGAGTTTTGAGGAATAATATTACCAGCATTCAGTTCCGGCGCTTGAAAGTTGTCTGACTGAAGAAGCTCCATCTCGTCTGCGGTTATCTTATCCACGATTACATAATCCTTTATAGAGGTCCCACTGACCATGTATGCCAAATATACTTCTGTCGCAGATGCCGCACCATTCAGTGTGCCCTCATAGCTGACACCAAGATTTGCTACGGAACCATCAATAAAGGTAACAGGAACCGACTTGGGTAATTCATCTATGCTGCTGTATGATTTTATGGTGGAATTGTCTAAAACCTCGACCGGCAGCAGCTTGGACAGCCCAGAAGTTTGCACTACATTGCTGTATATGGATTCCATATCTGCATTTACCGCCGTAACATAATAATCCCCATTCACCCTATTATTCTGTCTGATGACCCAGCCGTCACCAGCGAACATTCCTGCTTCACCATCCTGAGCAAAATCATTAAACTCTGTATCCGATGTGCTTCCGATCAGATCTGCAGGCACGCCACGGTAGACTTCTTTTCTACTGAGAGTGGGATCATTTTCTTCATTATATGAGGCATTGTAAATACGATAGGTCTCCGCTCCCTCGACCTTGTCCCATACTAATTTGAATCTTCCCTCTTTATCGATTTCATACCGGAGATTAGGAGCGGAAAGATCAGATTTTACAGTAAATGGGATAATGAGCGGCTTGTCTAGCTTGGTTGGAGTAGTAGCATTCAAATCATAGTTCACCCGAATATAATAGATTGGTGCGTTACCCCAAGCCCCTTTGTCAGCTGCCGAATATTCCTCAGGGCTCATATTAAAGAATTCGTCGCCTATTCCTAAAGGGTTCACTGTTAGTTGACTTTTAACACCGTCATCTTCATAAGGGAGTTGGTTATAAGTAACAAGCACGCTGTTGGGTCCTGCTTCGCGATCAGTATGTATAGTCACAACTTTATCGGCCACTTCATACCGACTATGGAATTCATCCGAGCTACCTTTCAAAATATTAAGATCACAGTTAAACTGAAAAATAAAACTACTACCGGACGAGACATTATACAGCGGCATAATATTCTCTTCCGACTCAGTACCGTATTTTTTCTTCAGATCTTCAACCTTTACGTAATGATCCACAAATTCATTGGCAATCGTTCCTATACGTTCTCTAGTAAGTGTTGACTCGGACTGTGTCTCCAATATGGATTTTACCAACTGTCCATCTCTGCATCCAGTCACTACCATACATATTAATAGTAGTCCTAGTATCGTTTTTTTCATGAGTTACACTCACTCCTTGGCCGGCCCATTCGTGAATTAAATGATAGTCTTTCGAATAAGTTGGTCATTTTTTTAACTTTCTCTTCATAAAAAATGCTATCTCTCCACTCTCCGCATCATTATTCGAATAATAGGACAAATCAATCCCCTCCAATTCAAATCCACACTTCTTATAAAATTCGATTGCAGGTACATTTGTATTTTGGGTCTCTAAAACAACTGCTCGAAATCCTTTGGATCTTGCTAATTCAATAATATTTTCCATTAATGCCTTACCAATTTTCATCTTCCTATGTTTTTCATTCACCTGAAAATTCCATATATTCAATGTATTATTCCAATCAATAGGTTCACATATAGCAACAGCAATCAAATCATTATTTAGGAAGACACCTTTGGAGAAGCCTAAAGGAATAATTCGATTATATCTTTCATAATCCTCATGTTCCTCTTGATAAATCTTAATGTAAGGAGACTCTAATGAAATTCTATCAACGCAAAAAGAGATTCTCCCAAAGATTTCTTCCTTGTTAACCTCATACTTATAAGAGGATATATAGCCAAAACTACCAAGTATTTTTTGTTCCTCTATTGAGAAGCTCTCTAGTTCCCTAATCTCCATTGAGTTCACTCCACTTATGTATAGGTCGCCATGATCTACTTGTAACTTGTGATATTTCAAATAAACGATACTATTCTTCTTTGAATTTAATGCTGGTAATCTTAATATTAGCATCACCTGATTTCCATTCCTTAGGAACGAGCTTTGCAGAATAGAAATGGTCATTATCTAATTGGAATGTATAATTGGGTTTCAATTCTTTGAAATCACTTACTGCAGAATCAAATACAGGATAATATGTATCCTCAGCAATATTGTTTCCATTAGCATCAGTAAAATAAACTGTAACTTCGATTTCAGAAAGGGTCTTCTCACCTTTATTTTTTATTTTGAAAACAACCCCAGGAACCTTCCCATCAAGCCAGGAATCCATATAAACCGCCTTAAAATCATATATTTGAAGCAGATTATTAATATATTCCTCTTCTAGTGTACTATTATAATTATTGTTCTCCTTACTATCAGGGTTAGACTCACTGCGATATAGATCCAACTTCTCTTTCAATTGATTATTCTCACTACCAATTTGATTCATCTGAGTCAGTTCATTTGCTTGATCATCAACTTTTTTTCGCATTAATTTTAAATCTTTTTCTAAACTAACCAGCTTTTCTTCATTAGCCAACTTTTCTTTCTTCACTTGATCAAATTCACTTTGCGATACACAACCAGCCAATAGCAATGAAATACAAATAAAACTAAATAAACTCTTTCCTGTTCTCATATCTCTAACGTACTCCTTCAAATAAATATTCATAAAAATGGGAATTCAAGACTCTCATCATGTTACCATAAAACAAGAAAAAGCATCATAATGAAAGACATTAACTATCTTCATTTTGGTTCTCACTATCCTCAAAAACAAATGGTTCTTTTCGATCAATACATTGGTATTGCTCATATTTCATATGACTTTCCTAGGTTCACGACAGAACCCCACCTTCTACGCATTTCATCAGGTGAGGTTCTATGTTGTTATATATTCTTCTATGTATGGTACATGCTTCTTCTATACGGAAAAAATTTATCTTGCTTCATCTCATACTCATTTAGTTCAATTATTAAAGAATCCTTGAAGTAAACAATGCTAGACCCTTCCCATTCATATTCCTTTGCATCAAATAAGCACTTGAATCTCCATTCAACAAACGCTACATTACGTACTTCATCATATCCAATTTCCTTGATTGTCCAGTAATCAACCTTATTATCGCTATTATTCCATTGAGTGAACCAGTTTTCTAACTCATTTTTTCCTTCCATGACCGCACCAGTACATTCCCTTATAATAGCCTCATCATGTACAACCTTAGTAAACATCTCCATATCCTTCTTGATCCATGATTCGAAATATTCATTAATAATTATAGATGTTTGATTTCGATTCAAAGTAACCTCTCCTTTGAAGTCTGGAAAAACCCATGTTCTTCCCTACTCCGCTATAGTAAAGCTTTCTTCACTCTCTATAATCGGCAGATCCATTATAGTCATTTTCCTAACAGACGCCCGTTTTAATGAACGCATGGACTTGACCAGACAATCAATATGCGACTCTTCCCCTTGTAATTCTGCTTCCACACTTCCATCTTTTAAATTTTTCACCCAGCCAGTTAATCTCATTCTTCGAGCAATAGAATAGATTTCCAAGCGGAATCCTACCTTTTGAACTTTTCCAGAAAAAGTTACATTTTTTCTAACTATAATTCCTGATGTAACTGTTGGAATCTTAACACGATTGGCATGCCAAACTACATATTCATTTCGTAATTTTTTGAAAACACTCATTGTACAGTAGGCTCCTTTTTGTTACTTCATCTGATATCTCTACCTAACAAAAATAATATAATCAATGCTAACTGGATCAATACCATCTGCACGAAGTCGCGAGTTAATCTGTCCTCGATGATACTGACCATGAAGTGCTACGTGAGTTAGAATATCTCGTATAGAAGTCTTAAACTCTTCACCGTTACTATTTCTGTATGTTATTAAGCTATCTAGATCGTTTTCTGTTATTTCAGCGAGAAATGTCTTGTAGCTTTCTTCATTTTGTTTAATCAGTTTTGCACAGACTGTTATATCTCCATCCGACCAGATAGGCATTTGTGAGCTATCCATACCTTTTAATCTAGTTACCCATACTTGTTCAGCGTTGAGAATATGAGAAAATAAACGTAACTGCTGGTCCAAGCCCCCATTCTTTACATTTTGTAATGTTTCTAGAATGCGTTGATTAGCCCAATTTAAATGCTCAAACATCTTTTGGATTGTTTTCATAATATCTCCTCCAGAAATATAATCTGTATCTTACCATATTAGACGAAAACTTTTTTATAATGATTTCAACTATTTTAAGTGAGAAAGTCAGTATTAATGACAAACTTAAGGCTATATACATAGCATCCCCAGGTCCAATATTTCTCTGTAAAAAAAAGACAGCATTCTTAGAGAAATTCTGTCTTTTAAAATCGTTCTTATTATGGTCTTGTTCAAAATCTAAATTAATATTTCACCTTGAGTCCTAACAGCTTAGCGAATCCAATGGCCTGCTCGGTCGATACCGTGCACCCTACCAACGCTTGCATAGGCATATCGATCCGCTCATAAGTACAGGTACTGATGTCCATTCCCTTGAGCGAAGTATCCGTAAAATCCGCTTCATTCAAATCACATTCATGAAGCTCTACATCCTTAAACTTGCAACCATAGAAGTTCGCAGTCTGCATGGAGCAGCCTGTAAATTTCACCTGCTTGATGGAAGCTTCCACCAGATCACTCAGGTTCATTACGCAGTTCTCAAATGTCACATGCCCGAGGTTCGCTTTGGACAGATTGATCCCGATCAATTTGCAATCCTTAAAATGTACGCGGTGAATGATACCCTTTGTCAACACGGTATTAGACAGATCGCAGTTTTCCAGCACCGTGTCCGTCATATCCATCCGCTCAAACGTGGTATGCGCAAAGGAACAGCCCCGAATCAGCATCTTACTAAGTGTACACCGCTCCATAACCTCATGTTCGAAAAGAGCTCCATTGATCATCGCACTTGCCAACTCATGATCCTCATCCCTCAGCAAATCTTCCCAATCCGCCTCATCCAAAGCCACCGGAAGTTGCGGAGCCATTATTTTCGTTTTTGCCGCCACATTATCACCTTCACCTTATATTGTTATGAAGCAATATTTATAAATTTAGCTTTCTCCAACTCACCGATGCATCCTTACCCTTGTCTTTCCGCTTGCTTGCGCAGCGTCTCGGCCAACCCTTGCACATCCAGACCATCCACGGCAAAAGCCCGGCGCACCAATGCTGACGGTACGAACTCGTCATACTTCCCCAGATATGGAGCCTCCTCAGCATCCAACAGCGCTTCTGCATCTGGAGTAGCGGATAGCTCCGCTTGAATTTCTGCCAGTAGCTCCGCCGCACCTGGTTTCCCGGATACGACCATATAATACGGCTCCATTGGGACAATGGAACGAAGGCCCATTGATTCGGACAGATTATGTTTCAAAAGACGCTCCAAAGTACGGAACTGCTTACTTCCTGCCCAAGGCAGAATAAACAGCGAATCTCCGCCCGCTGGAATCACCGTACTGCGTAGTAGCCCGCTTTCCCGGGCAAGCCTGCGCGCGCGTTCAAGTCGGTTCACCGCACCGGGTGCTAGGTACGGATACAGTGTGTGTTCCTCCAGTACCTGACGCATTTTCTGCATCACCCGAGTATGAACATCGCCACCTGCTCCGAGCCAAAGGGTGTCCACTTTGCCCCTCGAAGACTTCACGTACACCGATTTATGCTTGCTATCCACTTCCTCGACCTTCCACAGTTTGCCTGCCAACGTAAAACAGTAGCCAGGCGGCGGCACCGTGGTGATGCTGCCGATCTCTTCGGAACCATTGTACACCGCATGTTCCTCATCATCTTTGAACACAGCGTAGAACCGGAAGTTGTTCACCACCTTTTCTCCACCAAGACCAATGATGAGCGTGCCCTCATCGGTCTGTTGGATATGGTCGGTCTGCAGCAAATACTGCAGCATTCCCTTATATTCGTCCGTTTCAATCCCACTAAAAGTCGGTAACGTCAGCACTGCCCGCGCCAGTTCGGCGGGCTCCGCCTCGCCGATGCTTTTGAGGGTGCTCATCGTCTGGTGGTAGAGCACCCCGACTGGCTTTTGCCGCAGATCCAGCGGCTCCACCCAACGCTCGCGGATGTACAATTCGATGACGGCGATCGCCCGCAGCAGCGTCCACGGCATCCGAGCTGGCAGTTGAGCCTCTTCGTCTTCTTCCTCCGGGCAGAGGAACATCATCTCCGATGCTGCATCGCCCCGGCGACCGGAGCGGCCAAGCCGCTGCACGAAGCTGGAGCAGCTATACGGCGCCCCTAGCTGAATGACGCGTTCCAGCTCGCCGAGATCGATGCCTAGCTCCAGTGTCACCGTCGCCGCAGCAACTGCGGGCCCGGGGCCGGAGCGAAGCGCCGCCTCAGTCTCCTCCCGCAGCATCGCGGAAATGCTACCGTGATGAACGTGGAACACGTCGCGTTCCTCGCGTTTCGCGGCGATCCGGCGCAGCTCTAACGTGGTTAGTTCAGCGTCTGAGCGGCTGTTGGTGAAGACGAGTGCTTTTTTTCGGTGGGTATGATCATAAATGAAGTTGTGATAGTTCTGTTTGGCCAGCTCTAAGTGCTCGGCCTCCCGCTCATTTCGGGCGTCAGGGAACGAAAAATGCTCCACCGACAGCTTCAGTTTCCGGCCGCCTTGCGGCGAAACTACTTCCACTGGCTGCGGGGTTCCAGCCCCAATCCACCGCGCCGCTGTATCGTAATCGCTCAACGTCGCCGACAGTCCGATCCGCCGAGGCTTGCAAGAGGCCATCCGTTCCAGCCGTGTTAGCTGACTCAGCACCTGAATCCCTCGATCCGCACCCATAAAAGCATGCACTTCGTCGATCATGATGAACCGCAGATCATGGAACAAAGCCGGAATCGCATTGGGTCGATTCATCAGCAGCCCCTCCAACGATTCGGGAGTAATCTGCAGAACGCCACGAGGACGCTGCATGAGCTTGGTTTTCTCTGCTTGAGAGACATCGCCGTGCCAGTGCCAAACAGGCACCTCCCCCTCCTTCAGCAGCTCGCTAATCCGCTCGAACTGGTCATTGATCAGCGCCTTTAGCGGTCCAATGTAGAGAATGCCGACAGATTCAGAAGGACGGTAATACAGTTCCGTAAGCGCTGGAAAAAAAGCCGCCTCTGTCTTCCCTGACGCCGTACCCGAAGCGATCAGCAGATGATGCTGCGTGTCGAACAGCACACGGCAAGCTTCGACCTGGGCCTCACGGAGGGTGTCCCATTGTTTGCGGTAAATATATTCCTGAATGAACGGAGCTAGCCGGGAAAAAGCATCATTCCCGCTCATAATTCAAACTCCGCCAAGAAGTCGTCCAGTTCGTCATTCGTATCATTGTTAGCGCGAGCGCCAGATGCTGTATATTCCTGTTCCCGCTCTCCCATCAAATCCTCAAACATAAGCTCTGTATGCTGGTGCAGCATGTGCAGTACATCCATAAAATCCCGCACGACCTCCCGGGTTGTCAGTAATTCTTCGGCTCCAAGCCGGCCCACCGCGGCCTGCATAAAAGCAATCATCTGCGCATCCGTAATCCGCGCTTCATAACCGGCATGCATAGCATGTATATCCCGCAGCTTTTGTAGCAATATCAGAATCTCCTCATGCGATAGCATGTCCAGCTTCAGAATCGGCGAAGTGTATGTTCGGCGCATACCGCTGCTATATCGCCCGTCCATCAGCCTTGACCGCAAAGCGTCATAACTGAACAGCCCTCTTCGCTCATCCTCTACAAACTGCGGCGTACCGCCAAGGTAGATGCCCAGGTACTGAGCTTTTCCCTGCATTGTGTCATTGAACATCGTCAATAGCTTCTCGTAGTTGCTATGCCTCGAGATACTGTTCGTTATTTTGTACAGATTCACGCCTTCATCAATAAAAAGCAGTAGTCCCTTATACCCGATCTTCACCGCAAATTCTGCCCACAGCTTCATGTAGTCGTACCAGTTGTCATCATCGATGATAACGCCGACACCGAGTTCCTTGCGCGCCTCCGTCTTAGTAGGAAACTCACCGCGCAACCAGCGAAGTGCCGCCGCTTTCCGGTCGTCATCTCCGAGCTTGTAGCCAGACCAGTACGCAGCCAGCACCTTGGCAAAATCAAAGCCGTGTACCATGCTCTGCATCTCATTTGTGATGTCATAAATACGCAACTCCACCGCTTCATACAACTGAGGGTCGCCGGGATGCAAGCCCCGGGCCTGCATCTGCTCCTGCTGGAGGACGGTAATCCATTTTTGCAGCATCGGCTCCAGTGCCCCACCGTCTGGTCTTGTCCGGGTCGACAAATTCATCATGAGCTCACGGTACGTGGCTAATCCTTGCCCCTTCGTCCCAACCAGTCGCCGTTCAGGTGACAGATCTCCATCTGCCACGACAAAATCACGGTCCATCGCGTAATTACGTACCATCTGCAGCAAGAAGCTTTTGCCGCTTCCGTACCGTCCGGTAATCAACCGAAAAGCCGCTCCACCCTCAGCGATATTCTCCATATCCTGCAGAATCGAAGCCACTTCAGGCTTGCGCCCAACCGCGATATGTTCAAGCCCGACCCGCGGCACCACCCCTGCCGTCAAAGAATTCACCAATGCCGTAGTGAGCCGCTTCGGAATTTGCATCTGTTTCATCGTCATCACCTCTTAGATCATTCTTACCAGCTTACCTGCCCTGAAGCATATGTTGCAGCTCTGTCTTGTACTCTTCTAGAATCTCATCTCCATCGATCAGCAAATCACCGATCCACTCCATGGATAACTCATTTATTTCATCAAGCATCAGCTCAGACATAGAACCCGCTTGCTCGGCAATGCCGTGACGAATCGCCGCGCTCTGCCCCTCTAGCAAAGCAGACAGCATGTTCATGTGAGCCTCGGATAATCTAACAAATATCTCTTGCCACTCACTCCGTGATTCCATCACGCTATCATCTGTGAGCACTTCTACGTGTTGTCCGGTTGCATCCAGCATGTTCTGTATGGGATTACTAAGTTCACTAGAGATGTCGTTATACTCCTGCTGCTCCAGCTTCAAGAGATCTTCTTTCATCAGCTCGTTAGAAGCTTCCTGTTCTCGGCCTATCAAATCCTGCTCCTCAAAAACCTGCCAGCCCTGCTCAAAATCCAGTTCCGCTTGCTGCGGCCCATCTGAGGCCTTGGGTTTGTGGGTCGGAAGCTCCCCGATTAGCAGCATGTCCCGCACTTCGTCAGATTCCTGCCGCAATTTACGTAGCTTGGCAGAATTGATCTTGACCTCGGGGATACGAGCCTTGGCCTCTTCTTCCTTCCGCTGTTTAAATTCCTTTTGCAAGAAACGAGTAATAAGCTGCTCTACCTCCGGCTCAACGCTGATCCCTCGTAGTTTCCCTTTAAAACCCATCAGCTCCCGCAGCTTGTTCTCCGTGAGTCTAACCAACTGTGTCAAATAGGAGCGAAGAGGGAGATCATCACTAATCGACAACGTGGGTACCGTAATCGTCCGTCCGTACATCTCGTGATCATATATGGCGCTGCGGAACAGAAATCTGTTGACCTTTTTCTCTCTCGGCTTAAACCGCTCAATGAGCCTGGTCCCTTTGGTTTTTGCCAAATAACCATCCACCAATACCAACACTTTCGGTATATAAGCCCGGAGATCCTTTCGCCCTTGTTCCATGTAAAACCGGCTCTTCTCCACATCATAATCTAGAAGTAGCAGCAGCATATCCCAAGATAGATCCAACGGATCGGCCGTGAATCTCCGTCGCCATTCCAGTTCCTTCAGCCCTGGTGACATGTTGCGAGGAAGTTTCTGAAGTGGTTCTGTAAGAGGCATGTCTAGTTCGAATACAAGCGCTAGATCATGCAGCCATTCCCGTACATACACGTCTAGCTTCGGGTACCGCTGCCGATACGCCTGCCAAACCCGGTCCATCAATGCATACCCTTGCGTCGGTACATTCCAGCCGATCCCATGGATCAGCTCGTACAGGTACACAAACAGATAGGATAGATCCGTGTCCGGGTATCTTTCGGAACGAACCTCTTCACGCCAGTACAGATACCATCTCAGCTGACCTGGTTGCATTTGTTCATAGGTGGGCCAATAGGTTTGGAAGGGGACAAAGACCGCCGATTCCACGGTTTCTCGCTCCAGTTCCCGAGCTTTCTGCACAAACTGTTGCTCCCGGGAGACATATCGGAAATCCTGCCGCCAATCCAAATTCCTCTCCAAGTTGGCCGGCATGACGACCCTGCTTACAGAATATTCCTTCTGCAATTCCTGTTCCCCCAGCTCAATTTCTGCAAATGTAAACTGTCTATCCCGTTCCGTCCACCGCTTGTTGTTCTCTATGTGTGTGTCGCGTTTGTCCTCTCTATCGTTCATCGTATATAGACCTCCATCACGACTCCATTATATCACCAAAGCGAAAGTTTGTTCGCCTTTATGAACACTATTTTATTGTCATTTTAACAAAAAAACATCAGTTATTCGAAGGACACTTCTTCTCGAACCTAAACTTGTATTCACAAAACGACCCAACCCTAGATAGCTCCTATCTTAGGCTGGGTCATTTTCTATATATTTGTTAATCCATTCCTTCCCTGTTGACCATTCTTTTATTGGATTATTGGTTTTTAAAATATCAGTACTCACTTTTGCCATTATCCATTCTTTCAATCCATTTTCTTTACTACTTTTTAGCTCTTTAATTAAATATTCTAGCCCTTTGTCACCTTCACTTATGATGTTTTCGTATTCATTCTGATTTTGTTTAATATAATCATTTGGATTACTAGAGAATGCAATTTCTTTGTTATTAATGATCTTGCTTAAATTACCCTCTATTTCTCGACCAACATTATCACTTGATTGACAAGCAGCTAAACACACTGATATTAGTAGGAAAATAAAAAGAATCTTTTTCAACTCAATACCTCATCTCAATTTGAAGTCTTGATGTTATCGGGTGTCGACCACACGATAGAATACACTAGCTTCATGTATACTTCACTCTTATATTCCTTTCTCGCCGATTCCCAATAACGTTTCTACGTTCACGGTGTCTCTTCCTGTTTTCCAATGATATGAACCGTTTTTGTTTCTTGATCCCAGTTTACAACGTAGCCAAACGTTTCAGCGACTAATCGAAGCGGAACATAGGTCATTTTGTTTTTAATAAACGGCGGATGCTTTGCTTCTATCGTATTGGATACCGTCTCCACTTTCTCATTTCCAACCGTAAAATAGGCCGTTTTCTCATTGCTTTCGTAGATAATGAGATTGTCTATTGTACCTGAAAGATAACCGAATCCAAGCTCGGGAGTCGCATTAAACGCGTCAGAAGAAACGAAAACAACTCCTTTTACCATCAGGGGATTATATTGATCCGTAACGTCTTTACCATTTACATCAACATGTACACTTGCAGCAGCGTAAGATGTATTGGAACAAACCAATATAAAAATCATACACAAAAGAAATGCAAACTTCATTTTCATCTCTTTTACTCCTAATATTTTATTTTCTTGCACCGATTTCCTATGAATGTCCTTGTATTCACGAAACACCCCAGCCTTAGATAGCTCTTAGCTTTAGGCGGGGGTGTTTGTTCTCTGAGCTTATTCCATTATTATACATTTGATAAGTAAGGGGCGAAAGCCCTGAAGATGAAATAAAGAGGAACATCGGAAGTAGTAGCTTCACTGATGTTCCTCTTTACGCTATATAAGAGATTGAGTCTTAGCCTTGCGGCTTCAGTTTGACCGGTTTTCCAATTCGGGCCGACTCATAAGCGGCAAGCCCTACACGGGCGGATAGATAACCATCCTCGCCCGAAACAAGAACTGGCTTCCTTTCGATAATACTATTCACAAAGCTGTTGACCAGCCCGGTATCCATATCGTCTCCCCAATAGCTCCAGTTGGCTTTTTGGTCTGCATCACTGTACAGGTCATTTTTCTGCGCAAAGGCATCGATGGAGAGAGTCCCCTTGGTCCCAATGATCTCAAGTGTCACATCGCCCCATGTCGGGAAACTGCAAGAACGGGACCAGCTCGGATCGAGCACGGCAAACACACCGTTCGCAAACTTCACATGCACCATGCCTGCGTCATCAATATCCGTGTCATGAAACAACGTCTCGACGTGGGCGTATACTTCCTCAACCACACTACCCGTAAACCAGTGCATGAGGTCCATTACATGGACCGTATGATCAAGAACCGCCCCGCCGCCGGAATGCTCCTTCTTAAGGAACCATCCTTCGGGCATCGTCCCGCGATTCGTACCCTTCATGGCTACAATATCTCCGATTTGACCGTCATCGATCGCCTGCTTTGCCTGGCGGACCGCCGTCAGGAAACGGCATGGGAAAGCTGTCATCAGCTGAACCCCTTGAGACCTGCACACCTGGATCATACCTAGCATTTCCTCTTCGGACAAGCCAAGCGGCTTCTCGCAGAGCACATGCTTCCCTGCTTCGGCTGCCTTGCGGGTAAGCTCCGCATGCTTGGCATTTTCCGAGCAGATCACAACCGCATCGACGTCCCCCGCAAGCAGCATGTTATAATCTGCATAGTATGGAATCCCCTGATGTGTGGTGAATGGAGCAACAAGCTCGGAATTCTCATCAGCGATACCGATCACTTCCACGTCACTTCTCTGGAGCATAGCATTCAGATAGCTGGCGGCATGCATATGGGCAAAACTAATAAAGCCTACTTTAATCTTACTCATGACGAAATCCCTCCCATACAGACGGGTAATCCTATCTGAGCCGAACGA
The DNA here is from genome assembly GCF_014639155.1 of Paenibacillus segetis. Classification (NCBI taxonomy): domain Bacteria; kingdom Bacillati; phylum Bacillota; class Bacilli; order Caryophanales; family Paenibacillaceae; genus Paenibacillus; species Paenibacillus segetis. Next base: position 3,051,302 of record NZ_BMFT01000001.1, read on the forward strand.
TTACAAGCCAGAGCGATTTCAACGGCTCGGCAGGCATCAGCTACGCTGACAATCGGCTCGTTGCCCTCACGAATGCATTCAATAAAATGTTTCACTTCATCGTAATAAGGATCATGCAGCGTCGGACTGGTCGGTACCTGCACGGCATCTATCTGTCCGTTTACGCCGGACAGTACCTTCAGATCGAGTGATTGCACCTGGTTGCTGTCAAAACGGATAATACCCTCGTTACCGGATATTTCAAACTGTGTAGTGAACGGTCCCGGGTATCCCCAGAAGCCGGTTAGATTGGCGATGTCTCCACTGCTAAATTTCAGTGTCACCTGGGCATATTCCATCCCTGATAGAGATGGCTTCGTGACAGAAGCATACACGGACTCCACGTCTCCGAATATCCAGCAGGCAAAATCGATGTCATGAATCATCAGATCCATAATGACCCCGCCGCTCTTGGCACGGTCATGGTACCAAAGATCCACCCCTTGCGGATAGGAACCGTAACGCTTGAATTGCGCCATTTTGGCCTCGCCGATTTTACCGGACCGTACCTGATCAAACGCATTCCGATAGTTCGGGAAGAAGCGGACAACGTGGCCGATAAACAGCCGGACGCCCTGCTTGCTGCAAGCAGCTTCCATTTCTATGGCATCCTCCAGTGTGAGTGCTGCAGGCTTTTCGCAAATCACATGCAACCCACGCTGCGCGAGGTTCAGTACAAATGTCTTGTGCAAGTACGTCGGTAAGCACACGGCCACCGTCTCCGGTTGCTCCTTCTCCAGCATCTCCTCCCAATCCGTATACGAAGCAGCGCCACTTACTGCAGCGGCCTGATCGGCACTCTCTTGAATTAAGTCTACAACTCCGGATACCTGAACTCCCGGCATTTTCCCCAAGTTATGAGCATAAATCATGCCCATGGTTCCGCAGCCGATAATAGCTATCTTCATAGAAATCCCTCCATTATCTTTCTTTTTATGTTTAAAACACACAGCGAATGAGCTTATTTATGGCCGGTGAAACACGTGCTGGATGGCGTAAGTGTTGTTTTGGCGGAATATTCCGGGAGACACCCCCATATGCTTGCGGAACACCTTGCCAAAATAATTAGCGTTTGAGAAACCGGATTTTCGTGCAATCTCCTCCAAATTGCATTCGGTGGACATCATAAGCTTAACGGCATGGGCAAGCCGAACCTCCGTCAAGTGACGTACAGGCGTAATACCCAGTCTCCGTTCGTATTCCCGGCTGAAATGAAATTTGGACTGGCCCGCCACCTCAGCCATATCCTCCAGGCCGATTGGCTCCATATAATGCTGCTCTATGAACTGTTTGCACTGCTCAATCTTCATTGATACGGGCTGGACGTGATTTTGGGATACATGTCTCGTCAATTCCATCAGCCATATATAAGCTAGCGTGGAGTTTTCATACGTGTCCTGAATTTTGTTATGAATGGCTTTATCGTAAATGTCCCATGCCAGCTCTACCACGGGAGAAGAATCAGGCAGCTCGAATACCGGACCTGACAAGGCCATAGCCTGTCTGAGGAAAGGTAGTGCCTCCTTGGACAATTCCACATACAGTACTTCCCACTTTGGAGATGACGGTGGCAGTCGGTAGCAATGGTCTCCCGGAATATCGACAATAAAGGCATCCCCCTGCTTCAGTGAATACTTGACCCGCTGTATTTCGATTTCTCCACCACCGCTAACCGTATATTGAAAAAGGCAGTGCTCATCCTTCCTTCTTTTCCCATCCCATATATAGTTCTCGGAGCTGTTGATCTCCCACCCGATTCCCTGCAGCATGAGCATTCGCAAGGGGGTAACAAATTGAAATCCGACGGATGTTCGCAACTCTGATGGCAGCAAGATTTTACCCTCCATGATGTGTTATTTACTCTTGTACCAAATGAATAATGTGCCTATCCTTATTCATGTAATGGTTATTAAGGGTTGTGAACATACAACCTAGCACGCTTTTATTATCAATTTTAAACCTTATCTATCTCATTTTAGGAGGCGCAACTATGAACATTCAATTCGATGAACAACGTCAGGTCTTTCATCTGCAGGGGCCAGGTACCAGTTATATCATGCAGGTCCTACGCCACGGCTATATCGCTCATCTATATTGGGGCAAAAAAATCAGCACCTACCGTCAAAGCAATCCGATTCTCTTTACAGACCGCGGGTTCTCCCCAAGCGTAGAACCTGCAGACCGGGCTTTCTCACTTGACGCGCTGCCTCATGAGTATCCGGCATATGGCAACGGCGATTTCAGAACACCCGCTTACCAGGTGGAACTGGGTAACGGCTCTTCCATTTCTGATTTCCGCTATAAGAGCCACCGAATTTTCCAAGGTAAGCCCACACTAGAGGGTCTACCCGCGACCTACACAGAGCAGGATGAGGAAGCGATGACGCTTGAGATTATGCTTGAAGATTCTACCATCGGGTTATCCGCCACGCTTATCTACACCGTATTCCGTAACTTTGATGTCATTACACGCTCCGTGCGTTTTCATAATGCAGGAAATGAGCCGGTGAAGCTTCTGCGCGCACTCAGCGCTAGCATAGACTTTCATGACAGTGAGTTTGACCTGATAACGCTTTACGGCGCCCATATTAATGAGCGGAATATATCAAAACGTCCGCTTGTTCCAGGACAACAAGGAGTTGAAAGCCGCCGAGGTGCGAGCAGCGCGCAGCAGCATCCATTTATGGCCCTCCTCCGTAAAGGAGCAGATGAAGATCACGGTGAAGTATACGCATTCAGTCTTGTGTACAGTGGTAACTTCACAGCTCAAGTTGAAGTAGAACAGTTCCAGACCTGCCGTGCATCTATTGGGATCAATCCATTCGGATTCTCCTGGCTGCTTGAGCCTGGTGAACAATTCCAGACTCCGGAAGCGGTCTTAACCTACTCTTCCCGCGGCCTTGGGGACATGTCTCTAACTTACAACAAGCTATACCGAACCCGTCTGTGCCGCGGCAATTACCGCGATCGTGAACGCCCGATTCTGATCAACAACTGGGAAGCCACTTACTTTGATTTTAACGCGGACAAAATCGAGCAGATCGCGAAAACAGGTAGCGAGCTCGGCATCGAACTGTTTGTTCTTGATGATGGCTGGTTCGGCAAGAGAGATGACGACAACACATCACTAGGTGATTGGACCGTTGACACCCGTAAGCTTCCTAATGGGCTGAAGGATCTTGCCGAGCGCGTGAACGCCATGGGCATGAAATTCGGTCTCTGGTTTGAGCCTGAAATGATATCCGAGAACAGCGAATTGTTCCGCGAGCATCCGGATTGGTGTCTGCATGTGCCGAATCGACCTTCCACAACAAGCCGTAATCAACTTGTGCTGGATCTGTCACGTGAGGATGTGTGCGATTATATCATTCAATCCGTTTCGGATATTCTTGCAAGTGCGCCGATCAGCTACGTAAAATGGGATATGAACCGCCATATGACCGAAATCGGTTCAGCCGTTCTTCCTCCGGAAAGACAGCGCGAAACCGCCCATCGATATATGCTGGGGCTATACCGTGTGATGGAAGAAATCACATCCAGATTCCCAGATACTCTATTCGAAAGCTGCTCCGGCGGCGGTGGCCGCTTTGATCCAGGCATGCTTTATTACATGCCGCAAACCTGGACAAGCGATAACACAGATGCCGTTTGCCGTCTGAAGATTCAGTACGGAACAAGCCTTCTCTATCCAGTCAGCTCGATGGGAGCGCACGTATCTACCGTTCCAAACCATCAGGTAGAGCGTATAACATCCCTCGATATTCGAGGTCATGCCGCCATGTCAGGGAACCTTGGCTATGAGCTGGACCTGACCAAGCTGACTGATGCTGAAAAAGAGATCGTACGGAAACAAGTAGCAGACTATAAACAGATCCGGCCGTTGATCCAATTCGGTGATTTCTACCGTATCCTCAATCCATTTGAGCGGAATGATGCGGCATGGATGTTCGTTGCACCTGATAGATCCGAAGCGATCCTGGGATACTTCCGTATACTCTCCCAGCCAAATGATGCATTCCACAATATAAAATGCAAGGGTCTTGACCCAGATGCCCTTTATAAGCACGAAGAGACTGGCGCTGTCTTCGGAGGCGATGAGCTGATGAATGTTGGACTCAGCCTACCGCAGTTAAGAGGCGATTTCGCTAGCCTGTTCTGGAAGTTCTCAAAAGTCGAAGACTAGTTAAGACCATTTGTCCATTGGCAAAGGGCTAATGAACGCCCGCACCTTATTAGGGATGCGGGCGTTCTTATTTTTGAAAAATAACCGCTTTAGTTTTTGTTGTTGTAAATTTTGATGATGTGATCCGCATACTTCAGATCGAACATCATCCGCTCCTTCACCTGAGCATTTACGGAGGCATCCTTACTCAGGTTGTTCATAAGCTGCTCTAAATCTCCACCGAGCTTGGCTGCTCTCTTGTCGATTGTCTTATTTTCATTCAATTTGTTGATTAGCACCTTCAGGTCCTTTTTATAACTCTTTGCATCCGTCATTCCTTTATTCGGCACATAAATCTCATCGATTTTCCGGTCCATTTCCATCAAGATGGTTTTCACAGACAGTCCAGGGTTACTGAATGGAACAATGGCTTTATTCCGGTAAATCCCCTGCTTAAGCGGCACGTTATATTGATCGCCGAAGTAAGACAGGAATTCGAAGTACGCACTGCCTGATGTTCCTTTTTTCTGTGTCTCATAGGCCTGCTCGACGAGCACCGGCCGAGATACTTTGGCCTGTGGTCCAAGCCCCATTGTCACATATGAGAGGTCACCGGCAAGCTTCAGTGTCTCTTCCGCATCATGGACAACTGCTTGGGCATCCAGCTTATAGGACATTGGGAATACGTTGTCCAGATAACCATTTTGCAGCCACAACCCTGCCTCCTGCAGCTTGTAATACGGATTACTGTAGAAATCGGAAAACACCGCTGCGCTGATCGACAGTTTCGGTGAAATCTTTTTCAATTGCGGTACAAGATCTTTAACAAATCCCGTAATGATATCCATGCGGAACTGCTGCCATTCCGGCCACAGCTTATCGCCCGGATACAAATTTACCGGATCTATGTCTGTTTTAAATGTCTTCATAAACTGCTCACGAGTATAAGCGTCATAACCATAATCAATTTCCGTCCCGTAGTTATCCGGATAACGGATGTAATCCAGATGCAGCCCGGCAACCGGATATCTGGACACTAGATCGACATAGAGGTCGGTAATGAATTTCCGGACTTCTGGCAGTGCAGGATTCAGCCAGTAAAAAGTATGGCCGTCTACTTCCCAATAGTCAGCTCCATCACGCCGGATCATCGACCATTCCGGTTTTTGCTCCATCTTGTTTCCTTCAAGAAATGCATTTTCCACCCATACATGTATCTCGAGACCCAGTTCATCAGCTACATCCATGTACGCTTGAAGGACGTCAAAACCTTTGTACATCGGATTGTGAGGCGCAAGCGGATTGTCCGAAGGGTAAATCGTGTAGCCATCCCACCAAGTTTCCACATACACCTGGTTCAGGTTTGCGTCCGCAATGAGCTTCAGATGCTGGCGAACTTCATCAATATTCGTCTCTAATGGGCGAATCCAGATCGCACGATGGTCTACCTTGCGGGATTCCATATTCAAGTTAATGACCTCATCCATCAGGCTATCAAGCGCTGCTGATTTCAAAGTCATCTGATCGAATGCCTGCAGCTCAATCAACTTGGCGATCTCTCCGCGAACGGTCTTTGCCTCAGCAATTTTCTGTTCGATCTTTGCATAAGGAACATCCATAAACATATCCTTCGACTTCTGCAGCAGTGCTGTCGAAGTCTTGATACGGTAATCAGCCCGATCCAGGGAGGATTGCGGTGTCAGCATAATAACCATTTCTTTAGTGGTATGATTCATGCTTACGGCCGCACTTAGCTTAGCGTAGTTTTTGAGCCAGTCCGCCTTCACGCCGTGTCCAGACAGAACAAAGCCTTTATCCGGAATCGGAGAGTTGTTACCTCCAACGGATATGACTCTATGATTCTCATCAACGATGACCTCATAACCCCAGGCGTTGGTGCCTGTCGTTTCTTTTCCATAATCACTGGTATACACAATTAGCTGGTCGCCCCCGCGGAATCCGTCGAACGGCTTGTTGTTTGCTGAATCCCAGCCCCCTGGATTATCTTCCTTCAACTTCGGGTCCATAGCATCATAAGCAATACGACTCGCTAGATGTGTCTCCTCATGTACAATGATCTCCACAGGGTCACCCATTTTGATCTCGCCGCTCGCGATCTTCGCATTCAAATCATTGTAATATGAAGATCCAGCTTGTACAGATAATACATGGCCTTGGCCTGGAATACGGGAATTGTTATACGTTTTGCCATCCGGCTTGGCCATGCCAGTAATGACGCCATTCTCAATGATGAGCTCGAGTCCCCATTGATTCGTATTGGTCGAGGCTCCATAACCGGCATCATACAGTACGACGTCATTCTCGTCGCGATATGCATTTATTTTGTTAATCGCTATTTCGGTACCATTCACAACGGCAAACCGGTTCATCTGTTCCGGGATTGTAATCCCATTCAGTGTCAGCGCATCCCCCGTCGTAATCGCTTCCATCTCTTCCTTGGCAGTGCCGGAAGCCGATATCACAACATTGTGCAGGGGGATATAGGTCCCTTTAGAACCGTTCGTATTTTTCTCCAGTACGATTCCACCTGAAACAATGAATTCGACGACCTTATCGTTCTCAAACGTTGCTGTAAATGGAGCGCTATAATCTCCGGTATACACGGTAATCCCGTTTTCGCCGCGTACAGCGTTCACAGCGTCAACCGCAAGTTTAGTACCGTCAGGCAGCGTAATGGACGGACTTGTTTCCCCTTCTTGAGCCTGGGCTTTCTCAGTAGAAACAGATATGAGCGAAAATATTAGGGCACAACACATAAGCGCTGAATACCATTTTCTAAAATTCATCAACACACCTCCGAATAAATTACTGCTACTGATTCTTCTGTACCAACAAAAAGGATATGCAACGAAATGTATAATTGTAAACGCTCTACGATCACCTCCTCAACGGCACCCAAGTCCGAGGGCGCCGTTATGATTCCATGTCCATATTCTCTTGATTAATTACCAACCAGTGTAAAGTCCACCTCAAACGTCCGGTGCCAAGGGAGCATAACATCCGCAACCTGCGGACTCCCACCTGTCATATCCATTAAATAGGTGCCGCAGAACTCATTCAGCCCGTCCTTGATCACCTCGCGAAGCTCGTCTTCTCTTGAACCGAGATCCATAGTCGTCACGCCTAGCTCTGGCAGAACATCCGATATAACTTCGTTGCGGACCACCGTTTGATAGCCCCAATCCTCAACCAGCCTGCGCAACATGAAAGACTTGCTTCGATCCTTCCAACCTGGAGCGGTTTCTTTCGAGGTCTCCTTGCTGTAATAAGAGGCGATTACGGCGTGTGCGATAACAGTCCCCAGTGTATTACCGGAAGTGTTCCATGCGGCATAAGCATCCAGAGAATTCAGGTCATTGCCTTTGCTGAGCAGCTTCATCAGTACATGATCCGCGCCATTACTGACCGCAACGTCAGCAAGAGCGATGAATACTCCTTTTTTGTAATACGCCCGAAGTGCTTGTCTGAACTCATTCAGATGACTCTCAGAATAGTAGGAACGATTGCGTTCCTGGTAGGTTTGGGAGGATTCAGCAGCCTCTGACTGACCGACAGGCGGAGCATTTACCATGAGCACAAAATCCGATTCCATAGAAGAATCAGCCATAAATACACCAGCAGCCGTCATGTGCGACTTAATGCTTTCATTCAAGCTCCGATCCTCATATTTCGGAATAACATACGGCCCTTGAGTCGACGAATAGCGGACATATGCTTCCGGAAAGTAATTTTTGATCTCACAAAATACTCCGGCCAGAAGCGTACAGCCTATCTCGTCTGCCCCTGGATAGATCATCACGCAATCTGTTAGATTGCTCTTATCCACCAGAAACAACAGCTCACGCTGCTCTTTGGCCGAGAATCCATACTTTGCATTGTCATCCAGTGGAATGACCAATTTATCGATAACTCCCTCTTCCGCATAGCGAATCGCCATCCGGTTGACGTAAGCATTGGTAGCTCTACGGCCTGTGAAATCAACCAACACCGTAGAAGGGATTTTCATTGTCAGCTCTGTAAGAATCTTCACTTCGGATTTAGAAAGGTTTTCCCGCTCCCCCTTATCCAGCATCCATCCATATTCATACAGCTTTTGGCCATACTGGGCATAGTAAGATGGTTCTTCATCATCACTGTCATAAGACGGCACCCGCATAATCAGGTTATTAGCGTAAATTTTCAGGGAAGGATTGATGATCTTAAGATGCTTCAACAATTCAAGTCGGCTTGCACATTCCTTATCTGTTAGATGATGCAATCTGGAAGGCACGATACCTCCGTATACGAGCAAATCGAGCGAAATAATCAGCCTCGTCGCATCTGAGGCTTCCTTCTCTAGCCACTGCTTCAGTGCCTCATACTCAGCCGGTTCCTTCTTTACCCCCAGCAAGGAACGTGGCGGAACAGTAAGTGTCAGGTCAGTCATCGAAGCAAGCTGTACCGGGTAGTTATAGTTACAAGGCCGCTCGTCGAGCGGCAGGTATATGATTTTCTCTATAGAAAACGTTCCGTTCATGATGATTATCCTTTCACGGCGCCAGCGTTAACGCCCTTGATGAAGTATTTCTGGAATGAGATAAATACAATCGCAATCGGAATGAGCGTGATCATGGATCCGGCCGCAACCAGGCGTGTGTTGGATACAAACGTCCCTTTCAGCTTGTATAGCCCCACCGTTAGCGGGTATTTGGAGCTATCATCGAGTACGAGGAATGGCCACAGAAAGTTGTTCCAGGCTCCGATAAAACTCAAAATACCAAGTGTGGCAAGTGTCGGCTTCACCATCGGCATCATAATGTTCAGCCATATCCGCCATACGCCCGCACCATCAATGACCGCCGACTCCTCAATTTCCTTGGGAACGGTAAGCATCCCTTGCCTCATCAGAAAGATACCATATGCGGAAACAGCACCGGGTACGATAACACCGGTCAAGGTTCCCAGAAGATTTATTTTATTTAGAATCAAATAAATCGGAATCATCGTTACTTCCGCCGGGATCATCATCGTAGCCATGATCAGGAGGAAAACGAACTGTTTACCTTTAAACTCCATCCTTGCGAGCGGAAAGGCAGCGAGAGACGCCAATATTAAGGGCAGTGCTACGCCAAAGAAGGATAAAATAATGCTGTTCCAGAAGTAAACCGGTATCGGAAGCGAATTCCATACGGTTGTATAATTTCCAAGCGTCCATTGCTCCGGAATAAATCTCGGAGGCATGGTGTAAATTGCCTCATTCTGCCCCTTTAGTGATGTTGAAAGTGTCCACAGGAAGGGGAGAATCATGACAAGAGCGATGAGTATCATTAAAGCGTATGAAAACGTATTGCTGATGACTTTCCGTTTATTCCACCGTTTCATTCCGGACGAATGGTTTGCCCCAGCACCTAAAGCTTGATCTGCCATCATTCATCCCTCACTCTCTGTCCAAGTATCGTTTATTAATGACCGTCAGCAACATGATCGCCAGAAACAGCACAAAGGACATTGCGCTCGCGCCACCCATATGCAACTTGGTGAACGCCTCATCAAAGACCAGATATACGACCGTAGTTGATGCATTCAACGGCCCGCCCTTAGTCATGTTCATCATGAGGGTAAACTCTTTAAACGCCCCCATTGTAGATACGACTGCCACAAAAAATATAACCGGACGCAGCATTGGGAATGTGATGACCATCTGTTTGCGCCAGAATCCGGCACCATCCAAATCAGCCGCTTCATACAAATCCTCCGGTACGGATTGAAGTCCCGATAAGTAGAACAGCATGTAATAACCAAGACCCTGCCATACGGTTACCAACGCAAGACTCGGAAGAACCATATGTTTGTTTGTCAACCACTTTAGCGGCTCCGCTCCGAGCAGACTCAGGATATAGTTAAGCACTCCGTCGCTCTGGAACATCCAGCTCCACAAAAAGGCTGTAACAACAACAGAGACAAGCGTCGGAAAATAATATATGAGCCGGAATACCTTAACCCCGGCTAAGCCCCGATTTACAAGCACAGCCAAAAACACTGGCAGAACGACCAAAGCAGGTGTGACTAAAATCCAATAGTAAACCGTGTTGCTCATCGCTTGCCAGAATAGGCTGTTGCTCATCAAAGCCTTGTAATTAGCAAGACCAACCCATTCGACAGGATTGATCACATCATATTTCGTAAAACTCAAAAACAAGGCCGCAAAAGCAGGGATTATGCTAAAAACGAGCAGCAGCAATCCTGCCGGGGCGAGAAACGACCAGGCATGTGACCTTTTATACATAGATGCAAACCTCCTTCGTGTAGCATAATCGATGCCATAAATCTTCTTCAGCCACATGCTCGTGCGGCTGAAGAAGATTGTTCCAAACCTTGTTTTCTTTATTGAAGTAACTTATTAACAGCATCTTCCGCAGCCGCTACAGCATCGGCAGGATCTAAATCGTCAGAAAGCATACGTTTGAATTCATCATTAATAGCTCTATTGATATCAGCCAGATTCTCAACTGGAGGCAGTAAATCCATTGATTTCTCAAGCTGGTTTACAGCCAAGTAACGGCCCTTCTCAACTGGATCGGTTGAGTCTTTACCTGCTGCGAAGAAAGTATCCTCTGCAGCTTTTTTCGCAGAAGGAAGAACAGAGGAAAGCTTGCTGAGCTGAAGTTGGTTCTCGGCATTCGTCACGAACTTCGCAAACTTAACCGCTGCGTCCTTATTCTTGCTCTTCTCCGATACGGCGATGTTCATTGTATTTACAGGAATTTGACCGGTGCTGTAAGCAAAAGAGCTTGTTGCATCCGATTTTTCATACACTGCTGGAGCCAAATCATTGACTTGACGGAACAGGTTAGGTCCAGTTTGCCACCAAGCAAGCTTCTCCTGTGCATACCATTCTTGCGGCTTTGCCTGATCCAGCAGAATCTCTTCCGGAATCAGCCCTTCTTTGTTACGCTCCTTATATTTCGCGAAAATTTCAACAGCTTGCGGCACATTAAATGCAGCCTTTGTAAAATCTTCATTCAGAATTGGGATACCGCTGTACAGCAACTCATCTCGGATTGTTGTCAGGGAGTATCCATATGCGCCTGTCTTTTCCTTAATGACTTTCGTCATTTCCCAGGCTTCATCCACCGTCGTTGGAGGGGTATCAAATCCTGCCTTTTTCAGCAGATCCTTGTTGTAGAGCACAACGTCGTTAGCCAAATACCAAGGAAGCGCGTACGTTGATCCTTTGTATTCACCTGCTGTCCATACACCCTCGTAAAAGTCACCTTTTACATCAGCAGCGAGCTCGTCCATATTAGCCAGTGCGCCGAGTGAAGCAAGTTTCTTTAAAAACTCGGTGTTCAGGTTAACGACATCCGCCAAATTACCTGAAGCACTGCTTGTCAACGTCTTCTGCTCAACCGCATCGATCGGAATATCCTCCCACTTCACTTTCACCCCTGGGTTGTCTTTCTCAAACGTATCGACCATGCCATTGATGTAATCATCGAAAGTCGGGCTCAGCGAGATCGTCCAAAACTTGATTTCTGTGGAGGTTTCGGACTTTGCGGCATCTCCCCCTCCGCTCGAGCAGGCTGCCATCACAAGCATCATGCATGTGAGTAGTAAAACGATCATACTTTTTGATTTTTTCAAAATAAACGTCCCCCTTTAAGTTCGATCTAGTCTAAAATCCCTACAAATGTAAACCCTTTCAAAACAAGGTGAGTAAACCGCGAACAAATGGGTCTGTGTACTGGATCTTCATTTCATTTCAATAAAACCTTTGACTTTAGAGTGAATATTTCTTAATAATTAATAGCTAAGTGGAATATTTCACCTTAGATCAGCAAATGAAATCTCTAAAGGCTTCTTTCTCCCAGACAGACTCCCGCAGAACTCTTATTTTCTTCCTTGTTGTATAATGGGTACAATATAACCTTACTGATTTTCATATGCAGTGTATATGACGGCATTTATCCTGTTTGTATTCATTTTAGACATCATGATTTATTATAGGAGGCTATGACTGCATGAAAGTTTTTAAAGAGCCGATAGAATACCAGGATCCACTACTATGTATTAAAATATGGAAATTAGTCAATGAAGGCCTGGAGTACCCTATCGAGTGGATATGGCATTACCACAAGGAGGTTGAGGTTCTTACTGTTGAGCAAGGAATACTCGATGTGCATATACCGGATAAAGTCTACAGGCTGAAAGCGGGAGACAGCTGTATAATCGGCTCATCCCAGCTTCATTTTGGGCGCAAGATCGGCACGGAAAGGTTGGTGTACATGGTGCTTCATATCGACCTGCACGCCTATTTTAATCCGGCCATTCAGATGTATTACCGTCAATTTACGGAGATTGACCAGCCGTTGGACCGACTGAACTATATCATAGAAGAGAATGAACATGCCAGACGTGAAATCGCGGACATTTTGAAAGAACTACATGATGAGATGCAGGGCAAGAAAAGCGGTTTTGAGATTGCGACCAGCATGCTGGTCATTAAAATTCTGCTCACACTGTTTCGAAACGATGACCGCAGAACACTGGATCAAGAAAGCTCTATGGATGTCCCACTGCTAAAAGAGGTCATCTCCTATATAAACTCACATATTGGGGAGAAAATCGAGCTCAAGCATGTGTGCAAGCTGGCCAACATGAGCTATTCCTACTTCTCCAAATATTTCAAAAAAATGATGGGAATCTCCTTTACCGATTATGTAAACCGCAGAAAGATCCAAGAGGCGGAGCGTCTTCTGATTACAAAAAACATGAGGGTGACGGAAATTGCTGAGACGATCGGAATCGAGAATATGGCGCATTTTTACGAACTATTCAAAAGATATACTGGCTGCAAACCTAAAGAGTATATCGCCAAGCTGCGCGTTGACTCGAACCCCCCGTTCGAACAAGCCCAGGAGTAACTCATCTAGTTCACTATATGAATGATCATTAATACATCAGGGAATAGCAAACAAGACGCCATTTCTGTAGAATCATTTGTACCAGCAAATGATCCAGAAAGAGCGACCTCATGAAAAGATCCACCATGTTTTAGAACCTCATTCAATCCGTTTTACTTGAAGAAGAAGTGAAATCCTTTAGCAGTTCATTAGGGTCTCAAGATACGACTCACAATATATTCTCTACCATGGATTAACCTCTTCTTCTTTTGCTTTTAGGAGATTTCATATAACGTTCTTGCACTCACGACATCCCACCGACTTAAGGTCCTCCAGAGCTGGCCGCAATGCGGTTCGTCGGTGCGGATGTGTCGAGGCAGCTACTCATCCTCTTTAATACAACAAACCACTTGTTCTTTCAATTTATGAATATGCTTCCTTCAACCTCGGTGACTTAAGTTACGCTTTCTTCAATGAAAACAGAGTATAGATTGTATCAATCTCATGGGATTCTTCCAGAACCCACGAGGTTTGGGATAAAATTCGCTGCAATCCCTCCAACCCAAGATATTGGATTTGCACGCCAATAAACTCTGTAAATCCCAGGTATCCCGGATTCACATGCGCCCGATCGAAAATTAAGGAACCCGTGACCCGGGCATCCTCCGGAGAGTTAGTAAAGAAATGGTTTAAATTTTCAATGATATCTGAATCCGAACCGTACTCAAAAAGCCCGCCCTCCGATGAACAGAGCTGTATCCAGCCCGATCGTTCCAAACTCATTTTTTGTAATGCTTCCGATTGGCTCCAGTCATAATGAATAATATTGAGGGTTATATCAAGGCCATGGAACCGTTCCCCCGGCTGCTTCAAAACATCGATGCACCTTTTTGCGAAATTGGGCCCGTAGGTATCGATATCTAAAATATTGATCTCTATCTTCCGTCCCTTGAGTAATTCCGGGTCCGATTCCTGAAGTAGAATCAGGGTGTTGATACTATCGGTGGCGGCCCCCCCAGCGATATTAAAGAAACAAAGGTTCCGTTCAGGGAATAGTTGGAGTTGGGGAAACAAAATTTTCGACTGGTGCCGGCAAAGATCCCTCAGCCTAATCCGAAGTCCCATGAAAGAGGTTTGCTTCATCGCCCACTTGTCTCGAAAACCTAATTTTATCCCCCTGCTTAAGCCAGGGCCAAGTTTGTACAGCAAGGTACGCATGCCGCTAAGATAGGAATTGTCAACATTCGACATTTTCACAAAGATGTTCCGGATAAAGCCAGGCATCTTCTTTAATGATTCAATGCTCCGGGCTGACTTGAGACAGTTCAAATGATACGCCTGTTCATCAATACTTGCGTTGAAAAGAGGATGAGTAATATCCAGTATCGGAACCTGAATTTCATTCTCGAACACCGCATAGGGAATTCGCTGATCTTGATTTGCATTCATGGTTTCAGCTCCACCTCACCTGAAAGATGATTTTTTGATCTAACGAAAACTCAAAGCTATCATTATTGATCTTCCCGGAAGAATTGCTTTACCATCTCTTGATGCCCATTTTGATTTCATAAGTTATTCCGATATCATCTGTGCATTCACGAAAAGACCCAGGCTTAGATAGTTCTTATCTTAGGCTGGGTCTTTTGTTGTCTATGCTTCTTCCATAATTATACATACGACATCCGAGTGACGCGAGCCCCGATGCGTGAAGCTTTGTTAACGAATGCCGTTTCTTCATTGACTGCAATCCTTCAATCGTTTTTTTGATTTAAACTTAGTAATTGCTTTTTGAGTAGCATGATCTGTCCAATATGATATGCATTATGAATACATAAATTTGAAACTACTCCCCACCATGGAGCATTAAAATATTTGGGGAGTTCTGTTATTAGTTTGAGATCTTCGCTCTCCTCAAGTGCCCTATTCCAACTATTAAAGACTGTTTCAAGTCGTTGTTGTGTCTTTTTCCACTCATATTCATTTATAGCATGTGGATTCAGGTAAAACGTATCATCATTGTTTATTGAACTCTTCAATTCGAATTGTTCGTCGTTATATCTCTCAAGCCATTTCTCATTCCAATAAATGAGATGATTCACTATCGACCAAATAGATTGTTTACTTTCATTCTCCCATGCAGCTTGTGTCTCATTTAAATCTATTAAAATCTCATGAAGTGGAATAAACCAGCTCTTATCGTTATAACAAGCGTTTAATTGGTCTATGAGAATAGATTTATAATTCATCTTTATACCTCGCTTTTTCGATTAATTCATTGGTTCATTCGGATACCGTTCTTGTATTCACAAAATGCCCCAACCTTCCCTTATCACAGCCAAGGTGCGTAAGCCCAGCAGCGTGAAAACAATGTTATGTGCAGTTGCCTCTATTTGAGTTTACTTTCAAAGAATCTTATTATTTGTGTTCCTGGGTACTCATTTATGTTTTTATATTCTGATTCATAATAACAGTTCCAGTAACTCACTACCCTCTGCTTGGTCCGATAATAAAATTCAGGATTCTCTATGATAAACTTGGTGTATTCGCTAATATCCAAATCATTCAAATGGCTATTCATTAAAGCTAATATTTCCACTACATATTCACCAGCAAGCTTGATCACATATGGAACAATCCAAGAGTCATTAATAAGTATGATTTCCTTCAAAAATCGTTCCCTAATGTATCCATTATGATGTCTCGTCAAATAACAACAAGTAATGTGGAATTGTGTCTCACTTAATTTTTTTAACAGATCGTTACTGGGTACATTAACATAGGTTCTATACGGTATCTCAATCGATTCATCATCGATGATAACTCTGAAAGTATCTGTGTCGGGTAACTCACCTTCTAATTCTAATATTGTATTTATCTCCCCTATTTCATCCTTGAGTTCACTTGGGAAAGCACCTGGTCTAATATTTATCTTTTTCATCTCACGCTGTCACCAAGCCATCTTCGCAATATTTACAAGTTCTTTAATATCACTCAAACGTTGAAAATCATTTACGTTGTCTCTTCCGCTTTCAGTCTTCTTCCAACTCGGCCATTTCTCTATATACCAACTTGCATAATAAGTCTCCATACCAAAGGCTCTGGCTGATGATAGCTCATTACTTCCACCATCACCTACATAGATACATTCCTCGGGTCTAATATTTATTGATTTACAAGCAACTTCGAAAATTTGGGTATCAGGTTTCAATACTTCTATTTGAAATGAAAGAGTAAGAGTATCAAAAAAACATGCTAAATCACAATCAATCCAACCCACGAAATCATCTTGGGACAAATTACTAATTAATCCGATCATATACCCTAATTTTTTCAACTCATATATAGTCTCAATGATCTCTTTAGGAATATTTTGATAAAGCTTGATTTTATCTTGCAGGTACAGTTGGTATTGATCTTGGATTACCTGATTATCAATAATACAATTTGTTTCCTTCAGTATCTCATGCGTTATTGAAACAAAATTTATACTTTTATTAAGCTCCATCTGTTTTCTTCTTACTGACCAATGTTTATTAAATACTTCACGTGTAAGTTCTGATGATAAATCAGGTTTTGGCTTCCAATCGGGATCATATTCGGTAATTAATGTTTCAAATAAGTCAAAGAAAATTGCTTTCTTCCTCATGATATGCCTTCTTTCTTATATTTATAGGTTTTACTTGATGATTGCATATAACGTTTATGTATTCACGAAATGACCCAGCCTTAGATAACTCCATCTTAGGCTGGGTCGATTCGTGTCTGTGCTTCTTCCATGATTATACATCTAACCAGTAAAGTCCGTCTGAAATATCTGAACAAATTGTAAAACTCCAAAAGAAATGATAAAACTCGCCAAGCAAAAAAACTGGCGAGTTTTTACACCTTCCACAAACTATAACTGAGCACCAATTTACACACTTTTAATAATTTAGCTTACATTTTGGAGCCTGTTTGTTATCCAGCAGACAATTCCTAATAAGATTTAGCATCTCATACTGTTTGAATTCTTTGCTATTTCTATCTATGATATAGGGGTTGGGTTAATTAGCTAGTGATCTAGCAATAAATGTTGAAGGAGTGTAGTTTATGTATAGAACAGCACAAGACTTTGTCAATGATTGGGCACATGCCGCAACTGGAACGATTAAGGTGCTTGAAGCATTAACGGATGACAAGCTAGACCAGTCCATTGTAGAGGGACATAGTTCTCTCGGTTGGTTAGGATGGCATCTGGCAACATGTCCGGTGTTCTTCACAGGTATGGCAGGACTTAAGATTGAGCCTGCAGGCGATCCTAAGTCCGTTCCAACTTCAGCAAGCGAGATTCTCGCTACATATAAGACTGTTGTTGAGCGTGTGAAGGCTGCTGCAGCGCAATCGCTAACAGATGAGATGATGGCAGAAAGCGTAGACACATTCTCCGGCCCTGCGCCGCGCGGAGCTATTCTTCGTATGCTGATTGATCATCAAACTCACCATCGCGGTCAAATGACGGTTCTTCTACGTCAAGCAGGACTTCCCGTACCAGGTGTAATCGGTCCTACTCGTGAAGAACAGCAGAATATGAAGAAGTAAGCGATAGCGCAGCTTCACCAATGAGAAAGCAATGAACTCCTGTCTGAACTGTGACCCGTAAGATGGAACTTTTGAAAAAAGTGACCCTCTTGCGGGTCATTTGTGTTTAAATCGAACTATCGAAACAAAAGGCGTAGAGGCGTATAACGTATTCTCCAACGTTTAAACTAGCTGTAATTATAGCCTATCAAGAAGGCTAGGCACCAATCGATATCTATATTTGTTTCAGGTTCACCAACTGCAGTGTTATATGAAGGATCGATCCTCTATGTATAACTCACAACTCATATTTCTTTCTACTTCAATGTTTCTAGTGTTTCTACGATCTCTTTACTTATCTCTATACATATTCAATACTTTCTCGAAATTCTTTACCAAGATAATCTTCCACTTCTAACTTCTGCTGGACCGATGGGTGAACGAAGCGTAAATATGGTGCTATATGAAGGTCTGAACTCCCTCGAATATACTAAAAGCATTGCCATTCAATAACCCACTCGTTAAATCTTCCATTTGTTGTTCCTCGCCCAATGTAACCTACTCCACTGTCCCCCCAAAACCAATTTCCTCTTTCTATTGAATCAATTTGAAATACAAACTGAGGATTAGCGGGATGTTGATTATAAGGAGCCCAATATATTTCTGATTGAATTGTCGTAGGCCATCCACCTATTTTGAATCCAGAGATATTATTCAAATGGTTATCATAAAAATCGTTTACTTCTTCAGTAATAGATATGTTTTCCTTATCTAATTCCTCAACAAAATCATCCCAACAAGGATAGTCTTCTTCGATTAATGTCGGTTTCATCTCAAATACCTTTATCTTTGATTCATATGGAACACTATGAATAGGAACAAGATCTTTTATACAATTATAAGTTCGTAAGCACCATTTCTGACCATTTGGATTGTTATTCGGAAGTTCGTCACTATCTATAAACAATGTGATCATTTCAATATCTTTAAGTAAATCGGGGACATATGGTAATTGAAGAATGTTTATTTGGCACAACGGTATCATAGGTTTATTATTTGAATAGGGCCATTCTTCATTTGGTAGCGATAAATTTACTTGTCCAAATATAGAATTAGTTGGTTCTCCAGAAGATCTAAATCCTCCAATCTGCAATAAAGTTGCCCGTCTCATTATTTTTCTCTTAAGGTTTTCCACTTCATTGCAACTCCTTATTTAGTTAAATTTCATTTCTAAAATCACTTTGTATTCCCCATACTTCCTTAATAGAAATTGCTTCTTTATAGCTACTTTCAACATCCTTGCCTTGTTCCGTCCACAAATATGGAAATATTGATATTCCTTGATCTCTAGTTAATGCACTAACATCTTCTATCCAGTTACCCCATCTAAAAGATTTATAATATTTATTCAGATCACCATGTAATACCCAATAAATAAAGTCAGTATATCCTTTACCAGTGTCTTCCCACTCCAAAGTATCCGGCGCAAAATAATAAATATTACGCGTACTATTATCAAATTCCTCTGTATTAATAGCAAAGATTCCTCCTACTACATCATAGGCTACTACGAATCCTTCTTCGAAGAGAGATTGATGTTTGTTATTAATTAGAGAGCCAAATATCTCAGGATGCCCTGAACCAAGTAAGTACAACCAACCATGATCAACAACAAAACCACCACACTCAAGTGCAATGGCTCCCATAGTAGATTTATTGGTGATTTGTAAATTATAGAGCGCTTCTTCACCTTCAGCTTTTGTATTCTCAAGAATATGTATATTTACTTGTGAATCACGTATCCAATCTTGAATCATCGTCCAGGCGTTATCTTCAAAAATAAGTTCTGAAATATCTTTCACAAATTCCACTCCTTATTTATAAACTCCTCTATAACTTTCAGGTAATAATTCAGCTATTTTCTTCATTATATGTTTTAGGGCAAATTCTTCGTATTCATTTTTGTCTTGTTCTTTTGCTCTCTTATGAAATTCAAATTGTTTTCCAATGTTGATATGAACATCTGCATATTGAAAGTTTTCAGACCTCATATCTCCTTCTATATTTATGGGTAACAGTTTTTCTGTCCCATATAATCCAATAGGCACAATGGGGGCTCCTGTAATTCTCGCTATAAAAAGGATTCCTTTCTTTGCTTCAATCAAACTACCAAATCTACTTCTAGTTCCTTCTGGGAATATCAATAAACTTTCCCCTTGTTTAACAAGCTTAATAATTTTCTCGAGACCCTCTTTATCAGCAGTATTAGGTTTTATATTAGTTGTCTTTATTACATTAACCCCTATACTTGTAACAGCATTGTCTGACAGTTTTTCACCTGCTACAAAAGTTGGATCTATCTCTTTTAAAGCCTTGTCTAAAACTAATCCATCAGAATTGCTTAAATGATTGCATATAAAAATAGTTGGGGTTTTTATCCCCTTTAAGTTTTCACTACCTGTTATGTTAACATTGGCAAATTTCTTCAGGTATTTATCTATTATTTTTTTAGATATGTATGTGACAAATTGTTTCGGTAAAATATTTATTATTTTTGCTGTTGAGTTAGAGATCATTTATTACTCCTCCCTAATGGTCCTTAATTCATAATGCTTCTTAGTTTTCAACATTATGTTTAGGTAATTTCAGATAACGTTATGGTATCTCTACAAACCCGAGAGTCTTAGGGGAGCGTTTGCAACCAGGTCCTATGGACTTAGCCCCGCAGGGTTGTTGGTCCACTCCATTACCTTCCTTTTCTTGCGAACCAAGGGTGTAAGCCCGCAGCGTAGATACAATGTTATCTGATGGCTAAGGACCTATCGAAATGCATGCAAAAGTTTTACCAAGAGATCTTATTAGTTGCATGTCTGTAAAATGGAGAAGTTTCTTTCTCGCAAAAAATTACGATTTGATTGCCACTTGGATCAATAATATATATTTCATTCATTACTCCATGATCCTCATGTTTCATAATGCTTATGTTATTTTCTCTTAAATGGATCTTCATCTTATCTAAGTCATCTGTTTCAAAATGAAAGTAAACATTGTCAATTTGATTATCTCCAGTTGAAAAATGTAATGGTTGAATCTCCCTTACTTGAATTAGTGCTACCAAAGCTTCTCCTGAAGGAAATTTGAAACTTGCTCCGACTCCCCAATTATCAACCAACTCAAGCCCAAAACAATCGGTGTACCAAGAAATACTTTGTTCAAGATTTAGAACTGGAATGAATACAGCTCCTACTCTTAGCTTCATTGCTTGACTCTCCTTTTGACTTTATGTACTTCATGAACTTTAACTCACTTCATAACATCGAATTAGTATAGTTTAATGTTTATTTCTCTTAATTCTTTCTTCAAGTAAATGAATCTCATGATTAGCTTCTTTTATCAAGTACTTAAGTGATACTCCTACGAATAGTGAAGAAACTGAAATCATAAAAGAAATTAACATCCAAACTGTTCCTC
This sequence comes from Paenibacillus segetis, assembly GCF_014639155.1. Taxonomy (NCBI): domain Bacteria; kingdom Bacillati; phylum Bacillota; class Bacilli; order Caryophanales; family Paenibacillaceae; genus Paenibacillus; species Paenibacillus segetis. The sequence continues at coordinate 3,072,434 of NZ_BMFT01000001.1, forward strand.
TTAAGTCATTAGTGAAGTTATAAGAAAGAACTTCAGTAAACTGGCTACTTGCAAAGAGAATTAAAGTCAGAACAAGAAAAAGTACGAAAAGAACCAAGAAAAAATTGGACATCTTATTTGTTTTCTCAAAAAAAATCATGAATTCACCGCCTTTATGAGCTATTTTATTAATTGCATTTATTTCGTCTAACGTTCTATATATTCACGAGTCCGGGAGGTTTAAGTGACTGTAGGGAACGAGTCGGAGACTTAGATTTGCAGAGATTATCCGTCTGATTCCACTTCACTCCTCATAACTTCGTTTCGGACCAAGGGGCGTTAGCCCCGCAGCGTGAATACGGTGTTATATGCTGTCGTGGCCTTCTTCGAAACCACTCTCGCTATTTTCTTTATATTCATTCTCTAAAATGGAAAATAAATATGAATCATGAAATTTCCCTTTAGTCCATAGATGTTCTCTTAAATGACCTTCTTTTTTCATTCCAATTTTACTTAAAACCTTTGCTGATCCAATATTACCTGGACGACATGTTGCATAAACTCTATGTACTTTGAATTTTTCAAATGCTAACCTTAACAATGCTTTTGATGCTTCACTTGCATATCCATTTCCCCAGTAATCTGGATTAAAGCAATAACCGATTTCAGCATTTAACTCTTTAATATAAATTCCACAACCACCTATTAATTGATTGGTTTCTTTCAATATTACTGCAAATTCAAAATCGGTTCGGTTAATTGTTTGTTTCTTTTCAATTTGTTGATTCACATATGATTTAGTTTCATCTTCATTGTTTGGTCCCCAAATCATATATTCAGTTACTTTAGGATTAGACGCATATACATGTACATCTATCCAATCCTTCATTATGAGATCACGAATTATTAATCTTGAGGTTTCAATGTGCATCATAGATTCTCCTTAGTAAGTGTTTATTATTTCCATTTTTAGCACTTGCCCCAATTGCATATAACGTTCTATGTATTCACGAAACGCCCCACCATAGATAGCTCTTATCTTAGGCTGGGGCGTTTGTTGACTGCTATATCTACCATGATTATACATCTGACAACCAAGGGACGAAAGTCCCGCAGCGTGAATACGGTATTATCTGATGTCAATGTCGTCCTCGAACCTTCTTAAAGATATTCCATGCCCTTTCTTCTGTATGCAATAACTATAATATCTATCCTAATAAAGACATCTTCCCAAATCATATTTATTCAAATCAATTAGTCCTTTTAATAACTCATTTTCTTGAGTACTCCAATTAAAGTCATCAAACTTAATTGGAAATTCACTATGTGGATTTTCGGTGTGAAAATATATTGCATCTGCAGAGCCAAATCCTGAATCAAGAATTATCCATGTTTGAAACGGTCTACTTGTGTCCTTAGTAAGAATCTCGATCTTATCTAAAAATCGAATATACCATTTAATATGACTCCTTCTAAAATATTTATTGGATAAAATTTCTGCGTTATCTTCATTTCTACTTTCAATCAAGTCTCGATTCCATATTGTCCTGTATTCAGTGCTACAAATTAAAAGCAAAATTATTACTATGCCTGTACAATTAGCTGTTTTTTTCTTAATCATATTTCCCTCCTCTTTCGATATTAAATTTCTAGAGGATAAAGGTGTTTAGAGAATTTTATATTTTTTATTATCCAAAGATTTCGGCTAACGTTTCTTGGATTCAAGACGTTCCATTCCCTTAGATAGCTCTTAAGGTATTAAGTATATTTAATTCGTTTCAAAAACGTTAAACCCTTTATCTATGCGGTTTTCACGTTTTTGTAAGAACTGCGCGAAGACTTCAAAAGTAGTTGTTTTTTGTGGGCAAGTTGTGGGCATGTACCTATTAAATTGAGAAGCACATATAAAAAGCCGCCGCCGACCAATTAAGGTTTAGCGATGGCTTTTTATATCCTCTACTTATTTTGTTCTGTTTTTAAGAACGTAGTCAAATCTGAGATATATTTAGACAACTTCCAACTTAACTCTGTACGCATAGCTTCGCGTGACATACCGAACTGTTCTTTATATCCCCGACAATAATAGTAGTGAAAAACAACGTAATCCGATTGTTCTGCATCTAAGATTTTGATATTGCTTTGTTTAAGCTCACGACGCAATCTACGTAGGTCGCTAGATATCATCTCAATGATTGTATGCCCTGCCATCAGATATAAGCGCTTTAGGACATTGTTGGAGTATTCGATGTCAGCTAGGCTTTTCTGAACCATCTTTTCCAAATGCGGCAGTAAAATATAATCGCGGATCATAGTCATTTCTTCAACTGTCACAACAGTGTTTTTAACTTCTTGATTACTCATGAAGCTGCCTCCTAGAAATACGAACGTTTGTTTGTATTATATGCGAATATACGTTCTTTATTCAACAAGAAAAAAAGACCATTTGGATTATCGCGGTGGTCTTTTTGTCACGCTCTATTTACTCTTCAATAGCAGTTATGATGTAGTCATTTAAACTTACATTAGCTGATTTAGCTGCAGCTCGGGACTGTAAAAATAAAGCCCCAGACTGCCGCTACTAAAATTGGACTATCGTTCTCCACGAGGCATCACTGACATCATGCCAATAAACGCATTCCTACTAAATGGGCCCCAGTTTCCTCCCATAAAACCAGTCATTCCCTCCAAGCTAACAAAACAAGGGAGCACTACATATAGGATACCAGACATAGCATTATCCCTAAATGTCATGATAAATCTCGTCTTCGTATTGTCAGCAGGTGCTATCATCCCCATTTCAGGGGGTATTGAATTTGCTGCTGTAATTGCATCACCCATTCCAACGCTTGCAATACCAGCGGGACGCTCCATATTACTTCTAATCCAGTAATTAGAAATATTTGTTGCTGATGCTAAATCAACCCGCTGATCATACATAATTAAAACTTGATTTGGAGCAACTTGTCTAGCCTCTAGAAGAATGGGATGAGGTATTTCCTGACGATCGCCGTAATAAGTAATCATTATTTTTCCCTCCACACATATGTTGAACTAGTCAAATGACTATATATTATATGGTATTTTACTTATTTATGTCGGAGAATATTGGTGATTATCTCATTTAGCAATGATGGGCTAAGCCTTGTTTTTAATATGGTGAAATAACCAGTAACGATCACCCAATCAAAGTGAGATCAGCCTTCATATCATAACGTGTACTCAAAAACAGGGGGGTGTTAAAATGTCCGATATACGTGGAGGCTTTTTTACAAGCACAGGTACAATCCTTGTATTGTTCATCTTATTAGTAATCGTCTCTTGCGCTTGTGGAGGTTTCGGTATCTAATACCGCCGATAAAGTACTTTTAGGCCTAATGTCGGTAATGTGATAATTAAAATGAAAAAAGCCTCGGAGTGATTGGGCTCTTAAGTGTAGGTAATATAATTTCCAAACTCTTGGGAATTCAAAAAATAACCCCACTAGCCTATGCCTGTGGGGTTATGTCAGTTTACAGATTGTAGCCTGAACTATCCGGCTTAGTTGGGTTCGATATAATTCCCAAGGTCGCCAGCAGCCCTAGCACTACATCAACGATAGTTAATAGATCCTGCTTCATTACCTCTGTAAAATCGAATGCCCCCGTAAGATGTCTAACGAGTTGGATTAACAATAGAGCCTGAGATACGATACTTACCCATAAAGCATAGTTACGCTATCTTTGCTTGGTCATTGTAAATTACCCCCATTTTCAATTACTTCAAGTTGACATTCGATCTCTCCGATCCTAGTTGCGTTCCCTGCTATCAACCGAAGGAAGTTCATCCGTAGCTTATTAACGACGATGGATGTTTCTTCACGAGTGATCGGAGCCCCTGGACGCTTGCTTCGCTGCTCCATACCTCGGGAATTACATAAGCTTTACATGTAAACTAGCGCTTCCACCGCAGCAAGGCGGTTTAACATACGTAAAAATAGAACATATGTTCCGATAGGGGGATAATATGGCAAGAAGGAAGAAAGATGAACTGCCGCCTAATGTACGTAAACGAGGAAAAGGATACACATACCGTTATGATGTGCCGATCACCAATCCTGATGGCTCAAAGGGTCGGAGTCAAAAAGATACGATACAATATCCAACACCGGAGGAAGCCTATAAAGCGGGTATTTTGATTGAATGTTAGTTTATCATTCGAAATTAAAAAAGCTTCACTTGAACACTATACACACTTATACACATCTTCTCGTACACCCTTGTACTTACTTTAACAGCAAAATCGTTAAGGAAATTACACCAAGTCAGTATCAAGACTTTTTATTATGGTTACAGGAAGAGCGTGGACTAGCGGTCAAATCGATACAGAGTATTCATGGGTTGATGAATGCCTTATTTAGACATGCTGTACAACGAGGTCAAATTAAAACGTCTCCGTATGTGGGGGCTACCATTCCAAAGGAGGAAGAAGAAGAGAATTTCGACTTGGATTTTGACGAAGAAGCAGAAGTACCAAATTTCCTAGAAAAGGAGCAACTAGCCAAGGTAATAGCTGCAGCTAAGCAAAAAAACGAACAAGCCGCAACTCCAAGAGAAGAATTTGAATGGCGACAATTTGTAAGAGTAATATTCATTATGGCGCATACAGGTATTCGCGTGGGGGAACTCAGCGTGTTAGAACCAAGAAAATTCAATAAAAGCAAGTTGAAGATCAGAATTAGCGCTACATTGTATGATAAAGATGGACTGAGTAACTACGATATAGGTCCACCTAAATCTAAGAGCTCACGCAGATTAATCGATATTAGTGAAAGAGTTGCAGCTGTTATTGAGGCTCAAATGAAAGATGTGAAAGCTTTTCGTCTTATGATCGGCCCTAAATATCACAAAAATAAAGACGGAAGAGAATTCATTTTTGTGAACCCTACAGAATAGTTACCAGGGTACCCATTAAGTCCGTCTAATTAAATGAAATGTTAGATAAAACACTTGTAGAAGCGAAATTTCCAAGTAAGTACATTACTGCTCACGGTCTTCGCCACACTTATACTAGCCTTAGCGCCGAAGTTGGCGTACCACTTGATGACATACGTAAGCAATTAAGCCACACAAAAGACGATTTGACAACACGTGTTTATCGACATGTAACCGAAGCTCGTAGACGCGCGGACGTAGATAAGCTTGACGCACTAATTGGTGACTTACTAGAATGTGGGCAAGTTGTGGGCAATACCCCCTATAAACCCCGTAGTACCAAGGGATCAACCTTAGATAGCTCTTATCTTAGGGAATGGAATGTGTTGGTGAGCTACTTTTTCGCTACCTATCTTCTTCCAACCAAGGGCGAATGCCCGTAGCGAGAATCTGGTGTTATCTGGTGTTATACGCTGTTGCTGACTTCGTTGAATTATCTGAAATACAACTTCTATGTTATTTCTTGAGTAATTGTTTTTCATAAAACACTATTGTCATTTTATCGTTGATTTGTACCATTTCTCCCGTTTTTCTGTATCCAAGTTTTTCATAAAGATAACAATTACCATGCTCTTGTAAGATCGTATCCAATTCCCATATTTGTGCATTATCATACATATCTTCTATGATACTAAAGACCTTTTGAGCAATTCCCATTCCTTGGTAATCAGGCAATATAAATATAGGGCTAACTCGATAAGCACTATTTGCTTTCTTTACAATTCTAATTGCACCTACGGGAACACTATATCGTTTTATTATGTAATAGTCCGTGAAGGACTGATTTAAGCGCTCTATTATTCGTTCTAACGATTCATTCCCAGGACTAGTTTCATAATCTTGATATTTTTCTAGTAATGTCTTAAATGCTTTAACTTGCATTTCATGTATGATCTCTGCTTCATTAAGACTAGACTTAAATAAAGTAATCTCCATTATGTTACTCCTTCCAGTTTTAAATGGATCTGTAATCGTTTAAGATGTTTTCAGCAATTGCGTATAAAGTTCTTGTATTCACGAGCCCGAGAGGCTTAAAGGGAGCGCAAGCGACTGGGTCGGAGACTGATGTAGCAGTCGCACAGTGTCACCAAAGTTATTTTATGTTATTGTCTTATTACTGAGTGTTTGATTCCAGAACCTGTAATAATCTCTTTAATATCTGTTTTCAATATCTCTGGATAGACTTCAAGATCTAATAATTCTTCTACCTCGAACCACTTAAAGATTAATCTTCCGTTATCCTCTAACCCATAAAACTCTTCTTTCTTTTGAAGAATATCATGGTTTGCTGGTAATGACATTAAATAATAGAACCCGATCTCGTGGTATTTCTTACAATCATATTCAAAAAAGTCTTCATTAACATATACAAGCCTTTCGAGTTGTATAGTGACCCCTAATTCTTCTTGCAGTTCTCTTATCAATGCTTGTTCAGTAGATTCATTAAATTCTACACGGCCTCCAGGCAAGTTCCAAAAATCATCTGTTTTTGTTGTATGTAATAGAAGTTTACCATTATGAATTAGAATCCCAGCTACTCTAAAATTGAATTTATTATTATTTCTCTCAAAGGTTATCATGGTATAGACCTTTCATGGTTCGTATTTTTTGAATTGCTGCTATTTCCTATAACGTTTCTGTATCTACGAACCCGAGAGGCTTATGGCAGCGAAGTCTGCCAGGTCCGACGGACTTAGCCTCGCAGGGTTGTGAGCTGATTCCGCATCTCAGCTTGCCTCTTCTGGCGATCCAAAGACCAAACGGCCCTCAGCGTAGATACGATGTTATATGATGGGGATGCCATCTTCGTATAACCTTTCAACATATTTTTTTATTTTGTCACTTCCAATTTTATTTCACGCTTTGATACATTTTTTCTTTGTGTTATTATATATGTAATAAAGACCAAGTGCTGCGAACACCTGGTCAGTACAATTGGCTTGGATGGTTTATTCCCTTCTAAGTCATATAGGAACAAAACCCACCTCTGGCCTCAACCTTTGGGTGGGTTTTTACTTTCTCTTGTTGTTATTATTGATGTATGTTAAAAGAGCAAGAATGAACGTTCCAAAGAGGAACATGATCGTTATTGCATCTTTCACTTCCATGGCTTCACCTCCTTTCGAAGGAAAACCATGCCCACCCAAGATTCAATTGTAGTTATATTTTACCTTTATTTATACCTACGTACAAGTGTTCTCAATTTGTTTATGTAATCTTTATCTTGCATCCCTTTCATATAACGTTTGGTATTCACGACGTCCATTCCCCTTAGATAGCTCTAATCTTTGGGGAATAGATCTATCTGCCTGGTTATTCTTCTTCGAAATACCTCGGGCAGATCAAGGGCCGCATGGCCCGAAGCGCGAATATTGTGTTAGAGGATGTTGGCTCTTCTTCGATTATTCATACTCAATCTTAAATTCTTGTACATATATCGCTGTTCCTGAAATAAATATATCTATATCTTCTTCGCTTCGTATTGCTTTTACATGCACTCTTCCATCTCTTCCAATTTCCTGGCCTTGCTCTACAATAAATTCAACAGAAGTTAAGTTTTGATTTACATACAATAAATAATAAGCACCCATTACACCCGATGCCGTCCCCGTTACTGGATCTTCAATTGTGCCGGAGTAAGGAGAGGAAAAATGTCTTGCATGCATCAACGCTCTATTATCATAAGTCTCAAAACATATCGGATGTATTGATGATTTGACATTCTCAACTAATACATTTGGGAACTGTTGATTTTTTGGTGTCATATTATTAAAGCTGCTCAATTTCTTGATTGGGACCAGTAAGGTCCAAGTACCAGTACTTCCATAAACGATGGGCTTATTTAAATCCAACTCTTCTTTCGCTAATCCCATTGACTCGGCCAACTTATCTAGGTCCCCATTAAAAGATGTAAATTGAGGCCTGTCTTGTTTCATCTCTATTGATAATTGTTCGTCCATCTCATCAAATTTGATTGGTAGTATACCTACATTCGTTTCAATCTGAATAAGTTTTCTATCCTCAAACATCCCTTTCGACTTTAGACAATATAATGATCCTATAGTTGCGTGCCCACAAAGATTTATCTCATGTCCTGGAGTAAAATACTTTAGCCTTAGATCAGCCTTCTCTGAATTCAATATGAACACAGTCTCATTAAAGCCGACTTTAAAGGCTATATGTTGCATTTCATCCTTAGTTAAGTAGTCAGCATTCAACACAATACCAACGGGATTCCCTTTATTCGGAACAGATGAAAAAGCATCATAATGAAGGACATTAACAATATTCATCTTAATTCTCGCCTTTCCATATGTATTTAGCCAATTTTATCTAACGTTTAGGTATTCACGAAACGACCCAGCCTTAGATAGCTCTTATCTTAGGCTGGGTCGTTTGTTGACTGCTATATCTACCATGATTATACATCTGACAACCAAGGGACGGAAGTCCCACAGCGTGAATACGGTGTTAGATGATGCATATGCCCTCTTGAAATAACCCACACCCTTATCGATATTGAAGTTTACTAACTGCTTCGATATCATATGAAAAATTACCCCAATATTGTTTTTACAAATACAAGTAATAAGTTCAACCCTAACAACTATTCCAGTAATTCGCTCCTAGATCTTCCCATTTATATTTAAGTTGATTATTCAAGACTTTCTTTAAATATTACTTTCAGTAATTCATTTGGAATTTGCTGATTATGAAAAATTTGCAACATACCCATGGACGTTATTTTATATTCCTGTAATTCATCCTTATGAGAAAGAACTGCTTTGGCTTCAACATTTATATGGTCTTTAAAAGGAATAATCCGAACAAAGTTATTTTTCACATAAAATGATGGCAATTTAGCCCATAGCTTTTCATGAATTATTTGAGAAGTACTTTCATAAATAAGTCCATATAGAACACAAAATCTCTGTTTTGTTTGTTCATCAAATTTCTCCAGATAATTACGTATATCCTCTTTCATTTATAATTCTCCTTTATATCAATATTTTATCTACTAGAGCAAAAAATATTGATATCTTTTCTTAATTTGCTTATGTTTCATCTAACGTTAATGTGTTCACGACGTCCAACTCCCTTAAGCCCGGAGGGCGGCCGCGATGCGGTTAGGGAGTTGGATATGTCCGGCTGATTCCGCTTCCCTGCTACTGAAACTACTTCTCCGAATCCGCTCCTAACTTCTGCCGGACAGAGGCGGCTTGTCCGCCGAATCGTGAACATGGTGTTATAAGAAGTAGGCGCCTTCTTGAATTACTCACAACGTACTATAAATTAAATGTATCTTTAATAAGTCTTGCGACTTCATCTGCACTTAAATTTGTATTATTAATTCTCAAATAGTTCTCTCTGGTAATTTCTCCTTCGTTAGAGTTGAGTCTATGTTTTTCCATGGTTTTGATTAAGTCCATTTTAGATTGTTCAACATTTCGTTTTGTTGGTTTTTGATCAAGTCTAAACGCCGTTGTATTCCGTTTTAATCTTTCTTCTATATTTGACTCTAATTCAACAAAATAAATTTGTGCTCCTTTCGATTCAAAAAGCTCTCTTCTTACGATACTAGATAATCTCCATGTTTCACTACTAAAACCAAAGAAGGGATGAAACAGTTCGATCGACATGTGATTGTGAAACA